>NZ_CP046803.1:329689-659378 GCF_009763805.1 Vibrio cidicii | reverse complement strand
GGACGATATTGGCGGATTTTGCTGGCAACAAGGCGGATAATATCGGCGTCTGCCAACATACCGATTTTTACTGCTCGGACATTTAAATCGCTGAACACCGCGTCCAACTGAGAGGCAATATGCTCAAGTGGAATGGGCAGAACGGCGGATACCCCTTGAGTATTTTGCGAGGTAATCGCGGTAATTACAGAGCAGGCGTAACCGCCAGTGGCGGAGATGGTCTTAATATCGGCTTGAATGCCCGCACCGCCACCACTGTCTGAGCCAGCGATAGTGAGAACAATCGGGATGTGGGATTGAGAGTCTTGTGAGAGTAGCATCTTGCTTCCTATGACAAGACGTACAGGAACTGCGCATTCAACAATCTGCCGCCGTGCGATAGCGGGAAACATTTGTCTTTAACCCAACAAGCGGGTGAATACACATATAGTTCCCTACGTCAGTATTAACTGCATCAGGTTCAACGGGTCTCGCTTTGCGATCTCAGCCTAAAGGCTCCCCGACTATATTTGTTGCGACATCATAGCAGCAAAAAGGCATGCTGCAAGTTACTCACAGTGAATCGCGTAGATCTAACTCATTCTGGATCAAGGTGACACACTGGGAAGCAAACAGCATTTTAGGGCCAAGACTAATCTTTTGTGTGCCTAAGCGTTTTAAGCTGTTGAAAGTCTTTTTCGGCATCGGAATGTGATCGGTGAGCAAAAAGCAGGGATTTGGCGCAAAATCAACGTCGCGAACAAATTCGCCCTTTTTGTCCAACATATAAAGCTGATGATTTTCCGCAAGCTCTTGGATAAGACGCTCAAAGCTAATGGTTCGCACCGTTACGCCAGGTTCCACATTACGGCATTCTTCCTTGGCCATTCCTTGAGCAGCATCTAATGAGCGAGCAACCACATTCATTAAAGTCGCTTCATTAAAACCGTTGATATTCGTGACATCGTTTGACTGAATCGTGATGGTTCGAGAATAGTCTTGGGTACTTTCTAGCACTAAATGCACGGTGACATCTTCGCGATGTGATTGGGCGACAAACATGGTGTTCATTAAAGTGTGTGCCAAAATTTCAGTGTGCGCTTCCTGACCAACGCCTTCCAATAAGGCTTTACTGTTAGTTGGGGCGGCACGGGCGCGTAAAACAAAAGAGCGCATAAGGAAAACCTCGAATGAGCATTAAAATGAATGGGCGGAGTATATACCCAAGTTCGACTGAGGCGCGAGCCAAAACAAAAAGCCTCTATAAAGAAGAAATGAATAAAGTGCGAATTTGATTACAAAACCTTGATTGAGTTAGCCGATGTGATCGAGCAGCATAGAGGATAAACTCACTGCTTTATTAGAATGAAACATGAAAATTGAATCTATCAACAAACCGCTTTACCGCAGAAAAGCCAATATTGTCATTGTTGGCTTTGTGGTGCTTTTCGCACTCTCATCACTGGCATTCGGTAGCTTACTGATTTCATTGTTTGGTAACCAGACAGTCGTCGAACAAGAGTCGACGGGCAATTTCCACTGGAACTTGATCGGTGTCCTTCTTGGACTTCTGACCACGGTTTCGTTACTCAATCAAGTGAAAGGGCATCCTTTCTTCAAAGAAGTCGTTTACGTTTGGCAAATGAAACAATTGCACAATCGCATTTTTCGTAGACTGAAACAGATAAAGTCGGCAGCAGAGCAAGAAGATCTGCAAGCATATACGATTTTAAAATTCTATTATCAAAGCCAAAAACAGATCTTTGAATTAGACAACAATACACTGACTTTGGACAGCGTATTGCGTGAGCTAGAGAAAATAGAGGATTGGGAACGAAAACAGAGTGCGGCGATCAAGGAAGGGGAGATAGACGAAATGTGGTTAAACCAGTTTTAATCTACAGCATAGCTACTTATTATTAATAACTGCGTGTGTAAAATGAGCGCTTGGGTGAAATTTGTCCATCTAAACCGGTTTTTGCAGATTTTTGCAAAAAAGAGTTGCACACAGAAACGTTCCGCCTATAATGCGCATCCACTGACACGGCAGACGCCACAAGGCTTCAGCAGTGCAGTAAGAGGGTAAGGCTTCTAAAAAAAGAAATTTGAAAAAGTGTTTGACTCTTCAAATTAACTCGCTAGAATGCACCTCCGCTTTGAGAGAAAAGCTTCTCGAAAAGCAAGCTCTTTAACAATATAAACCTATCAATCTGTGTGGGCACTCGTTGATGATAATCGCAAAAGATTTATCAATGAACTGAGTGACCAATTTGATACTTCGGTATCGAGCACAGTCAATTCAAGTTTTCTAGGAACTAGCTTCTAGGGACTAGAAACTTATCAGTATTCATTGAGCCGAAGCGAAAGCTTCAAAAAACTTTTAATTGAAGAGTTTGATCATGGCTCAGATTGAACGCTGGCGGCAGGCCTAACACATGCAAGTCGAGCGGCAGCACAGAGAAACTTGTTTCTCGGGTGGCGAGCGGCGGACGGGTGAGTAATGCCTGGGAAATTGCCCTGATGTGGGGGATAACCATTGGAAACGATGGCTAATACCGCATGATGCCTACGGGCCAAAGAGGGGGACCTTCGGGCCTCTCGCGTCAGGATATGCCCAGGTGGGATTAGCTAGTTGGTGAGGTAAGGGCTCACCAAGGCGACGATCCCTAGCTGGTCTGAGAGGATGATCAGCCACACTGGAACTGAGACACGGTCCAGACTCCTACGGGAGGCAGCAGTGGGGAATATTGCACAATGGGCGCAAGCCTGATGCAGCCATGCCGCGTGTGTGAAGAAGGCCTTCGGGTTGTAAAGCACTTTCAGTAGGGAGGAAGGTGGTAGTGTTAATAGCGCTATCATTTGACGTTACCTACAGAAGAAGCACCGGCTAACTCCGTGCCAGCAGCCGCGGTAATACGGAGGGTGCGAGCGTTAATCGGAATTACTGGGCGTAAAGCGCATGCAGGTGGTTTGTTAAGTCAGATGTGAAAGCCCCGGGCTCAACCTGGGAATTGCATTTGAAACTGGCAAACTAGAGTACTGTAGAGGGGGGTAGAATTTCAGGTGTAGCGGTGAAATGCGTAGAGATCTGAAGGAATACCGGTGGCGAAGGCGGCCCCCTGGACAGATACTGACACTCAGATGCGAAAGCGTGGGGAGCAAACAGGATTAGATACCCTGGTAGTCCACGCTGTAAACGATGTCTACTTGGAGGTTGTGGCCTTGAGCCGTGGCTTTCGGAGCTAACGCGTTAAGTAGACCGCCTGGGGAGTACGGTCGCAAGATTAAAACTCAAATGAATTGACGGGGGCCCGCACAAGCGGTGGAGCATGTGGTTTAATTCGATGCAACGCGAAGAACCTTACCTACTCTTGACATCCAGAGAATCTGGCGGAGACGCTGGAGTGCCTTCGGGAGCTCTGAGACAGGTGCTGCATGGCTGTCGTCAGCTCGTGTTGTGAAATGTTGGGTTAAGTCCCGCAACGAGCGCAACCCTTATCCTTGTTTGCCAGCACGTAATGGTGGGAACTCCAGGGAGACTGCCGGTGATAAACCGGAGGAAGGTGGGGACGACGTCAAGTCATCATGGCCCTTACGAGTAGGGCTACACACGTGCTACAATGGCGCATACAGAGGGCGGCCAACTTGCGAAAGTGAGCGAATCCCAAAAAGTGCGTCGTAGTCCGGATTGGAGTCTGCAACTCGACTCCATGAAGTCGGAATCGCTAGTAATCGTGGATCAGAATGCCACGGTGAATACGTTCCCGGGCCTTGTACACACCGCCCGTCACACCATGGGAGTGGGCTGCAAAAGAAGTGGGTAGTTTAACCTTCGGGAGGACGCTCACCACTTTGTGGTTCATGACTGGGGTGAAGTCGTAACAAGGTAGCGCTAGGGGAACCTGGCGCTGGATCACCTCCTTATACGATGATTATTGCGATGAGTGTTCACACAGATTGATACGGTTTAGATTAGAGCATTTAGTGGGTCTGTAGCTCAGGTGGTTAGAGCGTACGCCTGATAAGCGTAAGGTCGGTGGTTCGAGTCCACTCAGACCCACCACTACTGATGGGGCTATAGCTCAGCTGGGAGAGCGCCTGCCTTGCACGCAGGAGGTCTGCGGTTCGATCCCGCATAGCTCCACCATCTTTAAGGGTTTTTCCTTAAGAATCTTTAAAAATGGTTTTCATTAGAAAATCTTGCTCTTTAACAATTTGGAAAGCTGACAAAGTAATTTATCTATCATTGATAGATTGCTTGTAAAGTTCTCAATGTTTGTCTTTAAGACAAACACCAACAAAACACATTCAAGTGTTCTTGGGAATGTCACTTTTAAGTGACGATTCAAAATTGAGTCCGGCAAATCAAAGCTATCTCGCTCATTCAAATAATGAGATAGCAACCTTGGTTGTTTAACGTAAAGACCCTTTCGGGTTGTATGGTTAAGTGACTAAGCGTACACGGTGGATGCCTTGGCAGTCAGAGGCGATGAAGGACGTACTAACTTGCGATAAGCGGTGATGAGGCAGTAAGAGCCACTTGAGTCACCGATTTCCGAATGGGGAAACCCACTGGCATAAGCCAGTATCGCTGCATGAATACATAGTGCAGCGAAGCGAACCGGGAGAACTGAAACATCTAAGTACCCCGAGGAAAAGAAATCAACCGAGATTCCGAAAGTAGCGGCGAGCGAAATTGGATTAGCCCTTAAGCTTTATATGCGTTAGACGAATGGTCTGGAAAGGCCAACGATACCGGGTGATAGTCCCGTAGTTATAGGCGCATGTTCAGTGAAATCGAGTAGGGCGGGACACGTGTTATCCTGTCTGAATATGGGGGGACCATCCTCCAAGGCTAAATACTCCTGACTGACCGATAGTGAACCAGTACCGTGAGGGAAAGGCGAAAAGAACCCCTGTGAGGGGAGTGAAATAGAACCTGAAACCGTGTACGTACAAGCAGTAGGAGCAGGCTTTGTCCTGTGACTGCGTACCTTTTGTATAATGGGTCAGCGACTTAATGTTAGTAGCAAGGTTAACCATCTAGGGGAGCCGTAGGGAAACCGAGTCTTAACTGGGCGTATAGTTGCTAGCATTAGACCCGAAACCGAGTGATCTAGCCATGGGCAGGTTGAAGGTTGAGTAACATCAACTGGAGGACCGAACCGACTAATGTTGAAAAATTAGCGGATGACTTGTGGCTAGGGGTGAAAGGCCAATCAAACTCGGAGATAGCTGGTTCTCCCCGAAAGCTATTTAGGTAGCGCCTCGGACGAATACTACTGGGGGTAGAGCACTGTTAAGGCTAGGGGGTCATCCCGACTTACCAACCCTTTGCAAACTCCGAATACCAGTAAGTACTATCCGGGAGACACACGGCGGGTGCTAACGTCCGTCGTGGAGAGGGAAACAACCCAGACCGCCAGCTAAGGTCCCAAATTGCAGCTAAGTGGGAAACGATGTGGGAAGGCTTAGACAGCTAGGATGTTGGCTTAGAAGCAGCCATCATTTAAAGAAAGCGTAATAGCTCACTAGTCGAGTCGGCCTGCGCGGAAGATGTAACGGGGCTAAGTTGTAAACCGAAGCTGCGGCAATGTTCTATGAACATTGGGTAGGGGAGCGTTCTGTAAGCTGTTGAAGGTGTGTTGTAAAGCATGCTGGAGGTATCAGAAGTGCGAATGCTGACATGAGTAACGACAAGGGGGGTGAAAAACCTCCCCGCCGGAAGACCAAGGGTTCCTGTCCAACGTTAATCGGGGCAGGGTGAGTCGACCCCTAAGGCGAGGCCGAAAGGCGTAGTCGATGGGAAACGGGTTAATATTCCCGTACTCGATCAAATTGCGATGGGGGGACGGAGAAGGCTAGGTGGGCCTGGCGACGGTTGTCCAGGTTCAAGTGCGTAGGCTGAGTGTTTAGGTAAATCCGGACACTCGATAGGCTGAGACACGACGTCGAGCTACTACGGTAGTGAAGTCATTGATGCCATGCTTCCAGGAAAAGCCTCTAAGCTTCAGATTTGATGGAATCGTACCCCAAACCGACACAGGTGGTCGGGTAGAGAATACCAAGGCGCTTGAGAGAACTCGGGTGAAGGAACTAGGCAAAATGGTACCGTAACTTCGGGAGAAGGTACGCTCTTGATGGTGAAGTCCCTCGCGGATGGAGCTGACGAGAGTCGCAGATACCAGGTGGCTGCAACTGTTTATTAAAAACACAGCACTGTGCAAAATCGCAAGATGACGTATACGGTGTGACGCCTGCCCGGTGCCGGAAGGTTAATTGATGGGGTTAGCGTAAGCGAAGCTCTTGATCGAAGCCCCGGTAAACGGCGGCCGTAACTATAACGGTCCTAAGGTAGCGAAATTCCTTGTCGGGTAAGTTCCGACCTGCACGAATGGCGTAATGATGGCCACGCTGTCTCCACCCGAGACTCAGTGAAATTGAAATCGCTGTGAAGATGCAGTGTACCCGCGGCTAGACGGAAAGACCCCGTGAACCTTTACTACAGCTTGGCACTGAACATTGAACCTACATGTGTAGGATAGGTGGGAGGCTTTGAAGACGTGACGCCAGTTGCGTTGGAGCCGTCCTTGAAATACCACCCTTGTATGTTTGATGTTCTAACGTTGGCCCCTCATCGGGGTCGCGGACAGTGCCTGGTGGGTAGTTTGACTGGGGCGGTCTCCTCCCAAAGAGTAACGGAGGAGCACGAAGGTGGGCTAATCACGGTTGGACATCGTGAGGTTAGTGCAATGGCATAAGCCCGCTTAACTGCGAGAATGACGGTTCGAGCAGGTGCGAAAGCAGGTCATAGTGATCCGGTGGTTCTGAATGGAAGGGCCATCGCTCAACGGATAAAAGGTACTCCGGGGATAACAGGCTGATACCGCCCAAGAGTTCATATCGACGGCGGTGTTTGGCACCTCGATGTCGGCTCATCACATCCTGGGGCTGAAGTCGGTCCCAAGGGTATGGCTGTTCGCCATTTAAAGTGGTACGCGAGCTGGGTTTAGAACGTCGTGAGACAGTTCGGTCCCTATCTGCCGTGGGCGTTGGAAGATTGAAGGGGGCTGCTCCTAGTACGAGAGGACCGGAGTGGACGAACCTCTGGTGTTCGGGTTGTGTCGCCAGACGCATTGCCCGGTAGCTAAGTTCGGAATCGATAACCGCTGAAAGCATCTAAGCGGGAAGCGAGCCCTGAGATGAGTCTTCCCTGACAGTTTAACTGTCCTAAAGGGTTGTTCGAGACTAGAACGTTGATAGGCAGGGTGTGTAAGCGCTGTGAGGCGTTGAGCTAACCTGTACTAATTGCCCGTGAGGCTTAACCATACAACACCCAAAGGGTTTTGGTGGACTCAAAGCAAGAACAAATTTGAATGTGTTAAAAAGAACTGAAACAGCTTTCCAGATTATTCTCTAGAAATAGAGAGAAAGAATTTGCTTGGCGACCATAGCGTTTTGGACCCACCTGACTCCATCCCGAACTCAGAAGTGAAACGAAACAGCGTCGATGGTAGTGTGGGGCTTCCCCATGTGAGAGTAGAACATCGCCAGGCTTTGAATACGATTACTCGTATATACGTGTAACAACATCATCAGTGTACTAATCTGACGATGACAATTTGTGGAGAGATGGCTGAGTGGTTGAAAGCACCGGTCTTGAAAACCGGCGTACGTTAATAGCGTACCTAGGGTTCAAATCCCTATCTCTCCGCCACTATTAATAAAGCCCGCTGAGTAATCAGCGGGCTTTTTGCTATTGGTAAAATTTCACTCGTTGATCAACTTCATAAAAGATTCCATGCCTTGCACACTTTCTCCACGATATCGTCATAATCGGTAAAACTCTGATTGGCAAGACAGTGTTGTCTTAGCCAGCTCCACACTTGTTCTATCGGGTTGAGCTCTGGTGAATAGGGCGGGAGCTTGATGATGCTGACATGGCTAAACGGCTCTGCAATGTCATTGGTATGCCAACTCGCCCCATCCATAATGATGACGGCATGACGTCCTTTTTCAGTGTTGGCCGATATTTGCTTTAAATGCTCGGTCATGATCTCTTTATTAACCCAAGGAACGATCATCGCTTCGCCAATCCCTCTCGCAGGACAGACAGAACCAAACAGATACGCATATTCAAATTGTTGTTGCGTCACGGCTCAGGGACGTGTTCCTTTCTCTGCCCATAACCGTGTTGTTGTGTTTTGTTGCCCAAATCTGGCTTCATCTTGAAACCAAACATCAACATGTTCAAAAGCGATATGTCCTAGGATCTTCAGGGTTGTTTCAATTTTTAATTTTTTAAAATCGTCTTGTGCTTCTTGAGATTGCTTGGGGTGTTTTGAGCGGGCAGTTATCCATGAAAAGCCCATGTGCTCGAGCAGGTAATAGATAGAGTCAGGGTGGTAGTGCTGGCCAAATTCTTTCGATATAAGCGTGGATGTCGGCTCCAGTCAGTCGTCCTCCTTGTGTATCACTGGCTTTATCTTTTATGTATTGGCTCAATTGCGTTCTTTGCTCAGAAGTTAAGAAGGGTAGTCGTCCCGTTCTTGGCTTTTCCTTCGGCTCTTCTAATCCTTCTTCAAGAAAAGTGTGAACCCACTTACTAACACTGGTTCGGCTCACCATAAGAAACTTGGCGATTTGGGTGTGGGAATGTACATCATTTTTTAAAAGACGTTAAACAGTATCAGTCGGCATATGCTTAGCAAAGAAAATTCTGTTTGATGCTTATCACCCGTCATGATTATTCCCTCTTAATGGCTTTCTTTTCGGAATATTGACCCAATATAGTCTCGCTTGGTCAATATTTCTCCATTGAGTCAATATTTTCAATAAAGAAACGGAATGGAGCCAAAATAGTCTTTATATTCGAGTTGAGACTCTTGATATTTACATATTTGATGACGTCTTTTAGCTTTGTTTTTCTTTTTAAATGACGATTTTCTTAGATTTTAAAGATGATATTAAAATTTTTCAGCTTACTGTATCTAAAGTGAATTACATTTTTTGGAGATATTTTATTGCTTTTTACCTCTCCATGTTGATATTTAAAAATGCTCCCTCAGTTAAGTGTTGGCTCACTCTAACTAGGTTGAACACTTTTTCTGTGAAGGTATGGTGGGTGAGTGATCGTACTTAGTTTTTATTTTAAAGAAATTTAAATGATAAAAATGTGAAAAAAAAATTATTAACGTGAAGTGGTATCTGGTTCATTGTAAATTAAGGCACGTTTGCGGTGGAGGAACCTTGAGTTGAGTACATATGAGTGCTGAGTACATATGAGTGCATAGCAGTTACACCGTCGAATTAATACTTTAGAGGGTAAAATCAGTGAAAATTATGAAATCGATGGCATTAATAAGTGGGTTGATATCCATTATCGGTCTGTGGGGGTGTGGGAGTGATTCATCTTCATCTACCTCAGAACCTATATTAAAAGAGATATCTTTATCATTAGATTATGGGATTGCACCACATGGAAGAGGTAATCTATATACAAAAAGTGCAGATAGCATAATAACGCATGTCGGTATGAAAACTAAAGTGAATGCGAAAGGCTATTATAGTGATGGCTCTGTGAGAGATATTACTAATTCCGCTAAATTTAAAGTTTCTCAACGCGATAAAGCTGAGTTTGACGGGAATCATTTCATAGCAAAAGATGCTGGAGAGATCGAAGTATGGGGTGTAATCGGGGAAGTAGAATCACAGATATATAGTGTCCAAATTAGTGATTCGAATATAACGAGCATATCTATAGCACCAAAAAGCTCCTTGATATCAGTTATTGATGGTTATGTTGTCCCCAAAGATAGTGTATCTGAATGGTTATTGATGGCTCACTTTGATGATGACACTTCCCAACTGGTTGATGATGATATTGAATGGACATTTGATGATGATTTCATTGGAAAAATTGAAGATGGAAAATTCTCTGCTTTAAATGTCGGTGCATCCCATCTGCGTGCCTCTTTTAAAGGATCTACAGCAAATTTGAGAATTTTAGTCAATGACAATGAAAATCTATTAGAATTACAAACAGAACTACCAACAGAATTACCTTTGTTCGGTTCTGCTGAACTTGTTATTAGTGCAATTTATGAAAAAGATAATGAGATACTTGATAATGTATACAATTCTGTTGATGTTTTAGCATTTACACAGTGGGCGATTGATGAAAGGAGCGATGAATTCGGCGGTGATGTTGAATTTTCTAATGGTAAGTTGGTGGCGAAAAAAGAGGGGAAAGTGAAAATTGTTGCTAAAGCACTAGGGGCGGCGACAGTACATGAGATGACTATTACGAATCCAGTTTTAAAAGAAATTACTATAGTAAATGAACAAGAGGTTGACTCTGTACCTCATGGATTAACTATAGAACTCAAAGCATTAGCGGAGTTTGAAGGTTATGAGTCTCTAGTTGACGTAACAAATAGTGTGTTTTGGGAAGTTAAAGGGAACGGTATTGTATCTTTAAATGATGGTTTTTTTAAAGCTGTGTCGCCCAAAGGTGAAGTTGATATAGTAGCTAAAATTTCTACTACTACTTCGGAATCAATAAAATTGAGTGCGACTGATGCGATCGTCATGTCTATAAATATTGTCGAGTCATTAGACAAAAAAACTGGTGTTGAATCACTCAATATGTCATCACACATTTTTCAAGTTTATGCAAAATTAAGTGATGAGAGAGAAGTTGATGTTACTACAAATGTAAAATGGGATACTTCAGAGAAGGCAACGATAAACACGTGGTACGATAAGGCCGTTGCATCGTTTGAAGGTATTTCTGGCGAAAGCAGATACACTGCAACATTGACTGATAAGAGTGCAGAGTTTGTTATAAAACGAATTAATCCTATATGTGAAGACAATAATCCTCATGATGATTGCATAGTTGTTTTGGGATATGGTCGATCAAAGTTCATGTCGGGCCCAGTTCCTTATACTATGCAGAGTATGTTTGTAAATGATGGTAATGTTCACAGCAGCAAAGTTAAAAATGATAATGCTCGTCACGGTCCATTAGTGGAGTTCGGTCTGATGTCAAAAGCACAAGGGGATCGTCTTTGTTCTAAAATGGCTGGATATCTATGGGAGAATTCAGAACTTAAAGGCGAACTGCCTACTTCTGCTGAGATGAGTGAATTCAGAAAGTTTCATCAAAGTACAGTTGATAAAGGAACAAAACTTGGGACTGCAAATTTAGGTTTTTATTCAGGGTATCGTTCTCTTTCACAATCGAATTGGTATTTTGTTAATGATCAACGAGAGGCTGTTCTTGACCATACTGACCAGGGTAAAAGTGCGACAGTGATGTGTCAATTCAAGTAGAATAAATAATAAAACCGCCTTCATAAAGGCGGTTTTAATATAACCCTCCATAGAGTGGTGCTATTTGGTGTGCAGATAATCCTCGTGATCGTTGAATATACTCGATTCAGCTCGTGGTCGGTCGAAGAAAGACGAAAAGCCAAGGGATTGCCACTAAGCCATACGGTTCAAGCGAGCTGTACCACTCATCTCTCCTAGAGAAGGGCAGCCTTCTGGGAGAATGGTCACCCTAGGAATCTAGCGGTAGGTTGCCAGCAGCTCTACGGCTCCAACAATAAGTGAAAAAAGCGGTACGACTATCCATAAACGCTCACTATCAGAGACAGCAATGTATCGAGTGAAGCAGTTGTTAGGTGGGCGATTAAGTCTGAGAAACTACAATGCTCAGGTTGGTGAAACTTACGCCATGATTAAAGCGCTGAACGAACTTACAGGGCTTGGTATGCCTGAAACTCAGTGTGTTATATAAGAATCACTCCATTGCAGACAGTTTGGTTTTCTGAACGAATTACGCAGCAAAGGCAGCTAGAGCCGACTTTCTGTGACTCAGACGATGCTGTTTATCGAGTATCTGACTGAGAAAATCCATTTCCATACGCGTCAAATCGTATTTACGTCTAGATTGAATTTAGTGTACAATTTGTTCGATATCATGATTAAATGGGCACATTAAAAAGTATTTCATGCCATGTATTGCAAAAGTTGATTGACGCGACAGATAGTTGTCTCGAGTGAATCTAATCAGTGCCCAGTCACTGAAGGATGTTAGCGCAACTATCAAAAATACTTACGAAGTTATAGATGGCGAGAGTATCATTCGTTTTTTGGAAACTCAATATAGAGCCTCATTACTATCACCATACAATCCAAACTTAAATCCAATAGAAGCGACTTTAGAACGTAATGAATGAGCATGCGAGGTGTAATTTTTTATTTCTATCCAAAGCATGATTAATTCATTTCATGAATAGTTTGGAGGTAATTAATGAACTTCTCATTAAAAAATTAAACATCAATAAATTAAATGTCAAATGTTGAGAATATAAAGTGGAAGAATCTTTTAAAGTCAAACATTTAATCATAAGTTCACGAATGCCATATATTGTCAATAGTGTAACAAATGAAAGAATACGTATTGGTAAGCATGATTTAGCAACATTAATTTTATTGTGTAAAAACGCTGGTAACATTGTACCAAAAGAAGATCTTCTGAGTTACGCATGGAATGGAAAAATCGTTACAGAAGGATCATTGGTTCAGTCAATAAGGATTATTAGAAATATATTAGGTGACAACGGTAAAGAACAAAAAATATTAAAAACAGTTTCTAAAGTCGGTTATATTTTAGACCCTGAAAGTGTAAAAAATCAAATTTCGATGTCGAAACAAAAAGACTAGAGACAAAAAAAGAAAATATTAAAAATCAATTTAAATCAGAAAAAAAGACTGTTAATGCATTAATCTTTAATTTAGTGAGTATATTTGTTTTTTTCTTTCTTTTATTTGTTGCGGTTAGTATTACCTTGCGCGATTCGGCAAAAAGCAAAAATATAATTTTATATGAGTCAGATAAGTTAGCGGTTTATTCAAATAATAGTCAAAATGAAGAGTTAAAGTTCAGCTATGAAGAAGTTGAAGGAATTGTAAATGATTTTTGTGATATATCATTTATTTATGTTTTTATTGGTGAAAAAATATCATACAGCGTGATAAAGCCAGGCGCGATGATATACAACAAAATCATCATTGCCAATGATGGTTTTGAGAGTTTCTCTATAGTAGAGGATATAAGAAATGAATTTTGTTAAAAAGTATATTATATGGGTAATGGATGTTACACTCCTTACGTATATTATGGTTATGTCCGCCTTTTCAAAGGAAGATATAGCTATGAGTTATAATTATACTTTGACAAACTTAAAAGATAATTTTAAAGCTGAAAACTCAGTCCAAATAATCTTAAGTAAAAATAAATTTCAAATATTCACAATTGTTGAAGAAGGAAAAAAATCAACATATGAAATGAAATTAACTGGAGATTTAATAAAAATAAATAATGATCTATATTTTCTTTCTCATGATGATATGATGATGCGAATTTTAAATAAATCATCTCCGTCGATAGATAGTCCCGTTGTGAAGGAAATTTATAGTTCAAAAAGAGCATTAAAAGAACATAATTGGATTGAAGTTGTAGAGAGAAAAGATGAATATAATATTTTAATAACATCACTATATGGCGGACAAGTTATTGGGTTAAATAAATATTGAAACTTCAAAATCATTATACTGGTTCAACTTTAAGATGCAGGTTTAAAAATCTGAAAATTATCCGTAATTCTGGATAGTAGTGAGCCTGCAACTTTTAGCAACAGGACTCGGTATGCCTGTTAGAGCAGTGGTCAATTAGACGGGCGTTGTTGACTAAAAGAATGATCAACTGCTCTTAACTGATACGCATTGGTTATTGAGCAATTCAGCCTTTATCTTATGGTATCACGCGCTATAGGCTTTGGATGATAATCCTGTCTAAATGCCAATTAAATGGCAGTAACCGTTCACCAGTCCCCAAACTCTTTTGGAAGATCACGCCATGGAACTCCTGTTCGCCTGCGGTAAAGAATCCCTTCAAAGGTCATTCTATGCTATAAATGCGGCTAGTGTTTTTCATTACTTGAAGTAGCTTCGTCACTGCTTATCAGTTAGCATTAGTCTCGGCATGGCATGAAGTTACAGTTTATTTTTTGCGAAACAAATTATAACGCCTAACCATGCTGCTTAAAAATCCATCACGAAAGATCAACACGCCCTAGCATCAAGTTTATGCATGTTGTTGCCTTTAATAAGCTATTCTCTTTTTTGCTACATAGTTATGTCGGTTACGCTGAGTTTCCGGCTAGGAGATTTGGTTGGGAAAATAGCTAATATGGAGTGAATTATGAAGAAAATGACAGGGCTATTGGTTGTAGTCAGTGTCAGTTTGGGTAGCCTAGTACCCGTTTATGCGATGGAACCCCAAGTGGGCGATGTCATTGAACTAGAAACTAGGGCAATTGAAACCGACTCAGTCATCTATCGGCTACGATCAGATTTTCTACAAGTTAGGACGTTACCATCGTGATCCGAAAGCGATGTTCGATGAGCTATGCGAATCGAACGGGCAAAAAGGGGTCAAACATTATACCGACGTTTCTCTGCCAAACGACAACCAGTCTTACCAATGCAAAGATGAGATAGGCGCGCATAAAGACAAAATGAAGACAGTGGTAATTGGGCCTGATGGGCAGTATTTCCTCACTGACGGGCATCATACGTTTAATGTCTTTTATCAGATGCCTAATGGTGGAGAGAAGCTACGCGTCAACGTTTTGATAGACAAAGATTATCGTCAGTGGACAGATTGGCCAACATTCTGGGGAAAAATGGTCGCACATGGTGATGCTTGGCTTTTTGACGAGCAAGATCGGCCGATTGATTACAACCAGCTTCCGACCAAATTGGGTATCTCAAATTTTAGTGACGATCAATATCGCTCGCTTGTCTATTTTGTCAAAGGCGTTGCCTGGGATAAGCCCACGCAAGCGATTCCATTTCTCGAATTTTATTGGGCGAGAGAGCTACGCTCGTTGATGGAGGGCAGCCAGTTTGATTTGTCTACCCAGCAAGGTTTTCGTGACGCTCTAAAAGTGACCAGTCGGAATATCGTCGCGATTCAAAGCCGTGATGTAGGCAGCTCTGGCATGAGTGCTGAGCAACTTGGACAGTGGCAAAAGGTCGACAATAAAGAGCTAGAAAAGTTACTGAAGAAAAAAGGCAAGGTCACCGACGCGCTTAACTATAAGGCGATGTCTCACGAAGTATTTGCAAGAGAGGCTGCGGGATTTGAACCAGAGAATAAATGAACCTCCGGTGAGAATCGGCTCTCAGCTTGAGTAAACAAAGATTGCAACAGACTCTACAGGTCTATTTTTTGGCTAATATTGCCTTGCCAATTATCAGATTTTTATTCGCAAGGAAATAGCATGAAAACACAGATCAGTGCTCTTTTTATAACACTGGCGTTGTCTAACACGACGCTGGCCTCTGAGTGGGGATATGAAGGCCATCATGGTCCGGAGCATTGGGGCAAAGTTGCAAAAGAGTGTGCAATAGGTAAAAACCAAAGCCCTATCAACATAGCGCAACCTGTCGAAGCAGAGATAAAAACACTTGAGTTGAACTATACAGGGCAGGTCGTTTCTTTGACCAATAATGGTCACACCCTGCAGGCAGGAGTAAGCGGGGAAAACGTCTTTCATGTTGACGGTAAAAGCTTTGAGCTTAAACAGTTTCATTTTCACACACCGTCCGAGAATGCAATAAGGGGAAAACAGTATCCTTTGGAAGCGCATTTTGTACATGCTGACAGCGAAGGAAACCTGGCTGTTGTCGCGGTGATGTTTGATACAGGGAAGCAGAATCCGTTACTCAGCGAGCTGACGGCAAAAATGCCTACTGTGGGCGAACAAGTTACCTTGCCTCATGCTTTTGATGTCGCTGCGCTACTGCCTAAGCAGCAAGACTACTTTCGCTTTAATGGCTCTTTAACCACACCACCGTGTAGCGAGGGGGTTCGCTGGTTTGTTCTCAAACAAGCTTCAGAGCTTTCGAATAGCCAAACAGAACAGTTGATGTCTGTCATGGGGCGTAATAATCGTCCGCTACAGCCACTAAATGCACGTACTGTGCTAAGCAAAGATTAATAGAAAGCAGAGCCCAAACCGGGCTCTGCTTATTTAAGCCTTCTCAGGAGACGAGATACCCGCTTGGAATGGGTCGAGCTTGATGGTTTGGGTCGGGAACGCGATGTCGGCGCCATTTTGCTGAATGATCTCCATCACTTTTAGTAGCACATCTTGTTTCACACTGTGGTATTCGACCCAGTTGACGGTTTTTGTGAAGGTGTAGATGAAGAAATTCAGCGACGATGGACCAAAAGTATTGAAGTTAACAATGAGCGTTTGTGTGGTATCAATATCGGGATGCTGTTCCAGCATCTTGCGCACTTGCTCAATAATTAAAGGCAATTTCTGCTTGTCATCATAGCGAACGCCGATGGTTTCGTTGATGCGACGATTGAGCATACGCGAAGGATTTTCAACCACGATGTTACTGAACACAGAATTCGGTACATAAATTGGCCGCTTCTCAAAAGTGCGTATGCTAGTCATGCGCCAGCCTATGCGCTCAACGGTTCCTTCAATTTGACGGTCTGGAGAGCGGATCCAATCACCGACTTTAAACGGGCGATCAAAATAGATCATCAAACCGCCAAAGAAGTTGGATAATAGATCTTTGGCAGCGAGGCCGACTATCAAACCACCTACACCACCAAAGGTCAGTAACCCCGATAAACTAAGACCAAAGGCTTGCATCATAGTGAGCATTGTAATGGCTAAGAAAAACAGTCGCGAGACTTTCGCAATCGCTTGAACCGTTGTCTCGTCATGACTTGCTTGAGCTAGAACATAGTCTTCTATGCGACTGATCAAACGCATAACGATCCAAACAAACAGGGCGATAAGCAGCAGCCGTTGAGTCATCCCAAGCCAAGCCAGCTGTTTACCAGTTTGACTTTGTACGGCGATTGCCAGCGATAGAGTGGCGGGCCACAACCAGATCAATGTACTGATTGGGGTTTGTAGCGACTCCACCAACATATTATCCCAATGCAGACGAGTTTTGTTTGCCAGTAGACGTAGACGTGATACAACCAAACGCCAAATCAACCACGCGACACCACTGCCAATGGTCATTAACAGCACACTGCCGAACCAATCTTGGTGATTGCTAAAAAGAGCGCGCTGTAGTTCAAGTAGCCAATCGTTCATAGTTTTTTGTTTTTGAAAGTAAAAGTCAAAAGGTAACAGAAAATCGGCGCTAATCACAGGCCATGCTTAGGTGAGTAGTGAATGACTGTTTCTACCCCCTAACCTGTTTTTCGTCGTATCAACGCTTATAATGATGTGACCTTCCTCGTGTTTTGTGCAATCTGTTCCGTTTCTGTGGCAGAAAATCGGTGCTTTTTTGACTTGCAACTAACACTTTGGTTATTAATGTATGAGAGTGTCATGCCGATAGCGAATATATGAGGATCAATCATGGAGTTTACTGAACAGGATCGTATGGCGTTATACGATCTCTGGATGTCACAGAAAGCGAAAATGCACATTACGCAGATGGAAATGACGAAACGCCTTGGCTTGAATCATCATGAGTTTTCTTCGCTGCTAAGAGGAAACGCACCATTAACGCTTGGATTTGTCCATCAGCTTTGCGAGCAGTTACATGTTCAGCCAGCGAAAGTGATTCCCTCATTATCTCAGCGCAATCTAAGTCATTCGCAATCTATTTTCCTGCAAAGCCGCGTGACGGTTGATGGTAAAATTAAGAACGTGTTTGTTGATGGTAACCAAGTGGTGATTGAATACGAGCATCAACTGAATTAAGGCAGAGACAAGATTATACAAAGAAATGCGGCTCCGAATGGGAGCCGCTTTCTTTTTATTTTTATACCAAACGCACGCGTGAGGTGATTGACGTTGTTAGTGAGATCCGATACTGCAAATGCGATATCAGGTCACTGAGATGAGTAAACATTAGTACCGATTCTATCAACAGGCAAATTCTCAAAAGATTATTTGTGCATTTAGTCTATTTTTGTGTGATGTTAATTCCATAATTGCTATGGATTATTGTGGAGATGATGAATTTTGACTACTGAGCCGAGTGGAAATGAAGTAAACGGCAGCGAACAGCTGCCGAATGTTACTAGGCCTTTATCGCTGTGCAGAAGCTCACATCGGCGTGGTGAGTTTGTGGATCGTAGGAGTGATAGAGCTCAAAACAAGGTCGATCATCAGAATCTAATCCTTGTTCAACCAGCTGTTCCATCAGTTTCTTCCCAAGCCAGAGGATACTGCTTAACATCCGTAATCGTCCTACGCATACAGGCATAATGGCCACCGGGAAATGGCTTTATTTCCACGTCACTATTGCCTTCTACCGCTTCATCAAGCAATAAACAAACGTCGGTGCGGCATTTCTCCGCTGGCGTAATTTCCGGGTTGTCGTGATAGATAAAAATACAGGTATTATTCGTTAGGCCTCTCGGTCCTGCCCACTGATAAAGTTTTTGTGTTGCTGGTTCATAATTCTTCCCATATTCGCCAGTTACACGTACAAACGCCAAATGGCTCGCCGGAAAGTGTTGCATGTCCATGGTTCTACTCCCTGTGTGAGATTTCATTCTAGTGTAGGCTGAACTGCCTTTCTCGACGTGTCCATTCTTGCGCAATGTGTGTCCTATCTTGCTGTTTCTGAGTAATTCAGCAAACTCGCTGATACTCTCACACTCCCTGACTTGAGATGGAGTCAAGGCAAAATGCTGTTTGAACGCTTTTGCCAAGCTCTGAGAACTGGAAAAACCAAAGCTCAATGCGGTTTCAGTGACGCTCAGTTTACGGTAAAACAGGAGATTGGCGGCTTTCTCCAAGCGCAATCTTCGAAGATGTTCATTTAGGGTTTCTCCAGTGACGGCTTTGAAAATTCGGTGAAAATGATAGGGGGAGAGGTGCGCAAGTGCAGCGACTTCTTCTAAGTTTAGTGGCTCATCAAAATGCGCTTCGAGATGACGTATGACGGGGAGCAGTCGTTTATGGTAGTCGGTTTTCATCAAAGTGCCGTTTGCAGTTGTCTTGATGAAAAGGGTAAATGAAAAGTTGCGTTGAGTGAAAGAGAGCGAAGATCATTTTGTGCAATCGCAGATAAAAAAAGAGCCAACCGCAAAAGCTGCGCTTGGCTTATATACTTGTGAACAATCTGGTTCACTAACAACGTCAGTTGGCTAGGTGACCCTCGGCTTAATAAGGGTCATTTAATATAAAGCACTATCCGTGCCAACTTTTAAAAGGGCGAAATTAGGCGATTTTTGTCTGGTTTCTGTGATATTGATTGCTTAATGTGTGACCTTTCTTTGCAAAACGCAATTGCATTTTGCACTTTGCATTTAAAATGCTACTGATAGTATGGGTAAATAGCATATTTTCCCGGCGATCTATTCGCCTGAAAAGAAGACGGGAGCTCGCTGCTCCCGTCGGTCAGTATTTGGATAGTGAGCGTTTCACTAGAGCATGACCAAGCTCGCTGTGCCTAAAAAAGCAAAAAAACCAACCACATCGGTTACCGTCGTAAGGATCACCGAACCTGCCAGAGCGGGGTCGAGCTCAAACTTGTCGAGCACAATCGGGATCAAAACGCCAAACATGGCAGCGGTGATGATGTTCACCACAATCGCTAAGGAAATCGTCGCGCCAATGACAGGAGACTGAAACCACAACGCCGCCAAACCACCGATGATCACCGCCCAAAGAAGGCCATTGATTGCGCCGATACCAAACTCGTTTTTGAACAGCGCGAAACGGTTACCGGGAGTAATTTGATTGAGGGCCATGGCGCGGACCATGAGAGTCAATGTTTGGCTGCCCGCAATGCCACCCATCGAGGCGACGATGGGCATCAGTACCGCGAGCGCGACCACTTGGGCGATCACCTCTTCAAACAGACCAATCGTGATGGAGGCCAGAATCGCCGTCAGCAGATTTATGCCGAGCCAAACGCCTCGTTTCTTTGAGCTTTTCATCACCGGAGCAAACAAGTCGTCGCCTTCATCCATACCGGTACCCGCCATGAGTCGAGCTTCGTAGATTTCTCTTTGCGTGGTTAGGGCAAATTGCCAGTCAATTTCACCGACCAAGGTTTGGTCTTCATCCACGACAGGCAGTGCGGGTAACGAGCTGTGTTCCACCGCTTCAACGGCTTCTGATAATGCCATTTTACTGCTGAGTAAATTGACCGGATCGATAGCAAGATTTTTTAGCGTTGTTGTGCCTTCGCTGCGCAGAATCTCGTAGTAATTGACCACGCCGCGAAATTGCTTCTTTTTATTAATCAGATAAATCTGCTGTGGCGTGTCATAGCTGTAGCGCGCCATCAAACGCTTCGCACGATCAACCGAAATGGTGAAAGGAAGAGTGATGATTTTTCGCTCTGCCCAGCGGCCAAGCTCATCATCCCCATACTGGTTTGCCAGATCGAACAGTTCCAGTTCGTCTTTTTCGATCAATGAAAGTGCTTCATTGATGATCTCTTCTGGCAAAGAGTCCGACCACTCGATCAGCGAAAGGTTGTCGAGTTTGGCCAGCGTCAGCTTGAGTTCGACTTCCGATAGCGCGGTAATGATCGAGTAGCGCACCTCAGAGCGCATGTCAGTCAGCACATCAATGTGCATCTCTAGCGGCAATGCGCGCCATAAACGCACACGGTCATCGACAGGGAAAGCTTCGAGAATCAGCGCCACGGATCCCGATTCAAGGCCGTGTTCAATGGATTCGTTTAATAAGGCGATCTGTTCTGAGTCATCTGCTTTGGCTATCTGTTCGATAAGCAGGGGCAGATCTTGGAATTCGCTCACAAAGCATCCCCCGAAATAAAAAATGAAAAATTGCGAGAGTTAAGGTACTTGAAAGTCCATGAAATTCAATGGTTGTGTGGAAAAATAATCAAACAGGCTGTAACAATGCTTTTTCTTTGTACAAAGCAACAGTAGTGAGATAACGGCTAAGCGGTATTTTTAATATCCAGCTTGCAGAGAAGCTTCAACATAAACGAGTTGATGCGCATTTCTTTACGTTTATGATGAATATTTCGCCTTGCGTGGTGAGTACGCTGATTTCCGGCGTGCCGCTGGAACAGATTGCCCAGCGGCTACGCTATAGCAGCCTGACGGGGTTTAGCCGCATGTTTAAGAAACTCGCTGTGTCAAGCCCAAACAGTACCAGCAGCGTTGACAGGAACGTTTATTCTGAAGATGAGGCTGGCTGATGCCAACGCTCACCATAGGCAGATGAGTAATCGGGCACTGGATAGCCAGTATGCTCCGGCACTGGGATGAGCGGGCCGACCACAGTCCGGTAGGGTAACACGCCTGCCCAAACGGGTCTGTCGAGATCCGCTTCATCATCGTTCACGCCAAAAGCACTGATTTTCACCGAAGCTTCGTTGAGGGGAATGGCCAACAGCTGAGTCGCGGTTAACTCTTTGTGATTGCTAAGGCGCACCTGCTGCGTGCGGCCGGGGGCGATCTGTTCAATGAAGTGATTAAGCAAACGATCTTTTTCTTGTTCATCATCGATGACGTGAAAACAGCCAAACACCACCGCACAGCGATAGTGAGCGCTGTGATGAAAGGCAGAACGCGCCAGTACCCAACCATCAAACAAGGTAAAGGTCAGACAGGTTGCAGTGCCCGCTTGGAGTGATTTAATTAGCCGACTGTTGCGCGCGCCGTGGATATAAACATGATCCTCGACTCGCCATGCCAGCATGGGAATCACGACGGGGCCGGACTCTTCTTCGATCGCGATGTGGGCAATCAGGCTCTCATCAATAATCTGATGCAGCTTCTCAGTGTCGAATACCGCTTTACGCGCGGCTTTGTTGATTTGGGTTCTTTTGCTGTTTGATAACATGTCCTTTCCTACTGCATGTTGAATTCCTCGCGTTATAAATACGAATTAATTGGACTGGCATAAAGTGCCAATTTTGGATTATTGTTAGATCCAATTAACACAAGGAGTGGCTGATGATCCCGATAGACAGTGGTGATCTAAGAGTTGAGCGGCAGGGAAGTCATTTACAGCAGGCGCTCTATTTGGCGATTCGCGACAAGATTATGCATGGGCTTTGGAGCAACCAAGGGCGATTGCCGGCGACCCGAAAATTAGCGGAAGAGTTGGCGGTGAGTCGCAATACGGTTACCGCTGCCTACGAGCAGCTTTGTGCCGAAGGTTATATCGAGAGTCGGCGCGGCGCCGGTTTTTACGTTGCAGTGGAACTGCCCGAGCACTATTTGGCTAGTGGAAAACCCGCCGCGTCGCTGCAGGAAGTCAGCGATGAAGAACAGCCAGAGAAAATCAATCAAGCGTTTGCGCCCGGCGTGCCGGATTTGCAGCAGTTTCCGCTGGCGCTGTGGCAAAAACAGTTACAGCGGCAGTTAGTGGGTAAAAACGCTCTCGGCAATCAATCGATCAAAGGTTGTTTAGAGTTGCGTGTCGCCATTGCCCACTATTTAGCGACCAGTCGCTCAGTGCAATGTACAGCAGAGCAGATTGTCATCACGTCCGGTGCACAGCAGGCGCTCACGATCGCCACGTTATGCGTCATGGGGCGTGGCGATCGTTTGCTGATGGAAGATCCGGGCTATACGCAAATGCGTAAGGTCGCGACGCTTTTCGGCATTGAAATTGAAAGGCTGCCTGTGCAAGTCAGGCAAGGCATTAACGTGCAGCAAGTTTGCCAAAGTTCGTGCCGTGCTGTCTATCTGACGCCAAGCAACCAGTATCCGATGGGAACCACACTGAACACAGAACAGCGGTTGCAGATTATTGATTGGGCGAGAGAAAAGCAGCGGTGGATCATTGAAGATGACTATGACAGCGAATTTCAGTTTGCGCACCGACCTTACACCAGTTCGCAAGGGCTGGCAGCGCAAGTCGGCGCAGCGCAGCAGGTCATCTATGTCGGTTCGTTTAGCAAGGTGATGTTCAATGGGCTGCGCCTTGGCTATGTGGTGCTGCCCAAGGCTTTGGTCGAGAAGGCGTGTACGATTAAAGATGCCCTCAGTGGAGATTCGCCTACGCACACGCAACTGGCGTTGGCGCAGTTTATTGCTGAAGGCGATTTAATGCGGCACATTCGCAAGATGCGCCGGATCTACAAGCAAAAACATCAGCAGATGGTGGAAAGTATTGCGCGACATTTCGCTTCAGAGCTCGAAATCATCAGTCAAGCCGCCGGATTACACATCACAGTACGTTGGTGGCAAGGCATCAGTGAGCAAGATTGGGTGCAACGCGCTAAGGAGCACGGTATTATCGTTCGGCCGCTGAGCTATTATGAACATAGCGCCTATGAACAGAGCGCCGAACAGCAACGCGATTGGCATGGTGCGGTGCTGGGATTTGGCAATGTTCGTATTGAGGATATTGACGACAAAGTGGCACTGCTGGCAAGCTTGTTCAAGGCCGATTTTGCCGTGACTTAAAGGAACTCTATTATGTGTCGTTGGTTAGCCTATCAAGGAGAGCCGATTTATCTTGATGAGCTGGTATACAAGCCAGAGCATTCTCTTGTGCATCAAAGTCTTGAGGCGAGAAAAGCGGTAACTCGCGTCAACGCCGACGGCTTTGGTTTGGGTTGGTATACCGAACGCTCAACGCCAGGGCAGTTTCACGAAGTGCTGCCCGCGTGGGGAGATGAGAACTTGCGTTCACTGGCGCACCATATTCGCTCTCACCGTTTTATGGCGCATGTGCGTTCGTCAACGGGCGCTTCTGTATCCCGATCGAACTGCCATCCATTTATCTTCGAAAACTGGATGTTTTTGCACAACGGGCAAATTGCCTGTTTTGAGCAAGTGAAATTTGCCCTTGAGCGCTTGCTGCCGGAGAGTCTCTACGTGCAAAAGCGCGGTACGACTGACAGCGAGTTGCTGTTTTTGCTGATGCTCAAAAACGGCTTGCAAGATGATGCGCTCAGCGCGATTCGCCGCACGCTGGCCGAGGTGAATCATGCCATGAGTGATAAAAACATCTGTGAGCCTTTTAAAGCATCGATTTGCATTTCCGATGGTGAGCAGTTTTGGGTAGTCCGTTATAGCTCGGCAGGTGAGCCGCCGACGGTATTTATCGAGCAAAAAGGACAAGCGGTCATCTTGGCCTCAGAGCCGCTGGATGCGGCAGGTAACTGGCAAAAAATAGCGCCACAGACCGTGACGCACATTCATCATCAGCAGATCGAGAGCCACAGCATAGACTAAATCTGCGCTTTTTTAGCTTGTTTTTGCCCTTGAAAAAGAAACAGAGAGAAGATGGTTAACGCGTAGAGCATTGACCATCCTAAACAGACGAAAACCAAGGTACACAGCACAAGAGATAACGCTGCCAGCCATTTGGCGCTGCCACTTAGCAGTTTATAAGCCGCCAGCATGGCAAGCAGGTAAACCAGCACGAACACACTGTTGGCCAGTTTAAGGAAGAACTCCAAATCTAGGCCAGATAAATAACCGACCAAGCAGGCAAGGGCTAAGACAACGCCGACGCTTAGCGTTGCGTTAAGTGGTACGCCACGTGAGGAAAGTCGAGCCATCTTGCCTTGCGGCTTATGAGCTCTGGCTTGCGCCCAGATCATACGTGATAGGCTTTGCGTGTAGAGATTGACGCTGGCAAAGCAAGCAGAAAAACCAATGATGCTGATTAACACCTTGGCATTAGCGCCAAAGAGCTGCTCGCTCAACCATGGGATCGAAGCACTATCAAACTGTGCGCTGCCGTATGCGCCAAATTTGAGGATCACCACCGAACAGGCCCAGTAGGTTGCCCCGGCAACAAAACAGCCAATAATGATGGCGATGGGGAAATCTCGCTGCGGATTTTTAAACTCTTCCCCCATATGGGCAAATGCTTCAATGCCGACAAAACACCAGAACATCACCGCCAATGCCGTGGTGATCGAATAGAGCGCGCTGCTTTCAAGGGCCGGCATGTGCAGATCACTCATGCCGACATCGCCTTGCCAGAAAAAAGCGCCGACCAGCGCGAAAATGGCCAGTGCAATCGCGGTTTGTAGGTGACCAGACGATTTTGCTCCAAGCAGATTAACGCCGACTAATAATGCCACGGTGATCAATTGTGCGCTGAGATTTCCATCCAGTGGCGCTGGCAAGAGTTGTTGCAAAAAGCCTGCAGCTAAAGCAATCGCGGCAGGTACACCAACGGGAATGACCGAAACAAACAGCCAAGCCACTGCGCTTTCTAAGCGAGGGTTAAAGGCTTGGCGAACGAAATAAGCCGTTCCGCCAGCATTGGGATAACGCTTGCCTAACTGCGCAAACGTCAGCGCCACTGGGCAAATTAGCACAAATAGAATCAGCCAAGCCCACAGCGAGTAGTGACCCGCGATACCGGCGGCGATCGCCGGGATCATAAATAGCCCGGTGCCCATGAGGGTGGTGGAGAGCTGTCCGATACCGGACAGTAAAGTAATTTCCTGTTTGAGTTGACCCATGGAGCGCTCCCTGCGTGCCTTAACGCTTATTTTTATCATCAATAGTGTGAAATCAATCCGACTCAGCATACTGGGTTCTGCACGAAAACACAGCAGACAATTTGCCTTGTTTGAGCGACGAATTGACGGAATCAGGGGCTTTCTCTTGGCAAAACGGCGCTAGTTAGGTGGAGATGGGTATCTGCGCGATTTACGGGTAGAATGCAACGACAAAAAGGAGAGGTTGCAGTGAGAAAAGATGGATAAGTTTGATAAAAAAATCATCACCATGTTGCGAGAGGATGCGCGTTGTTCTGTCACCGACATCGCCAAAGCGGTGAATCTGTCGCGTTCCGCGGTCGCCGCACGGATCAATAAGCTGGAAAGTGATGGGGTGATTTTAGGCTACCATGCTGACATTGCCGACCCGGCAGCGGGGGAGAAAATCGGCGCGTACTTGGCACTGAAATTTGATACCTCCTCATCCAGCCATTTTTGCGAGTCATACGCCAAGCAAATTTATCTGATTGATGGCGTTAAGTGGTGTCATGCAATCAGCGGAGAAACCGACATGATGCTGTATGTCGAAGTGGCCAGCATGACTCGCTTAAATCAAATTCGTGAAGAGATTCAGGCTTATCCGGATCTCAAACACGTGATGACTCACATGGTGTTGAATGAATTTTTCAATATCTGCAAAGCGAGCAAGTAATGAAAACAGGCCGTGTCTTACTGGCAAACAGTGCCTTGCAAACAAACCGACCCTTTTGGCTGTGTGAGTCGCAGCACATCGGGTACTGGTTAAGGAAGCGTTTATGCTAAGCAACATCAACCTCAATTTGCTGCGTTCGCTACATGTTCTATTGGACGAGTGCCATGTTAGCCGAGCGGCTGAGCGTTTGCACATCACCCAATCGGCGATGAGCCGTCAGTTGGCACAACTGCGAGAATTGTGTGACGACCCGCTTTTGGTTCGCGATGGCAATCGACTTGTCCCTACCGCTCGTGCGTTGACGTTACAGAGCAAGTTATTGGGTCTGCTGGATGAGTTTGAACATCTATTTGCGGCACCTTCTTTTGTCCCCGAGCAGTGGCAAGGGGAGTTTGTTTTCGCCTCAAGTGACTACGTCGCACAATATATTTTCCCAGCGGCCGCGCAGGCGCTCATGCAGCAAGCACCGAGACTCAATCTCAGCTATCGTTTGTGGCAACCGAGTTATCTGACGGCGCTACTCGACAGTGGTATTCATCTCGCTTCGACCATGTTGCCTCAGGCGCCACGCGATCTTTCCAGTGTGCACATCGGGCAGGATAGTTTCGGTCTGCCTGATGCGTGCGGATCATCCGCTGGCGCAGCAATCATCACTAAGCTTGGATGCTTTTCTCGCTTACTCACACATTAAAGTCACCGGTGGCGGCGATAAAGACTCGGCCACCGATCGCGCGCTGGGTGAAAAAGGGCTAGCGCGCCGCATAGCACTGCAAGTGCCTTTTTTCACCGCCGCGGTCAACTGTCTGCTGCAAAGCGATCATCTGATGGTGGTACCAAAGCATATCGCAGTGAATTTGGCAAAAAACCACCCTCTGGTCGATCTTCCGCTTCCGCTTTCCACCGAGCCGCATCAATACTGGCTGATGTGGCATCCCAAATACGATAGCGATTTAGCACACCGCTGGGCAAGGGAAGTGGTGTTAGCCATTATGCTCAGTTGCCAATACTCAATCGGTATGATTTCAGATCATCATCATCATGAAGAAGTTTGATTTCATTTCATTTTCAACACAGGTTACTGTGCAGTTTTACTGGAGATGAACATGACACTGACGGTTTGGTTATCACTATTTACGATTTGTATTCTAGGTGCAATGTCGCCCGGCCCGAGTTTGGCGATTGTGGCGAAACATGCGCTTGCTGGCGGGCGAAAAAACGGTTTGGCGACCAGTTGGGCACACGCGTTTGGTATTGGTATTTACGCCTTTGTTACCCTGATCGGCTTGGCGGTGGTGCTGCAACAATCCCCGCTGCTGTTTAAAACCATCAGTTACGCTGGCGCGGCCTATCTGGCGTATTTGGGCGTGAACGCGCTGCGCTCGAAAGGTGGCGTGGCTGCCAAGTTGGAATCGGGCGAGCAGACATCCGTATGGCAATCAGCAAAAGAGGGCTTTTTGATCTCGATTCTCAGCCCGAAAATTGTGCTGTTCTTTATTGCTTTGTTTAGCCAGTTTGTTGCGCTGGGCAATGACTTGAGTAATCAAGTCATCATCGTTGCGACGCCGTTTATTGTCGATGGCTTGTGGTACACCTTTATCACCATAGTGTTATCGAGTTCCAAAGTGGTGGATAAGATCCGCGCCAAAGCGCAGTTGATTGATCGGCTGTCAGGCGTGGTGCTGATTCTGTTGGCGCTGCGTGTGGTGGTCACGATTTAGCGAATACTCACTGCAATAAAAAACGGAAGCGCGGCTTCCGTTTTTTCTTCTCTCTGTTTTGCTATTGCGCTTCTTGCTGTTGCCGTTTTTGGCGTGCATTACAGCGCGGCAAGAATCGTTTCGGCGTTACTCACTTCGAATGACTTCGGCGCTTCCACATTCAGTGTGGTCACCACACCATTGTCGATCACCATCGCGTAGCGCTGTGAACGTACGCCGCCAAAGCCAGCGGTATCCATCTCAAGACCCAGTGCTTTGGTAAAGCTTGCATCACCGTCGGCCAACATCATCAGCTCAGACGCATTTTGCGCTTCGCCCCACGCTTTCATCACAAATGCGTCGTTAACCGAAACACAAGCGATGATGTCCACGCCTTTGGCTTTGAGTTGATCCGAAAGTACCACGTAACCCGGTAGATGCGCTTCAGAGCAGGTTGGCGTAAATGCGCCCGGAACGGCAAACAGGACGACTTTCTTACCGGCAAACAGTTCTTGAACCGAATGGTTGACCATACCATCTTTGGTCAATTGACTCAGTGTCGCGTTTGGCAGGGTTTGTCCTTGTTCGATCATGGTTTTTTCCTTTTTCAATGACTAAGAATACCTGAGCAGTGTAGTACGGATTTTGCCGATTAAACACAGACAAAAAACGGGGGTACTGAACAAAAACCACCAGCGAATGACAAAAAGAAAAAATCCGGGCGAACCCGGATTTTTCGATGGTGCGGAAGATTAGCGAATGATCATCTGTTCGCGGCCAGGGCCAACAGAGACCATGCTCACGGGCACGCCCATCAGCTCTTCAATACGCAGTACATATTGCTGCGCAGCGATAGGTAGCTCGTCGAATTGACGGCAGCCCGTGATGTCTTCACTCCAACTGGCCATCTTTTCATAAACAGGTGCGAGCGCCGCCGTTTGTGGCCAAATTGGGTTTTCGCTGTGTTCGCCTTGGTAGGCAACGCAAATTTTTAGATCAGCAAGGCCAGTTAGGCAGTCAAGCTTGGTCAGGGCAATCTCAGTTGCGGCTTGCAATTCAACGCCATTTTTGGTCGCCACCGCGTCAAAGTAACCCATATCACGTGGGCGACCCGTGGTTGCGCCGAATTCGTTGGCAAGTTCACGAAACGCATCTTGCTCTTCCATCGCGGTGATCAAGGTGCCTGTCCCTACGGAGGAGCTGAATGCTTTGGCGACCGCAATCACGCGCTCTGGGCGAAGCGCAGGCAAGCCGCTACCAATGCCTGCGTAAGCGGAGACGACGTTAGAAGAGGTCGTCCAAGGGTATTCGCCATAAACCAAGTCACGACCCGCGCCCAATTGCGCTTCAAACAGCAGGTTGGATTGCTCAGCTTGCAGCGCTTTTAGTGGGGTCGAAACGTTACAAATCGCATCACGCCAAGGAGCAGAAACCTCAAGCAGCCAATCCGCCATCTCTTGCGCGCTTTGAGTAAAGTTGAAATCTGGATATAGAGCGCGCAGTTGCGGCAATTTCCAATCGAGCAGGAACTGAATGCGCTCCACGAGCACTTCAGGTTGCTTCAACCAGCCGACCAGAATGCCTTTTTTCATCACGCGATCGCCGTACGCCGGAGCGATGCCTTGACGAGTCGAGCCATACGCTTTGTCGCCTAAACGCTGTTCTTCTAGCGTGTCTTCCAGTGCGTGCAGCGGCAGACAGAATGTCGCGCGATCAGAGATGCACAGGTTCACGGTTACGCCTGCTTGTTCCACTTCTGCCAGCTCTTTGCTCAGTGCTTCAGGGCTAATCACCATGCCTGGGCCAAGCACGGCCAAACAACCTGGGTTAAATACGCCACTCGGTAGCTGGTGCAACTTAAATGTACCGAGGTGGTTTACCACGGTATGGCCAGCATTATTGCCACCTTGGAAACGAATACTTGCAGCGGCGTGTTCGGCCAAAAAGTCAACGATACGACCTTTGCCTTCATCACCCCAGTTGGCACCAACAACAACGATAGACGACATGAGAATTCCTCCGAAATAAGACCGAAGCATCTTAGGTGGATAGTCTTAATAAGAGAAATTAATTATACTCATCAAGCCAATAACAAAGTCATATGAGGAAGTGATGCTGGATCTCAACTGGTTAAAAACCTTTGTCACTTTGGCTGAGGTTAAGCATTTTGGTAAAACCGCCGCGGAGCTGCATATGACGCAGCCGAATGTCAGCTTGCATATCAAGCAGTTAGAGCAAAACACCAAAGCGAAGTTAATCGAGAGAAATCCGGTACAGCTAACCCCGGCAGGTAAGCGGCTACTGAAATCGGCCAAGATGATGTTAGGGGAGTTGCAAATTTGCCAAGCGGATCTTAATGCCATCAACGAACTCACGCAAGGGACGCTGTCGATCGCGGCAAGTGACATTGTGTCGCGTCTGTTGCTGATCCATCCTTTTCAGCGCTTTAAAAACGATTACCCCGGCATTGACTTGGCGCTGTTTAATACCACCTCTGCGCAAGCGGTTGAGCTGGTGAAAAGTGCCCGCGCCGACATCGGCTTTGTGATTGCGCAGAAAGAGAGCCAGCCACTGCATTTTACCGCGCTGACCCAGATTCAGTGGTGTGCGTTTGGGGATGATCTGTTTGCGAGTGATTGGGGAGAGCAAGATAAGCCGACTCTGATACTGCTTGGTCATGACACACGAACTCGGGAGCTGATTGATGCTTCTTTACCCAAGTTAGCCTTGCCCAAATATCGCGTGATGGAAGTGGGCAGTGTTGAGGCGCAAATCGACTGGGCGCAAGCAGGCTTTGGCACCGCGATTGTGCCGGATTTTTCACTGCACACCAAAGCGGCACTGACGCGAACGGTGACCCACTTGGAGGCGTTCCCAGCCACCGATTTTGGTTATATTGTGAGGCAAAACCAAGTGTTATCGAAAGCGGCCAAGCAGTTGCTTGGCTGGGTGGAAGAGTATGCGCAATCGACAGACTGGCATTGATGGCGATTAGTGACGGCGTGGGACTTCTTCCCATTCTCCTTCAATCACGTGTGGGTCCTGTTGGGGCTGCGGTGATTGACGGCGAAGCTGTTTTTCTAACTTTTTACCGGTGATCAAAGCGGCGATGGTCAATGGAATGGCCAGCAGCAAACTAAACATCAGGGTAAAGAGCGCGGCGATTGCGGTCAAAGTCACTAGGATGATTCGTTGCATCGTTGTTTCCTCAGGTTGCACTACAAAATGCGATAGGCAACACAATAACCAGCGGGAGATGAATCAAGGATGAACGAGCAGAAAAGGTGCCTGCATCAGGGTCACAGGCACAAACGGGGGAGAGAATCTACCTTGGTCACTTAGCGCGTTCATGCTGTTGGCTAGCACGCTAACTGATTTCGGTTTGTTGTTGTAATAATGTCGGCTCAACCGCGGTTTACAACCGCTTTTAAGCCCAAATGGACAAATCATGTCACCGACTCTCGTTGCCGTAGGTGGAGCAAAGAGAGTCATTCAGTTCGCTTTCGATGCGGTACTAGTTGTGGAGCAAGCTATTACACACGAGGGAAAGTTTGATAGCGAACGCCCATCATTTGTTCCATACAGTGAACGACTTGGCAACTGTAGCCAAACTCGTTGTCATACCAAATGTACAGCACACAGCGGTTGTCTTGGGCGATGGTCGCCTGTCCATCAACCACACCCGCATGGCGAGAGCCGATGATGTCGCTGGAAACAATCTCAGTTGAGTCCGTGAAATCGATCTGTGCAGAGAGAGGTGAAGCCAGTGCCATTTCGCGCAGATACTCGTTAAGTTCTTCTTTGCTGGTGGCTTTTTCTAGATTGAGGTTAGCTACCGCCATAGAAACGTTCGGCGTTGGTACACGGATGGCGTTGCCAGTGAGACGGCCTGCCAACTCTGGTAGCGCTTTGGCGACGGCTTTGGCTGCGCCAGTTGACGTCAATACCATGTTGAGCGCTGCGCCACGACCACGGCGATCGCCTTTGTGGAAGTTGTCGATCAGATTTTGATCGTTGGTGTAAGAGTGCACGGTTTCGATATGACCAGAAATCACCCCATACTTGTCGTTGATCACCTTTAGAACTGGCGTGATGGCGTTGGTGGTGCAACTTGCGGCAGAGACAATTTTGTCGTCCTCTTTGATTACATCCTCGTTTACCCCAAACACGATGTTTTTGATGTCGCCTTTACCCGGTGCAGTCAGCAGCACTTTCTCTGCGCCTTTGCACTCAAGGTGCTGCCCTAAGCCTTCAGCATCGCGCCAGACACCCGTGTTATCCACGACTAACGCGTTGTTAATGCCATAAGCGGTGTAATCCACTTCTTCGGGCTTGTTTGCGTAGATGAACTGAACGTAGTTACCGTTGATGATGAGCGCATTACGTTCTTCATCAATGATGATGCTACCGTTGAACTGTCCGTGAAACGGAATCGCGTCGCAGCAGGCTTGCGCGCTTTTGTAAGTCACCGGCTTTGCCACCACGAACAACGATGCCGCGTAACTTGAGCGGATAACCCGGGCCACTTTTTTCTATCAGAAGACGAGTGAGTAGACGACCGATACGTCCGAAGCCGTACAACACCACATCACGGCTTTTGAGTGAGGACTCTGCATCCAACGCACCAATCAGTGCAGTTTGCAGGTAATCTTCAAGAGCCGAAGTATCTTCATGGCTTTCCCAGTATTGGTGCGCCAATTGACCAACATCCACACGGCAGGATGCGATGCTCATCTCGCTGATGGCTTGAATAATTGGCAGAGTTTGCTCTAAAGAGAGCGGAGTGCCAGTGTAACGTCTGGCAACGCGATGAGTTTTGAGAATGTCGATGGTAGTTGCGTTGATCAGTGTCTTACCAAACAGGATCACTTCGACGCCTTTTTGTCGATAAAGTTTGCCGATAAGAGGTGTAATCGATTCCGCAATCGTTTGGCTGATTTGCCAGTCTTGGAGATATTTCTCTGGACTCATGTTTCTATTGGACCTTTCACGTTTTTTAAGGGCTGACCTTACTTTCTGAATGTAGGGGCAGAAAGTAGGTATAAGGTTTGTAATGGTGTTGTAATATTTATGTGGCGGAATTTTACAGTCCGATGGGTTATTCTGCTAGAAAAAATAAAGCCAGTGAAAATGACTGGATATGTCGATGATTTAGCCGATTTTCCGCAGATGTCTAGGGCTAAATCACTATTGACATTTGCAAAAGCACAAACTTATTTTGTGCATATAACGATCACTTTCGCTCATCGAATGCAATTCAATCTTAATTGTTGCATTAATTGTTGATTTTACTCGATATAACTACGTAAAAAGTAAACAAAAAATCCTGACTTTATTGAGGTTATTTGCAGGATGCTCCTACCCTAACGGCACCGCCTGCGTTAACACCGATGCTGCTCACATTTTTTTACGGGCCATTTTTAGTCGTCTGTAGAATGAGGCGTGTGCTTGAGCTGTCTTAAAAATGCTCATCCGCCAATCAATGTCATCTGATTATGAAATTAGTCTAGTATTTAAAATAGGCTAGGCTGCAACTATTCGGGGACACTCACGATGATGGCGACCATTTTAATCAAAACTCGTCTTGTGCTGCTTTCATTACTGCCCGCTTTGGTGATTTTAGGATTAGTAGTGCAACAATTGCTGAACAATCAGCAACAGTCGGCATCGTTGGAACAGGCGATGGTGCGAATGGATATCTTGCAGGGGGTGACGAAAACGAGTTTGGCGCTATTTGACTATCAACATGGTCAAAGTCAAACCTTGGACGAGTTGGAGTTGAGCGTTCCCCCTTCTTGGGGAGCTGTGGCTGAGTCGACTTTGCAAATCACGGGTTTGGAGCAGGAGCTAAACGACGCGATAGCGTATGTGAGTGGGCAAAAAGCCTTGACCAAAGAGATTGCAGACCCGCTGTATGCGTCGCTTCATCATGTTTTGTCTACGCTTAGCAGCACGCATTTTCACCTTGATGACGACACATTAGAACGTCAAACGAAGATCTTGCTTGAGCTCAGTTTGCTGCAAATTTGGACTATTGAAGAAGCGAGGTTGGACGCTCCAAAGCAAGTAGGACAGGATTTGGCGGCTTGGTATCGTGTGCTAGAACATCAGCGAGTGAGCCGACAAAACCTATTGGTGTTGGGCAATGGACAGTCAAATGTGGATGCGTTGGTCAGTTTTCTCAGCTCCGATCGTTATCTCAGCGCTATGCAGTTTCGCGATGGATTCAGCGCGAGTTCGGCAGGCAACCCAATGCTGGGCCCAGCAGAAATAAGCCTCTACCGCTCCGAGCTGATTTATCGGGTGCATACCTTGTCTGAGTTAGTCAGCCACTTTTTCGTCAACGTTGAACGCAATTTACAACGGCAAATGGAGCATCAACATCAGCAGTTTGCCGCTATGCTAGGCTTACTCGCAGCGCTTCTGACATTGATCTTTTTCTTGGTTAAATCCATCTGGCAGCGAGTAGAAGGCAAACTCAATGCGATTCTTGGCGCGTTGCAATGCTTAATCGAAGACGAACAGGGTCGCTCTGACTGTCATGTCGGCGTGGAAGGCAACGATGAGCTGAGCGAATTTGCCCGACGCATTAACCAGATCATAGACGCTAAGCAGCAACAAACGAAGGAACTAATTGTAGCCAGGGAGGCGGCGGTCTCGGCCAATCGTGCCAAATCCACTTTCTTGGCCAATATGTCGCACGAGCTGCGCACCCCGCTCAATGGCATTATCGGTATGACGGAAATTCTCACGCAAAGTGACATGAACCAAGCGCAGAAGGAAGTACTTAACGACATCGACGCCTCTTCCCAGTCGCTTTTGATACTGCTCAACGATATTTTGGACTTGTCGAAAATTGAGTCCGGCAATCTCAACTTATGTTTAGAAGAGACCGCACTGCGTGAAACGCTCTATCAGTCTATTTCCCTCTTTCAGCCCAAAGTGAGCAGTAAAAACTTAGAACTGTATCTCTCTATGGATGAAAATCTGCCGGCGAAAGTGTTGGCGGATGAACATCGCATTCAGCAAGTTTTGACCAACTTGATTGGCAATGCGGTCAAATTCACCGATAAAGGGCGTGTTTCGGTTGCGGTCGAATATAACGCTGAAACCGCAAGCCAAGGCATCTTGACAATCAAAGTGGCGGACACCGGGATAGGTATTGATAAAGCCAAGTTGGCCACCATTTTTGAGCCTTTTACGCAGGAAGATGACAGCATTACCCGTCAGTTTGGGGGAACTGGCCTTGGTCTCACCATTTGTCGCCAACTGTTGGCGATGATGGGCGGAGAAACTGACCGCCACGTCCACCAAAGGGTTAGGAAGCTGCTTCTCATTTACCATTCCGATCAAAGTCTTGGAAGGAAGTCACTGGAGCCCTGACGAGATAAAACGAGGTTTGTTGATCGCCGACTCCGGCCCGTATGTCAATCAACTCGTGGGTGAGTGCCATGTTGCCGGTATTGAGCTGATTAAAGTCAAGGAGATCAGCCAAGCGAGACGGCTGAATACTGATTTCGATGTGGTGTTTTATTTCCACGCTACGGGTAAGGATCTGCAAGGCGAGTTGATGGCATTGGAAGAGTGTGTGTCGTTGGATAAAGTGGTGCTTTGCCAGCCGCATTTTGCGACCGTCATGCTTAATTCAGACAAAATTCACAGTATGCTGACGCTGCCATTTTTGGGTAAGCGCTTTAAAACCTGTCTTGAATCGCTCGGACAAAAACTGCGGCAAAACAACGTTGCTGTGCTATCGCCGAATGTGCACATTATTAACCCTGCCGTGGCTCATTATTACAGCAAAAATCATCGCCGCATTTTGATCGCCGAAGACAACCTGATGAACCAGAAGATCGCCAGTTTCTTTCTAGACAAAGCGGGATACGAATACATGGTGGCCAGCAATGGGCAAGAGGCTTTGGAAGCGATCATGTACAGTGGTCGGTTCGACGCCATTCTTATGGACTGTATGATGCCGGTCATGGATGGCATTACTGCGACACGTGAAATTCGTCGCTGGGAGAACGAGCAGGGGAGCGATAAAACCTTGATTATTGCACTGACGGCGAGTGTGCTGGAGGAGGATATCCAGAGCTGTTTTGATGCAGGAATGGATGCGTATCTACCGAAACCTTATAAATCCAATCAGTTATATGAACTGTTTGATGAACTCATGGCCTCCTAGTAAAGACTACGCAGTCGCCAACCGCTAGGGCGACTGCGCCAAGTGAGGTTAGCGAGTTGGTGATTGCGCGGGATCCGTTTGATTGATCAACTTGTTCAGCGCAGATCGATAGCTAAGCCAAGCGACAAAGCCCGCCAGCAGGTTGCCCAGTGCCGCGCCAATAAATAGCCCTTGCAAACCCGCTAACTGCGCGCCGAGCCACAAGCAGGGTAAGAAGAATGCGAACAGGCGTAGCGCGGAAATGGTCAAAGCGGTATAGGACTTACCCAGCGCATTACAGACAGAAACCATTAGCATACAGATGCCTAGTGGGCCAAGGCTCAGCGGCACGATGAGCAAGTGCATGTTGAGCACCGACTCTACGTCGTGATCGCTGGTCATCAGCGCGGACAGCTGGCCTGCCAATAGCATGCTGACTATCGCCAGAGCGGATTGGAACAGCAGTACAAAGCGAGTGGCAATGTTCACCAGTGATTGAATATCGGCGAACTTTTTTGCCCCCAGCAGGCGTCCGACCATCGGCGGCATCGACATGGTCAGGGCAAGCACGCCGACCAAGGTAAAAAACTCGAAACGTGACCCAAGAGCCCAAGAAGCGACAGCCGCAGTACCGAAGCCTGCAATGAGTTTGGTTGCCAGCATCGAAGAGACAGGCGGTAACAACTGGCTAATCATCGCCGGGCCCATAATGTGGCCTATAGCGGCGACGCTTGCAGAGACGTTAAGATCGTCTTTGGCAAAACTGATCCATGAGTTGCGCTGTAGTCGCGGTGCGATGACTAAAATGCCAAAACCAAAAGCGACGATGGTTGCAATCGCAGCACCTTCGATCCCCATATCCAAGGTGAAGATAAACAGCGGATCCAATGCTAAGTTAAGACCGCTGGTCACCATCATCATGGTGCCTGGCAGTATCGTATTGCCGTTTCGAGCGGCAAATGCTATAGAGGAAATAGAGCATCGCTCCAGTCCAGGCACTGATAAGCCAGTAGGGCCAGTAGCTGTCGATGATGGCGTACACACTTTCCGGTGCACCGAGAAGTTGTAAAATCCAGTGGCGAGTAAACCAAAGCAGTGCACACACCAAAGCAATGCCCACTGCGCCCATCAGTACAATTAGCCCTGCCAGTTGGCGAGCGTATTGCGCTTGGTTCGATCCTAGTGCTTTGGAAATGACCGAGGTGGTTGCTATGCCTAAGCCCACTTGGATACCGATGATCACCATCTGCAATGGTAGGGTAAACCCTTGTGCGGCCAACGGCAAAATGCCCAACTGCCCGATGAAAGCGCTATCAACCAATTGGAAACTCATGATAGAGAGTACGCCGAAAAGCATTGGCCACGTCATGGCGAAAAGCTGACGTGATAACGAAGGAGTGTTTTGTGTCATAAATTCGATGTGTGAGCTGTCATGGCACAAAGTCTACATGACTCAGACAACTTGTGGGAAAAAGATTCATCCCGTTTTTTTATGTGGTTAAGCGCCAATGTTCAGGCAATAAAAAACCCCGCCGAAGCGAGGTTTAGCTGACAGATACAATGTAAATTCAACTGTGGCTTATTTCTTGGCACCAGTCGCTTGTTTGTCTGCTTCTGTTAGCTCGCGAATACGACGGCTGATGTCGCGGCGTGCTTTCGAAATCTCTGCGCTCTTGATGATGTGATCGTCGACGCGGTCTTCGTAGTCGGCTTTCATGTTCTTGATGATGGTCAGAATTTCATCATAAGTCATGTTAGGTTTAATGTAATCCAATAGGTTTTCGAGCAGTTCAACCCGTTTGCTGTTGTCGCGAACTTTTTTCTCATTGTCCAACAGTTCACGTTTCAGTTTGTTCTTGCGGCGTGCCTGCGCGACAATTTCAAATACCGTATTCATAGGTCCCTTACCTCAAATGTGAATGTGAAAAAGCAAAATAACTTCAAGATACCCTTCTTATTATCGCTTTGAGCGCTATCTTGAGGTCACTCTTCTCGGCTATTCGTCCCGTCACAGATTAAAGCACATCATACAAAGCCATAACAGCTTTTAGATCAAGCCAATGCCTGTCTGGATAAGAAAAATACAGATTTTGCCCTGCGAATTGTGTTTAACCAATGGTTCGCTATATTATCTGCGCAACAAATCAATCGATAGCTAAACAAAGTCGTATGACCTACGTAAATTCCACGCTTGAAAATGCCGAGAAATCCAGCGATCAAAACGCAAAAGATGTGTGTCAGAAGTTAAAGTACGCCTATATTGATGAAAGAGTCCGATTAGAAATCGTCGAAGTTGAGCTAAATCGCACCAAGATCGTGATGGTGGATGAAAAGGGAAGAATGCGTAAAATTTCATTGATACCTGAGCACTAACATTTTGAGTAAAAAAAGAAAAACGTGCTAAGGTGTCACCGTAAAATAGCCCTATACGCCAGATGGTTGTATGCGCAAAATAACAATAAGGATAAGCAACATGAAGATTGAATTGACCGCCGTTGAAGCACGTGTCATTGGATGTTTGATTGAAAAAGAAGTGACCACGCCAGACCAATATCCGTTGAGCTTAAATGCCCTGACTAACGCTTGTAATCAAAAAAGCAACCGTGAGCCAGTGATGAATTTGTCGGAGTCTGACGTATTGGATGCGGTCGATCAATTGATTGCTCGCCGTTTGGTCAGTGACGAAAGTGGCTTTAACAGCCGTGTCAGTAAATACCAGCACCGTTTCTGCAATACCGAGTTCGGTGATTTAAAACTATCGACCCAGGAGAAAGGCATTGTCTGTTGCATGCTTCTGCGCGGTGCACAAACACCGGGTGAACTGCGTACCCGGACCAATCGTCTCGCAAACTTTGCCGATGTTAAAGAAGTAGAGACAGTGTTGGATAGATTGGCGAGTGAAGAAACGTGGCCAGTTGGTGGTAAAACTGCCGATTGAGCCTGGCAAACGGGAATCGCGCTATATGCATCAGTTTTGTGGTGAAGTAGATGCTAGCCAAGTGGCCTTGTCGATGCCTGCTCATGTTGCCAGTCACACTGGCGACGATCAGCGTATCGCTGAACTAGAAGAGCAAGTCAGCGTCCTCAGGGAAGAGCTTGATGAGCTTAAGGCTTTAGTTCAGTCGCTCCTGTAATGCATCAATGTTCTGAGGGTTCGGATTGGTCGGTCTATCTGATCCGAACTCGTCTCAATGCCCTGTATTGCGGCATTACCAATAATCTCGAGCGACGCTTCAGCCAACATCAACTGGGTAAAGGTGCCAAAGCGTTGCGCGGTAAAGGACCATTGGTGCTCGAATGGTCCTATGCTGTTGGTGATAAAAGCACGGCGTTGAAAATCGAACATCACATCAAATCGCTACCCAAAAGAGACAAAGAGCGCCTAATAAAAGGTGATCTATGTTTGCCTATCGATAATTTCCCTTGTTGACATCACTACTTTCAATATAAAGCTGATACGCTTTTATTGGACTTGATAAATAACAACAAGGATTGAGCGCATATGCAGCAGCACAATAAAATCGCAGTGGGTATCGGCTTAGCACTGGCTTCACTTTCTTCCTTCGCGGCTAACCACGTTGCGGACGGACGCGGCAACGGCATGGGCAATACCGGAGTCGCATCGGCAGACTATCTGACCGCACCGTTTTACAATCCGGCCCTCGTCGCTGATTTCAAGCAGCAGGATGATTTTGGCCTTCTGTTGCCCTCGTTTGGTGTGAATGTCCGGGACAGTGATGACAGTTTGACAACCATTGACGATCTGCAAGATGCCATCGACCGATATGAGAATTCGGCCAAAGGGCAGGATCAGATTGATCAACTCAACCGTTATATGGATGACTTACAAGGGAATGCTCCGCTTACCGTTAGTAGCAGTTTAGGGTTGGCGCTAGCCATTCCGACCAAAGCGCTTTCTACGAACTTGTTTGCCAGAGGTTACGTTGAGATCGTCGCGTTGCCAGTCATCGTCGATTCAAACGGCAATACGGCGGCGGATGTTGAAGATCGCTATACCGACTCCAGTGTGAAAATGGCGGCATTTGGTTATACCGAATTGGGCTTAGCACTGGCCAAAGAGCTTACCTTCTCCGAACAGCGTGTTTCGCTGGGCGTTACGCCAAAACTGCAAAAGATGACCACCTATTTTGTTCAGCCGTCGGTCAAAGATTTTGATGTCGAAGATTATGATGACAGTGAACATGAAGAATCGGCTTTCAACCTCGACTTAGGTGCGGTTTGGTACAAGGACGAGTTTCGTGTTGCCTTTGCGGTGAAAGATCTATTGAGTCAAACCATCGATTTGAAAGACAAAACTGGGTTGAAGAAGGACACCTATGAGCTGAACACTCAGATCACCCTTGGTGCGGCCTATTCAGGTGAGCTACTGACGGCAGCAGTTGATTTCGACCTTACCAAGCAAGAGCGGTTTAAGTCACTTAACGATGAAACGCAGTTTGTTCGTTTTGGGGTGGAAGGCAATGCTTGGGGATGGGCGCAACTGCGTGCGGGTTATGAAATGGATCTCGAAGACACGGTAGAAAATGCGTTTACATTCGGTATTGGTATCAGTCCATTTGATGTGGTTAGCTTAGATCTGGCAGCCAACTACGCGGGCGAAAACCAGTTTGGCGTTTCGGGGAATTTGGCCTTTACGTTCTAAAAACTGAAGAGCACGGATTCTTTCCTCTCGCTATGTTGTGTTTGAAATAATAAAGCCCTCAAGCGTAGATTTTTACTCGCTTGCGGGCTTTTTAGTCAATACGAAAGTGGATAGACAAATTGCGACACTGAACTGGAGTCTTAACAGATTTCACGTTACTCTTTCAGTACAACCTGGTTAGGTCATGCCAATAATAAACTCCAAGAATAAATCGAGCGTCACATGAAAAAAGCATTAATGATGTCTTTGCTTTGTATAGCAAATTTTAGTGCTAATGCACAAACTTCAGAAGTCTTGAACGGGTATTGGGCGTATCAAGAATATTTAGAGCGTTTCCCAGAACAAGCCGATTTAACTAACGCACTTGCGCAAACGGTACGTAACCATCCTGTGCCGCTTAAAGCATATCAAGCTAAACCGATACGTATTTCGGTGGTCTTTCCCGGTCAACAAGTGTCTGATTATTGGGTTAGGAATCTGAGTGCGTTTGAGAAACGCATGGATAAGTTGCAGATAAGCTATCAAATTAACCAAGTGTTCACCCGTCCAAATGCCGATATCAAGCAGCAAAGTGTCTCATTGATGGAAGCGCTAAAAAGTAAGTCGGATTATCTTATTTTTACCCTAGACACCACCCGCCACCGCAAGTTCATTGAGCATGTGCTTGACTCCTCAGACACGAAGCTGATCTTGCAAAACATCACCACGCCAGTACAAGCATGGGAAAAACGTCAGCCATTTTTGTATGTCGGTTTCGATCATGCGCAAGGTAGCATTGCGCTGGCTAAGCAATTGGAAAAAATGTATCCACAGGGCGGCAAATACTCTGTGCTCTATTTCTCAGAAGGCTATGTTAGTGACGCCAGAGGCGATACGTTTATTCGTGAACTAAACAGGGATAACCATTTTCAATTGCGCTCGTCGTTCTACACCAAAGCGACCAAAGAATCTGGCTACGAGACCGCAATGATGAGCTTAGAAAAGTACCCAGATGTTAATTTCATCTATGCCTGCTCGACCGATGTCGCCTTAGGCGCGCTCGATGCGTTAAAAGAGCTCAAACGAGACGACATTGTGCTCAACGGCTGGGGCGGTGGATCGGCGGAGTTGGATGCCATCAGCGTTGGCGATCTCGATCTTACTGTCATGCGAATGAATGATGATACGGGTATTGCTATGGCTGAAGCGATTAAATGGGATTTGGAAGGGAAGAAAGTCCCGACCGTATTTTCAGGAGATTTTGAATTGGTGACCAAAGAAGATAGTCCGCAGCACATTGAAGCGCTCAAAGAGAGAGCCTTCAGATATTCTGGCCAATAGTGAATGATAGACGACGCAGCTTCAATCAAACGCCAATCTCTGGCCACCGTAATCACCCGTATCTTTTTACTGGTACTGGGGGTGATTACCGTCGGGATTTTTATCCAGAGTTATTATTTCAGCAATAAAATCATCAATCAGGAAGTGCTGCGTACCAAGCAACAGACTTCAGCACTGGTGAGAAACCTGTTTGAAAACCACTTGGTTGCGCTGCAGATCCACCATGATAACAGCGCGAAAAGTAGCGCGATATTTGACTTTTTTGCGCAAAAAAATAGTGAAAATCTCGATTTCTTTTTCCTTAGCATTGATCAAGCGGATCCATCCCACACGCCAGAGTTTCGCTTTCTCACCGATGCCTCCGGTGTGATTTGGGATGATGGCAATGGTCATTTCTATGGCGTCAATGAAGTCATATTATCGAAGATTGCTCGCCGAGTTGCATTCAATAACAACTGGCACTATCTCTCCATGCTCACTCTGATGGGGCCAAGACACTTGTTGGTCAGGCGCTCGCCAGTGATTGATCCAAACAGCGGCGAAGTGCGCGGGCAGTTTTATGTCACTATGGTGCTGGACAACAACTTCCCGCTGGTCGAGATGCTAGAGAGTGGCAGCAACAGTGACAGCATTCTTTTATTGGCGGAACAGAACCCCATCGCGCATTCAATGAATGGTAACGAGACTTACGACGTGGATACCGTTATTGAACTTAAAGATGCGGCGGATAATGCCGTGATGCACGATAAACTGGTCAGCCAAACTGCTATTCGTATCAATTCGTCCGATACACCGTTATCCATCTTGGCAGTGCAAGACAATAGCCATGTGGCTTCTTTGCAACGGCAGCATTATCTGGGCATTATTGTCTCAATTTTACTGATGCTCATGCTTTCAATGATGATCCGAGTGTGGATCCAAAACCGTGTTGCAAACGCCTTGAGTACCTTGATGAACTACAGCCGCTTTGGCGCTGCGGGTGAGCGCTTTCAGCGATTTTTGGGTTCAGACATCGTTGAGTTCGACCACATTGGTCACACATTAGAAGATACTTTTGAGCAGCTTGAATCGCAGCGCCGCTCTTTTCAGGATCTATTCAATTTTGCGCTTTCTCCTATGATGGTGTGGTCGGAAAATGGTCTGCTGATTAAGATGAATCCCGCCGCGCGCAAAGAATTGGTGGTTGATAGCTTTGATCAACCGGAAATGATGCGTCCGGTGTTTCACCCGTTTAAACAGCTTCTACTACCGCATGTCTCTATGGCGAGCCAAGGGGCCACTTTAACGGGCGTTAACGTACCGATTGGCGACAAAATATTCCGTTGGAACCTGTCACCGATCATGGTGGATCACGGTATCAGTGGCATTATCGTTCAGGGACAAGACATCACTACCTTGATCGAAGCGGAAAGACAAAGCCAACATGCTCGCCGTGAAGCTGAACAATCAGCCAAGACTCGCGCGGATTTCTTAGCGAAAATGAGTCATGAAATACGCACTCCGCTCAACGGCATCCTCGGCATTGCACAACTGCTCAAACGCTCGGTGCAAGGCGAGGAGAATCTTAAACAGGTAGATGTTTTGTGTCACAGTGGCGAACATCTGCTGGCGGTACTCAATGATATCCTTGACTTCTCCAAGATCGAACAAGGTAAGTTCAACATCAAGAAACGTCAGTTCAGTTTCGCCGATACCATGTATACCGTGGAGAACATCTATCGGCCAATTTGCCGTGACAAAGGCGTGGTGCTCTCTATCCAGAGCGATTTGCCACAGGCGTATCAGCTCTGCACGGATCAAGTTCGTCTCAATCAGATTTTGTTCAATCTGCTCAACAACGCGGTGAAATTCACTACTCACGGGCGCATTGATGTGACTTTCTCTTTGACGTCGAGCGAGTCAACAGAACAGAACCTGGAGATCCGCATTGCGGACACGGGCATTGGTATCGCTCAAGACAAATTGGAGAGTATTTTTGAGCCCTTTGTGCAGGCAGAGTCCATTACGACGCGAGAATACGATGGAAGTGGTCTTGGCTTAACCATAGTGAAGAATCTGGTAGAGATGCTTGGTGGGGAGATCTGGGTGAAAAGTGAGCTTGGGCAAGGCTCGGAGTTTTGTGTCCTTGTACCGACCAGTGAAAGTGCGCCTGTTGAAGCAAACAGCGGTGTTGCCGTTAAACCAGAAAAGTTATTTACACAGTCGCTTAAAGTGCTGCTCGTGGAAGATAACCACACTAATGCATTCATATTGAAAGCATTCTGCCAAAAATATCGCATGCAAGTGGAGTGGGTACAAGACGGTACATTGGCGTTGGACAAGTTAGCAATCGAAACATTTGATCTGGTTATCATGGACAATCAGTTGCCGAAGATGGGAGGCATCACCGCCACCAAACTGATCCGGGAAGACCTCAAGTTGGCGACCCCTGTTTATGCGTGTACCGCGGACACTCAAGATGAGACCAAGCGCGCTTTCTTATCCGCGGGCGCGAACTACGTATTGGTGAAGCCGATTAAAGAAGAGGCCTTATACCGTGCTTTTGTGCACTTTAAGCAGCATTTTTGCTAATGAATCTGGCAAATCTTTTGTTAACTCAATGGGGCTAAGCCTGACCTGCTTTAAAAGAGAGCTCAAGTAGCTCTCTTTTTAATTCGCTGGTCATTCTCACTTCTTGTTCGAAACTGATGCCGACAAACCAACCGTTTGGCATTTTACGCACACTTGCGATATGGCAGCCATTATCTGCAGAGATAAAGCGGTTTAGTGTGGACTCGACTTTAACAAAAGCGCCTTTGGTAAATTCAGGCTCGACGAGTGTGGTGAATCCGCAGCCAGAGACAGAAAAGTCGGTCAAGTTGCCTTGATATTGATTCCCATTGTGCGTCAGCATACCGTTGAGTGCCACCTTGTAGCGCATGTGCTCGCGCACAGGTTTAGTGGCAAAATTGCTCGGTATACGGAGAAAAAGGAGAAACGTGGGCTTGGCAATGGTCGTCAAAATACTGCTTTTGAACGCGACGATATGCCCCAGTTCAGTATCGGCAATGCCACGTACCACCACATCGGTGTTCTCCAGTTTACGCAAGACAAACTCTTCCTTGTCTTTTTCGGCGATTTCAATAATGACAAAGTGCTTGTCTTTCAAACCAATGAACGTTGCTGGGCGAGCCATTTTATCATCTGGGCCAAACTCAAAGCTGACATTCAGTTTCATGCCGAGGGTCAGGAAACGGCGAATTTCTTCCTTGCTATTGCTGGGAGCCATGGAGCGTTCTGTTTTATCGTTTAGGTATCTGAACTATAAACTGGAAGAGAGCGGCATCAAAGTAAGGATGCCGCGCATACAAGAGGTTAATGCGTGTTTTGTGACGTTGTCCGTCTCTACAATCTGGTGTTGAAAACGCCTACCGTTTTTCGACACCGTGCGCTGGTGGCTGGTAATCCAGCGAAGTATCGTGACGCATGAAGATGTTGCTGGCGATAAGGCTACCGCTGCTGACAACGATCAGCGCTAGCCAAGTGATGCTATCAGGATATTCGCCAAAGGCAGGTATCGCGAGCAAGGTCGCAAGTACTGGCGTAGCGCTGCCAAAGGCGGCACTCCTTTCAGCACCGAGCGTGCGTACAGCATATAGATAGGTGACAGACGCGATTAAGCCCGCGCCGATGCCTTGAATTAGAGTATGACCCAGTAATTCACGCCAAGGCCATTCAGCAAGCGGAGCCTGAGCCAGATAACTTGGCAGTACGCCGCTGTACATAGCGAGCCCGAGAGCAATCAAAGAGAGCAAGGCAACACAACCTGAACTGACCAAGGCATTGAGATTGGCGACTCGAGCGCTGATGGTAAAACTTGCCCACATCAGACTACAAAGAAGAAACAGCAGATGCCCTTTGGTTTCTTGCCCTAAGTGCAAGCCGTTCAAATTAGGGGCCAAAAATAACCCGATGCCTACGACAACCAGCGACAAGCCAAATATCCGATGCCGACTGAGTGGCTGCTGATAGAACAGCACCGCAATGCCCGTGACAAACAAAGGCAAGGTTCCCGGAACCAGTGTGCTGCCGTGTGCCACAGGGACATAGTGCATCGCGGTGCCCGCCATAAGCAGATAAGGCAAGCCGCTGCCAATGAACATGCCCGCTAGATAGCGTTTGGGGACCTGAATAATCTGATTTTTTGCTCTGAGGACTAATGGTGAGAGTACAAGTGCTGGTATGAGAAAGCGTGTTAGGGCTATATCGGCTGGTTGAAGCGCTGAAATTGCGCCGCCTTTCAGTGAGAGGAAAAAACCAGACCAAATGAATAAGGTGGTGAATATCGCGAGGTAGCCGAGCGTCATAGTAGGCATCAATAAGTTAACATGGTGTTAATTATCGTTTATTGTACGAGGTGAATTTTGGCAAAAATCATCATAAATGAGATGAGTATTGATGATTTTCACTAACTAAATCATTTTTATTGAAGAGAAAAGCCAGTGCGATGGATAGGATAGATAAGAAAATACTCGGATTGATTCAAGAAGATGCTCGCCTGACCACTGCAGAGATCGCGGAGAAGGTTGGTCTATCTGCCTCGCCCTGTGCAAGACGGATTAAACGTTTAGAACAAGATGGCATCATCGCTGGATATCATGCGTATTTGGTTCGGGAAAAGGTGGGTATTGCCATGACGGTGTTTGTCGAGGTGAGTCTCAACAATCATCAAGTAACGTCAATTGACCACTTTGAACAAGCTGTTGTAGAAATGGAAGAAGTCGTCAGTTGTCACGTCGTCTCTGGAGCCTACGACTACTTGCTTGAAGTCGTGGCAAAAGATTTAACGGGATATGAAGCCTTTACTCGAAAGTTGCAGCGTTTACAAAACGTCAAGGACATTCATACGCACTTAGCGATCCGCAACGTCAAAAACTCAGCGGCACTGCCGGTCTACCGCTAATAAAAAAGCGGAGCTGAAATTGCTCCGCTTGTAAAAATTTTTTGTTAAGGATAACTACTGATGGCGTAATTGAGAGATTTCACAATTGCCGGTATCTCGGTCGATACGGAAAGAGAATGCCGCAGAGTGATATTCTGAACCATCACACCAAATGGTTTCTCCGAAGATCTTGCACAAATCAAGGTCGTTGATCGATCCAAACTCTTTCACGTGTCTGACGACGGACAAGAATTTCGCTCTAGCAACGGTTTGACTTTCCATGTGATTCAAGCGATTGAAAAGCATGTCATTTTGCATGTTCACCAGCCAACTATTTTGTTTTATGAAAACTTATGAATACGAAATTAACCAAAAAAGCAGCAAAAGTAAAGCATTATTGTGATGTGTGTCGCTATTTTACTCTGTCATGACGCTAAAAGACCTGTGATAAAAAGAGGTCATTCACTCTTTGAATGCATGTGTCATTCACATTAGGTTGACTAGTTAAACTATGGATACGAACGGTATGCTATACCTAAGGAGAGATTAAGCTAGTAGGTTGGCGTAACGCGATGTTTTGGTTATGCTCATGAGCAAAACAGAGCCGAAAAACAGAAGACGGATGTGTGGATGAAAAAAATTTTGCTGGTGTTAATTGTCCTGTTGTTGCTGGTTGGAGCTGCTGCAGGTTATTACGTCTTCTTTATGCAGCCTGAGGAAGTAAAAGAGCCGCAAAGCGAACAAGCGCCACCAGCAGTCGCTACCGAGAAGAAACCTATCCTAGATCTTGAAGCGCCGGCCCCAGAAATTACGGAATATTACGTCGTGGAGCGACGTATTAGCGTGCACAATAAACCTCAAGAAGATGCGTTGGTGGTCGATCATCTTTATAAAGGAGAGAAGCTCACCATTTTGGAAAAGCAGCTCGGCTGGGGGCGAATTACCGATTATCTCGTCTATGAGGAAGGGGGAGAAGAGACGGCTGAGTGGGTCAATATGACGCAGTTGTCTAACGAGAAACCCGTGATAGAAGAGATGGAACGCTTGGAAATTCTCGATGGATACATCGCGCGTTCAGATGATCTCCTACAGCATCAGGAGATTTTCCGCAAACACACTCAACAACTGCTGAATGATGGCACTTGCAAGCCGCAAGATTTTGAGGAACTCGGTGGTTGGGTGCGCTCCGTCACTTTTCAGCCAAGAGAGGTGTATTTCATATACTGTGGCGGCTTGGATCAAGAGAATAAAATTTATCTCGATATCAATAGCGGAGATATTTTCTATCGATAGATTAGATGCTACCCATCGGCGCAGATTTTAGATCTTTTTAGTTGAGCCAGGCCCTCCTTAGGCATAGTATGACCAAGCAAGCCACTGTGGCTTGCTTTTTGATCTTGAGTACCGCGATGCATTCAAACTTTTTACGACTATTGGCTTTGCTATTAACACTGGTGATGACACCAGTAGAAGCCTTTGCATCGATTGCCGAGAACATAGAACGTTCCAACTCATTAAGCGGACGTCTTGCTACTGCGCACCTCAAGCTGACCAATCACTTTGCTGGTGAGAGCCGTAGCGAGCAGGACAGTGTTTCCTATCCCGTTTCACAATCGTATCAACGACATGACGCAGCCGCTATCTTGCACGCGAATCGTTGGAGTGTTGCGCAGCGTGAAGACTCACCGCAGAACAGCGATCCGTTCTTCTTTAGTGGCCTTGATCAAGCCAATATTCATGTCAGCTTATCTCACCTTTGCTGCCGTTTAAGGCAACTTGAGCTATTACGAGCCTACCATTTTTCTCCCAACCATCGTTTGGCGGGTTGGAAAGAAACCAATGCCATGTACGTCGCGCTCAACAGTCAATTTTCCTGACTCAATTTTCTAATCAAAAAAACATTTATTTGAACTGAATTGACTCTGTCTACCAGACGGAGGGGAAAACTATGACAAAAAAACACAAATCGGCCAAGGTGCTTAATCACTATTCCGTTTGGAAGTACTTGGTGTTGATTACCACCCTAGTGATTCTCACTTTAAGCGCGATTCCGACTTGGTATGGTGAGCAACCATCCATCCAGATCGCTTATGCGAAAGATAGCGCGCCTCAGCATGACCTGATGCAATTGAAAAAGTGGTTAGATTCACAAGCGATCGCGGTGGATAAGATCACCGAACAAAATGGCGTAACGACCTTGGTCTTTGCCGACGAAAACGCGCAAAGCCTCGCTAGAAAGCGTCTAGATGGCATTTTACATGATGATGCAACTCTCACGTTTTCTTATCTCTCGATCGCGCCGCAATGGCTGACCGACTTAGGCTTCAATCCGATCAAACTCGGGTTAGATCTGCGTGGCGGGGTACAGTTTCTGCTCAACGTGGATGTAGACAAAGCGTTCGAAGAGCAACGGGACGCCTTGGCGGATGAAATTCGTGCGATGCTACGCAGCGAGAAACTGCGCTCCGTGCAAATCCAGGCGAGCAAAACTTCCGAGCTACGAGTGCTCAGCGAGAGTGTGCAGGCCAAGGATAAAGTGGTGTCGTTTATCAAAACCAATTACGCCAATTGGCAAACGCGTACAGAAGCTGGAGCCTTAGTCATTAAGCCATCAGAGGCCTACGTGAGCGAGTTCCAGAGCACAACGCTCAAGCAAAATCTTAAGATCATGCGCGATCGCATTGAAGAGCTTGGCATTACGGAAGCCTTGGTGCAGCGTCAAGGAGCGCACAGTATTCGCATTGAGCTCCCCGGAGTGCAAGACCCTGCTCAAGCGAAAAATGTGATTGGCGCAACGGCCAGCCTGGCTTTCTATGAGGTGAAAGATCCGGGCGCAGTGTCTTCGTCGCAAGATCTTATCCTCAGTGACAATTATGGCCGCCAAGTGATTCTGGATAAACGCCCAGTTTCTCACTGGAGAGCACATTGTCAACGCCCGCGCGGGCGTGGATAAGATGGGCATGTCGGAAGTGAACATCTCACTCGACCATAGTGGCGGCAAGAAGATGAGCGATTTCTCCGCCAAACATTTGGGTAAACCGATGGCGACGGTTTATCGCGAATACATTACACAAGAAAATGGTGAGATCTCGCGCAGTGAGCGTGTGATCAGTGTGGCAACGATTCAGTCTCAGCTGGGCAGCCAATTTCGCATCACCGGTGCTGGCAGCATGGATGAGGCGCAGCAACTGGCTCTGCTACTGCGAGCTGGATCGTTGACCGCGCCTGTCTCGATTGTTGAAGAGCGCACCATTGGCGCTTCGCTCGGAGCGGAAAACATCGAAAACGGCTTTGCTGCTCTGGCACTGGGCATGGGGCTGACACTAACTTTCATGGCGCTCTGGTATCGCCGTCTAGGCTGGGTGGCCAATGTGGCACTTGTCGCCAACATGCTTTGTTTACTTGGCCTCATCGCTTTACTTCCGGGCGCTGTACTAACATTGCCGGGCATCGCGGGCTTAGTATTGACCGTCGGTATGGCAGTCGACACCAACGTGATCATCTTTGAGAGAATTAAAGACAAGATGCGTGAAGGACGCAGCTTCGCGCAAGCGATTGATGCTGGGTTTGACAGCGCTTTCTCAACCATTCTCGATGCCAATATCACCACTATGATTACCGCCGTCGTGCTCTATGCCATCGGTAATGGGCCAATTCAAGGATTCGCATTAACGTTGGGATTGGGCCTGTTGACCAGTATGTTCACGGGTGTCTTTGCTTCTCGAGCCATGATCAATCTGATTTGGGGACGAGATAGCCGCCGCAGTGTGAGGGTTTAACTATGATCAATTCTATGAAAAAGCACATCCGTTCGATCCGTTACTTGACTAGCGTCATTTCACTCGCACTGATGCTTGTTTCTTTGGGAGCATTGGCGGTACGCGGTTTAAATCTAGGGTTAGATTTTACCGGAGGTATGGTCACTGAAGTGGCGTTAGCGCCCACGGTTACCAATCATCAGTTACTCGATGCAGTACAACCGATTTTGGGTGAATCGGCTACAGTAACTAAGGCGGGAGAAGAGGGGCGATGGGTGATTCGCTACTCATTGCCTGAGGAGCAAACCAGCCTTCCAGATCTAGCCAGCGGATTGGCATCCGTCTCCTCGCAGGTATCGGTGATTAGCAATAGTGTGGTTGGGGCACAAGTTGGGCAAGATCTACTTGAACAAGGCGGCATGGCCATGCTGGTCTGTCTCTTGGCGATTTTGGGTTACCTCTGTCTGCGTTTCGAATGGCGTTTAGCGGGGGGATCTTTAGTGGCTCTACTGCACGATGTAGTACTGGTGCTGGGTTTCTTTGCTATCACGCAGATGGAATTTAATTTGACGGTCTTCGCTGCCATTTTAGCGATATTGGGTTACTCCCTGAACGATTCGATCATTATTGCTGATCGTATTCGTGAACTGCTGATCGCTAAACAAGACGAAGCCACGGAGCAGATCAACGATCAAGCCGTGATAGGGACGTTTTCGCGTACCATGGTCACGTCGGGGACCACGCTCATCACTATCGCCGCACTCTGGTTAATGGGTGGTAGCGCCTTACTGGGTTTCTCAACCGCGATGTTTATTGGTGTGCTCTCTGGTACATGGTCGTCAATTTCTATTGGCACGGTCTTACCAGAATGGTGGAAGCTTAAACCAGTCCATTACTTGCCGCCAGAAATCGACACTGCTCCTTAGCTCACAGAGTATTAGTCGAACGGTAAATAGCGTTACGCGATAAAATAGTAAATAAATAAAACAAAGCCACAGAATAATGTGGCTTTATTTTATTTAGCAATTTAATCTTTAAACATATATATCAATTGGTGTGGATTTTAGTTGGATATTTATTGATAAAATAAGAATTTAGATAGATGAAGGAAATATATCGGTAATTCGTTGAGAGTGTCTGCAAGTTATACACTTCAACGATGAAACAAGAAAAAACATCAAGTTCTATTCAATACAAGCACTTACGAATCTACCTATGAACATTAAGATTTTAAATTCATTTAAATTCAATGAATTATATTTTCATTAACCATTTTATAACATTTCATTCCTTATGAGATCTAGCTCAACATTAGGTGTAATTTTTAAAATTTTATTTGAAATGTAATATTTCTAAGTTAGCTTGTTTAAATAGGTGAACGTTAGATGAAGACGTCACAAATAATATTTGAATTGTCAGTTGGCAAATATTTGCCAATCGGTCTATGTGCTAGATTTTTTGCTGTGTAAGAATGGAGTTCTTAGATGAAAAAGGTCGCTTTGATCACGGGATCAAAAGGCGGAATTGGTTCTGCAATCTCTTCTCAACTTGTACAAGATGGCTATCGCGTAGTGGCTACCTATTTCACAGGTAACTATCAATGTGCGCTAGATTGGTTTAACGAAAAAGGCTTTACCGAAGATCAAGTGCGCTTGTTTGAGCTTGACGTAACGAATACCCAAGAGTGCGCTGAGCGTTTGAGCCAACTTCTTGAAGAGGAAGGCACCATTGACGCCGTCATCAATAACGCGGGTATCACTCGTGATGGTGTGTTCAAAAAGATGGGGGCAGAGGCGTGGCATGATGTCATTAATACTAACCTCAACAGTGTGTTTAATGTGACGCAACCGCTTTTCTCCGCTATGTGTGAAAAAGGTAATGGTCGCGTTATCAACATCTCCTCCGTAAACGGGTTAAAAGGTCAATTTGGCCAGACTAACTACTCTGCAGCAAAAGCCGGCATGATCGGATTCTCCAAAGCATTGGCGCTGGAAGGGGCAAGAAATGGTGTCACTGTCAACGTGATTGCTCCTGGATACACGTTGACGCCAATGGTTGAGCAGATGAACCCAGAAGTGCTGGAAAACATCAAAGCCCAGATCCCAATGCGTCGCCTAGCTACGCCAGATGAGATTGCTAAAGCGGTCTCCTTTCTAATGAGTGACGCAGGTGCGTATATCACGGGTGAGACGTTGTCGGTCAACGGCGGCTTATACATGCATTAAAGGATCAACCTAATGGAAAAAGTATACATTGTCGCCGCTAAACGTACCCCAATCGGTGCATTTGGTGGGGCGTTAAAAAATACCTCAGCGGGCGAGTTAGCGGCGGTTGCGATCAAAGGGGCGTTGGCGCAAGCGCAGGTTGATGTAGAACATATCGACGAAGTCATTGTGGGCAACGTGGTAAGTGCCGGGCAAGGAATGGGGGTTGGACGCCAAGCGTCTATTTACGCAGGTATTCCCGCCAGTGTCCCTGCCTATACATTAAATATGGTGTGTGGCAGCGGGATGAAAACCGTGATGGATGCCGCTTCCCATATTCGTAGCGGTGATGCCGAGATCGTCGTTGCGGCTGGGGTTGAAGTGATGTCGCAGATCCCATTTGCAATGCCGGGTAGCGTGCGTGACGGCAACAAGATGGGTCATCTATCGATGCAAGATTTGCTCATCGCAGATGGCTTGACCGATGTGTTCAATCAATATCACATGGGTGTGACGGCGGAAAATGTCGCCAAACAGGTGGGCATTAGCCGCGAAATGCAGGACCAATACGCGCTTGCGAGTCAGCAAAAAGCCGTTGCCGCGATCGAAGCTGGCAAATTTAAGCAAGAAATTGTTCCGGTTGAAGTCAAGCAACGCCGCGAGACAGTTTTGTTTGATACCGACGAATATCCCAAAGCCAATGCGACGTTGGAAGGGCTGAAAGGTCTTCGTCCCGCATTTGACAAAGAAGGTAGTGTGACAGCGGGAAATGCTTCTGGCATTAACGATGGCGCAAGCGCGATTATTTTGGCTTCAGAACACGCAGTGAAAACCTATGGCTTGCAGCCTTTAGCGGAAGTTGTGAGCTACGCCCAGTCTGGATTAGCGCCTGAAATTATGGGTTTTGGCCCCGTTGAAGCGGTAACCAAAGCGTTGGCGAAAGCGCAACTGTCAACCGATGACATTGATGTGTATGAGCTCAATGAAGCCTTTGCGGCTCAGGCGCTTGGCGTTATTCACAAGTTGGCAGAGAAACATCAGGTATCGGTTGCGTCCATTCAAGATAAAGCAAATCTTAACGGTGGCGCGATTGCATTGGGGCATCCACTAGGAGCGTCTGGTAACCGTATTTTGGTTACATTGATTCACGAGCTGCACAAACAAGATGGTCAGTTTGGTGTGGCTTCGTTGTGCGTCGGCGGTGGTATGGGTACTGCCGTGATTGTGAAAACAGTTAAGTAATTCGATTAACAACCTCTACATTTCGTTAGGAGACAAACCATGTACACGGATTTTTTCAAAACTTTTACTGATCAAACAGAGAAAAACCTACAACCTTACTTCAAGTTCAACAAGCTGGTAACGAAAAACGTTGAAGTGCTCACCGAACTGCAATTAAACGCTATTCGCACCTACAGCGAAATGGGTTTGGCGCAAATGAAAGCGGCATCTGAAATTAAAGATGTTACTTCACTGGCCACATTTAACAGTCAGCAACTGGGTGTATTGACTAAGCTATCTCAGCAAATGCTGGACGACAGCAACAAGCTGCAAGCGATCGCCAAAGAGTTCAAAGACGATGTTGAAAAGCTGACTTCGGAAAATATCAAAACAGTTACACCAGCGTAATTTGTTCTGTGTTCACGCCGCCTAACTAGGCGGCGTTTTTTCCGAGTAAGGGAGTATCATTATGTTGCAACACTTCTTTTCGGACTATCTTGTAAAGCTCCAAGAGACCAATCAAAAATGGTGGCAAGACTTTGAAGCAAGCAAGGCAGCCGTCAATTCTCCTTTGAACAAGGCAATGCAAGAAGTGAACTTTGAGGATGCGGCAAGATTTGTTGAAAAAGCGGCAAATCAGCCGGCAGCATTGCTGAAGTTGCAGACGCAGTGGTGGGAACAACAACTGCAAATTTGGCAAAATGTGGCGCTTTCCGGCAACACTCAAAGTGTTATTGAAGCTGAGCAGGGAGACAAACGTTTCTCTAATGAAGCTTGGCAAGCAGAGGCGATGTACAGCTTCATCAAACAGTCCTACCTGCTGTTTAGCAAAACGTACATGGATACCATCGATGCCATTGAAGGGCTCGATGAGAAAACCAAAGAACGGATCAGTTTCTTCTCTCGCCAAGCAATTAACGCGCTTTCACCGTCGAATTTTATCGCAACCAACCCTGAGTTGCTTAAGCTAACGATTGAGAAAAATGGCGAAAATCTGCTCACTGGATTGGAGCTACTCAAAGAGGATGTGGCTGCGAGTGCGGATATTCTTAAAATTCGCATGACCAACAATAACGCGTTCCGTCTCGGAGCCGATATCGCGACCACGCCGGGTGACGTAGTCTATCAGAATGAACTCTTTGAGTTGATTCAATATCGCCCCATGACAGAGCAAGTTAATGCCACCCCGCTGCTGATCGTCCCGCCGTTTATCAATAAATACTACATCCTTGATTTAACCGCTAAGAACTCGATGGTTCGCTGGCTTTTAGAGCAAGGCCACAGTGTATTTATGATCTCTTGGCGTAACCCTGGTCCAGCGCAGGCGAACGTTGAGTTTGGCGACTACGTGACCGAAGGTGTGGTCAAAGCAGTGACCGCAATTGAAGAGATCACAGGTCAAGAAGAGATCAACGCAGCAGGGTATTGTATTGGTGGAACGGTACTGGCGTGTACGGTGGGTTACTACGCGGCGAAGCGGATGAAAAAACGCATTAAGTCGGCGACCTTTTTCACCACGCTTTTGGATTTCTCTCAGCCTGGCGAAGTAGGTGCTTACATTAACGACACCATCATCAGTGCAATTGAAGCGCAAAATACCGCTAAGGGTTATATGGATGGTCGTTCGCTCAGTGTGACATTCAGTTTGCTGCGGGAAAATAGCTTGTACTGGAACTACTACGTGGATAACTACCTCAAAGGCAGTAGTCCGGTGGATTTCGATCTTCTGTACTGGAATAGCGACAGCACCAACGTTGCCGCAACCACGCACAATTTTATGTTGCGTGAACTGTATCTCAACAACAAGTTGGTTGAGGAACGTGGTGTCAAGGTTGGCGGCGTGTGGATCGATCTGAATAAGATCCGCATCCCAAGCTACTTTATCTCCACTAAGGAAGATCATATCGCCTTATGGCAAGGAACCTATCGCGGTGCTTTGAATATGGGCGGCAATAAAACCTTTGTTCTTGGTGAGTCCGGGCACATTGCAGGTATTGTTAATCATCCGGCGAAAAACAAGTATGGTTATTGGCTGAATGATAATCTTGATGAATCGGCAGAAGAGTGGTTGAGCAATGCACAGCGCAAAGACGGCTCTTGGTGGACTCATTGGGACCAATGGTTGCAGCAGTACAATCCGCAAGAAAAAGTCGCGCCTTATCGACAAGGCTCTGAACTCAACCCCATCCTCAAAGAGGCACCGGGTGAGTATGTTAAGCAAGTCCTACCTATTTTAGAGTAATCAGCTCAATGCGCTACGGCTCTTCGTAGCGCATTTTCTCAACGCGCCATCAAACTTATCTAAATCATGCAAAAACAGCGCAAATTCAATCATGTTTTCTATCAATGAAATATTGCACACTGTTCATTAGTTGTCTTAGTCAGTAAGGAAGCACAACAAACTAGGAAGTTACTGGATAACGCAATGTTTTTTAATTGAAGGCAGTAGCAAACATGACAAATCAATCCATTCTTACTCTAGTTATCGCAGGGGCACTCTCTTTTAGTGCGCAAGCTGAGCCCTATCTAGGTGGTTCACTGGGTATGGCGACGTTCAAAAATGCAGCAGGTAACGCCAATACTAGCTATGGCTCTGGCTCAATGGACCTGGAACTGGAAGATGACCAAAGTGTGGCAGGCAGCATCTATGGTGGTTATCAATTCAACTCATTCTTGGCTATCGAGGGGGCGATCGGCGGTTACGATGCGCTAGAAGATACTTATGTCACTGTTGGCAATATGCACTTTTTGTCCATTCAACCTAAGTTGTCATTTGCTCTAACGGATACTTTTGATCTGTATGCCAAGGCGGGCCTTGCCTACTTTAACGCTGAGTTTAAGGTCTCAAACGCATTGCTCAATCAACCGGGGTACACCACATTGTCTGACAGTACGGTCACAGGCATGTACGGTTTGGGTGCAGAGCTGAAAATTTCACCAAAATTCCACATTCGCGCCTCTTGGGATTTCATGCGTCCGGAACTGGACGTTGTTAAAGTGGGCGCTGAAAAAGTGACCATTGAATCGGACATCAGTGTTTTTTCATTGGGCGCAAGTTACCACTTTTAAGTCATCGGCTTGATAGGGGCCCACTTCGGTGGGCCTTTGTGCTATTTTTAAAAGTAATAATAACAATCAGTAAGCCGTTGTGAACGAAGCAAATATACGAAGACTTAATCAGCTTTTGAATCGATATGAGCGCTATCATTGCTATCAAGTGATTCTGGATGAACTGGAGCAAGTTTTGTCGACGTCAAGACGAAACGTCTCGATTATTTTGAAAAATTTATCCGATTTGGAGTGGATAGAATGGCGCCCGTCGGTCGGACGTGGCAAAGCGAGTCAACTGATCATCCGCAGTTCACTGAGTGATGCCTTGCAGCAAGTTTTGAAAGAGGAGCTCAAACAAGGGCGCTTTCAACTGATCACGCGCTTATTGGAGCTTTACGGTGTTACCACGGTAAACGCGCTAGCACTAGCGACGGAAGAGCAGAATGACTGGAATGAAGCTAACAGCGAGTTACTTATTACCCACTACCCTTGGGTTGACTCGGTCGATCCACAACAGACGGTACGCCATGCTGAGCTGCATATAGTTCGCAGCATCTATGACACGCTCTTAAAGCAAAATGTGGAAGGCAAGCTCAAACCCTCTATTGCTCATGCTTGGCAAATGGAAGGTAAAACCCTCACGCTTTGGTTGCGCCCGGACATTCAACGTCATGACGGCAAAAGGCTGACTGCTTCTGATGTGGTGTGGAGCTTGACGCGTTTGTTGGATGACGGACCGGTTGCCCACCTATTTGAACAAGTGGAAAGCATCACAGCGCTTAGTTTATCGCAGATTCAGGTGGTGTTAAAAAGGGCAAATACGTTGTTCCCTTATATCTTGGCCATGCCCCATGCGTCGATTGTTTGTCCTGATATCATCCAATTTGATGCAAAACATCGTTATTATCTCGGCACAGGCCCGTTTCGTCTTCATGACTGGAATGAGGAGCATTTGGTGCTAAAACGCCATGAGCACTACTTTGCGGAAAGCGCGCTGCTAAGGCAAATTACTCTCTCGCATGCCGATGACACTCTGACTCATGTGATGAGCTTTAATCGGCCAGAAGGAAAAACCGAGACGACCATGCTCAGTGCTTTCTCCTATCTGACTTACAATCAACGAGCGCAGGCGGGCATCACGCAGGAAGATTGGCATAAACTCTTTGCCTATCTACAGCACCTTAAAGGGCAATACGCGCCAAAACGTGCGGTGAGCGGTTTGTGCAGTCAAAGCGAAATCGCGCTCTTTTCTTCTGCCTCTTGTCCGGCGTTGACAGGAAAACTGGTGTTGGCTGAGCCGAAATGGACCTTGCCGTACTTGCAAGCGATGGCGGATTGGTTGCACGATGCGATTCGAGCGACTGGGTTAGAGCTGGAAGTTGTCGAGTTGATCGAGATAAGCCATCCGGAATCAGTACGCGCAGAGGCGGATCTGCTGCTGATCGAAGAGGTGATCGAATCTCCGCTTGAGTATGGAGTCTACGAGTGGTTGCTGATTGCATCCGGTTTACGCTTTATCTTTACCGAGCAAGAGTGGCAAATGCACCATGAAAAAATTTCCGCTGCGGTAGAGAGTCAAAACCCATTGTTGGGTCTGGCTGAAATCGAGCAGACGTTTTACCAGCACAAACGTATTTTACCTCTGTTTGCTGGCAAAGAAGCGGTGACCAAAGCGCAACAGGTGCAAGGTATTCAGGTGAAGAAAACGGGCTACAGCGATTTTTATCAGTTATGGATTGGTGACCAGCAGAAAGGTTAAATCATACTCACGGAGTAACTTTGAGCTCTCCGCACAAAAACACCAAACGAGCGATCGTTTGGTGTTTTGTTTTCGAAACAGAGCTAGGTCGAGACGAGCTCAGAGCTCTTTGTCTTTGCTAAGTGACAACAGCCATAGCGAGATGGCGGCCACGCCTGCAAAGCCGGTTAGAATAATCACGGGCATGGCAGCGTAGCCGAGAACATGCCAAATAACCGATTCTAATGTACTCATGCTTGCTCTCCTTATTGCCAGCCTTCAACGCCGTGCATGTCTGGCAGTTTGTGGGCTATGCCCTTGTGACAATCGACACAGGTCTTTTCACCCGAAGCCAGTGCGGTAGAGTGTTGGCTGGCACTGCGTTCGCTCTGTTCGGAGAAGTCCATGAACTCAAACTGGTGGCAGTTGCGACACTCTAACGAATCATTCCCTTTCAGCCGCGCCCACTCGCGTTCAGCCAAATGCGCGCGGCGTGCTTGGAATTTCTCCGGTGTATCAATGTTGCCCATGAAGTGGGCGAACAGCTCTTTGGACGCCTGAACTTTGCGCACGATTTTGTCTGTCCATTCGTGCGGTACGTGGCAGTCAGAGCAGATCGCACGTACTCCAGAGCGGTTCGAGTAGTGAATGGTTTCTTGGATTTCTGCCACAATCGGGGCGTGGCAACCCGAGCAGAACGCTTCGCTGTTAGTCGCTTCCATCCCGGTGTTAAATGCGCCCCAAAACAGCAAGCCGCCAGCAAATCCCATAAACAGCAGCACACCAGCGGCCGCTTTGCTCGGCGTGCTGAGTCGCTTCCAAAACGCTTTCAATATTTTCATAGATAGCCTCTTCGTTTCAATAATTGGCTACTACTTACGCAGTGAGTCAACGCGTTCAAATTCATTTTCGACCAGCGGTTTAGCGCTTGCCTGAGGCACGTGGCACTGAAGGCAGAAGTAGCGACGCGGCGACACATCGGCCAGCACGGCATCTTCACGGTTCATATAGTGGGTCACGCTGATCTTGGTTGCGCCCATCTCTTTGGCATTTTTCCAGCTGTGGCATGCAAGGCACTTGTTGGCATTGAGTGACACTTCATAGCTGCGAATGTTATGAGGGATCAAGGGTGGCTGATAAATGTAATCACTCTCTAACACTTGCTCACGCGGGTATTTTTTCATCACATCAGCAGGGCGAGTATCCTCTAAAGGTGTATTGCCACGAAGGGACTCAAGACCGCCTGTGCCCCCTGGGTTTTCTAACTCGGCTTGTGCAACACTGCTGAGCAGGGCAACTAAAGAAAGTGCGCTGATAGAAAGCAGCGTCATGACTAATTTTTTCATCGTTTCATCTCCGCCTAATGGCTAAATTCTTTGTCAGGCTGCCCTTGTAGGCAGCCTATGCATTCGGTTCCTATTACGCGACCTTAGTGATCTTGACCGGACACTTCTTAAAGTCGGTTTGCTTCGACAGTGGGTCAGTGGCATCTAAGATCAGCTTGTTGATCAGAATGCGAGCATCAAAGAACGGTACGAACACCAAGCCTTGTGGCGGGCGGTTGCGCCCACGCGTTTCAACGCGAGCGCGTACTTCCCCGCGCTTATTGGCAATCAGCACTTCATCACCACGGCGTAATCCGCGTGCTTTGGCGTCATCGGGATGGATGTAACAGAGCGCATCAGGCACCGCTTTGTACAGTTCAGGTACGCGACGAGTCATGGTTCCGGTATGCCAGTGTTCCAGTACACGGCCAGTACATAGCCACATGTCGAATTCCGCATCCGGCGATTCAGGTGGCGCTTCGTAAGGCGAGGAAATGATCAGCGCTTTGCCATCCGGTTTCCCGTAGAAATCCCAACCTGAGTCTTTCTTCGCGTAAGGATCGCTGCCTTCTTTATAACGCCACTTAGTCTCTTTACCGTCGACCACAGGCCAACGCAGACCGCGCACTTGGTGATACACATCGTATGGCGCTAAATCGTGGCCATGGCCCCGACCAAAGCTGGCGTACTCCTCAAACAACCCTTTCTGTACGTAAAAACCAAAGTGGTGCGCATCGTCATTGAGTTCGCGCGCTTCAGAAAGCGGATATTGGTCAACCTGCCCGTTGGTAAACAGCACCTCATACATGGTTTTGCCACGGTATTGAGGCATCTTAGCCAAAAGCTCTTCTGGCCATACTTCTTCCATCTTGAAGCGTTTGGAGAACTCCATCACCTGCCAAGAGTCCGATTTAGCCTGACCAACGCTTTTGACTTGTTGATACCAAGCTTGGGTACGACGTTCGGCGTTGCCGTAAGCGCCCTCTTTTTCAATCCACATGGCGGTTGGCAGAATCAGATCCGCCGCTTGCGCTGTTGCGGTAGGGTAGGGATCGGATACCACGATGAAGTTTTCAGGATTACGGTATCCCGGCAAACGTTCGCCATTGATATTTGGGCCCGCTTGCATGTTGTTGTTACATTGTACCCAGTAACAGTTGAGTACGCCGTCGTTTAGCATGCGATCTTGCAAGACCGCGTGGAACCCCGGTTTAGGTGGAATGGTGCCATCAGGCAGTTTCCAGATTTTCTCCGCGATGGCGCGGTGTTTTGGATTCGCAACCACCATATCGGCAGGCAAGCGGTGGGCAAAGGTGCCAACTTCACGAGCGGTGCCGCACGCCGACGGTTGACCAGTCAGTGAGAAGGGGCTGTTGCCCGGAGTGGCGATTTTGCCGGTCAGTAAGTGCAGGTTATACACTAAGCTTTGCATCCACACGCCACGCGTATGTTGGTTCATACCCATAGTCCAAAGCGACATCACTTTGGTATTTGGGTCAGCGTACTGCTTCGCTAAAAGAAGCAGCTTCTCTGCGGGAACCCCAGACATCTCGGCCGATTTTTCCAGTGTATACGGTGCAACGGACGCTTTGTACTGCTCAAAATTGATCGACTGCATATCGCCTGAATTGGCGTGTTTGGCTTTTTTCTGTAGCGGATGGTCATCACGCAGGCCATAACCAATATCGGTAGTGGCTTGTTTAAAGTGAGTGTGTTTGTTAACGAAATCCCAGTTAATGGCGTCGTTTTGAATGATGTAGTTGGCAATGTAGTTGGCAATAACTAAATCGGTCTGCGGTTTAAAGATACAACCGGTATCCGCCAGCTCAAAAGAACGGTGGTAATAAGTTGACAGCACGTTCACTTTGACGTGCGGATGGCTGAGACGACGGTCGGTGATGCGAGTCCAAAGCACAGGGTGCATCTCGGCCATGTTCGAGCCCCAAAGCACAAAGGCGTCAGCGTGCTCAAAGTCATCATAGCAGCCCATCGGCTCATCCATGCCAAACGTGCGCATAAAGCCGACCACTGCCGAAGCCATACAGTGGCGCGCGTTCGGGTCGATGTTATTGGAGCGAAAACCCGCTTTCATCATTTTCACGGCGGCGTAGCCTTCCATCACGGTCCACTGGCCTGATCCAAACATCCCAACGCTGGTGGGACCCTTTTTCGCCAGCGACGCTTTCCACTTCTCCGCCATGACATCAAACGCCATATCCCAAGAAACGGGCGCGAAATCGCCATCTTTGGCAAATTTGCCGTCTTTCATGCGCAGTAAAGGTTGTGTGAGACGATCTTGCCCGTACATGATTTTCGAGAGGAAGTAGCCTTTGATGCAGTTCAAGCCTTTGTTCACCGGCGCTTCAGGATCGCCCTGTGTCGCGACGACTTTGCCGTTTTGTGTGCCGACCAAAACGGAACAACCCGTACCACAGAAACGACAAGGCGCTTTGTCCCAAGTGATAGCGGTTTGATCTGAGCTGGCGATCAGATTAGCTGCCGAAGCGGGCAGGGTAATTCCGGCGACTGCCGCGGCTGAGGCTGCTGCGTTTGCTTTTACAAACGCGCGTCTTGTCATTTTCATACTTCACCCTCGAGTTGGGATTGTTGAGTTCCAGTGTCTTCGTCCTTGTCATCCGTTAAGGATTCAATCTGGTGATAAACCAGAACGGTGCTGAGAACGTTTGGTAAGTGGCTGATGGCTTCGATCGTATCGGTAATGAAACCTTGATTGACGGTTTCAAGTACCACGACAATTTTTCCTTCTGGGCTGTCTCCATAAATCTCGGTGTTGTCCATCGCCTCAATCTGCGCTTTGACGACAGCAAGAGAGTCGGCGACGACATGGACCACTAAGCTTGAGATGTGCACTTCGTTTAGCGCCATAATTTGCTCTCGTTCTAATTAGTTGTGCTCACATGGATGGATGATGCCGGGCAGATGGAGACGCAAGCGCCGCAGCCGTTACATTCATCCAGATTCAATTGCGCTTGTGCGACTTTGCCGATCTGTAGAGAAAAACGGATCGCCTGAGGTTTCGCACGCCTCCGCGCAGCTACGACATTCAATATTGCGCTTGGTCAGACAAGCCTCATCAATGCTGGCTTTGGCTGACCAAGGTGGATTTTCTTGGCTGACAAACAAGGCTTCAGGGCACACAGCCGCACATTGATAGCAAAACGTGCATTCGCCTTGGGTGAAATCGACACGCGGAAAACCGCCATCGCCTTTCACTATGATGTCTGTTTCACAGGCCGAAACGCATTTCCCGCAACGAGTACACTCATCGCTAAAGCGCTGCTGATTTGCCAACCAAGGCAGAGCAACCGCCTCTTGATTGGCGGTGTGTCGGGTAAAAAAACGACGGCGGGAAAGATCGGTCACGGTTCACCTTATGGCTGTTCAACAGTCGTCAATGATGCATATCGTTAGTCAACTTCACGGTTTTGTTCATAAATTGTCATTTAACCGTACACAAATTGTAGTTTTTGACATATTTGTATAAATACCTCTTAGGGGGTAATTGCAGGTGAGGCTTGTTTTGGATCAATAAATTCCTCACACTTCCGGCTCATATTGTGCTCCCGCAGAAGAGGGAACTAGTGGCAAATGGCAAAATCAGATCAGAGGTTGTGTTGAAAAAACAAGTGAAGAAGTCCGTCACTAGAACGATTGCCAAGGCGATGGGGTTGATTTTGCTGCTGTCTGTCGTCACCACGGGTTTTGCTATCGTGACCTTAGCGTCGAGCCTCAATGACGCCGAAGCGGTCAACGTCGCGGGCTCGATGCGTATGCAAAGTTACCGATTGGCACATGACATCCAAACGAATGCGGCTGACTACGCCTCGCACATCTTTCTCTTTGAGCGTTCCATCTATTCCCCGTCGATGAAAGCTTTGCAGAACTGGACTGTCCCTCAAGATATCACCGACGATTATTACCGTTTGATCATGCGCTGGCATGAATTGAAATCTGTGCTGCAAAGCGAGGAGCGCGAACGCTATTTGCTATTGGTGGCTGGGTTTGTCGGGCAAATCGACGCGTTTGTTTTTAAATTGCAGCACTTTTCTGAACAAAAGCTGATCAAACTGGCTTGGGTCGGTGGTATGGGGCTTGGTGGAATCTTGCTGGTAAGCGTATTTGTGGTCCATTTTGTGCGCCGTGAAGTGGTTCATCCGCTCAATGCTCTGGTGGTGGCGAGCAAACAAATTCAATCTCGCTCCTTCGATGTGGCTTTGAATGTCTCCAGTGATAACGAGATGGGCATTTTAACCCGCACTTTTAACACCATGGCGGCGGAGCTCGGTAAGCTCTATCACGGTTTGGAAAAGGCGGTGAATGAGAAAACACACCGTTTGCAACATGCTAATCAATCGTTGCAGGTGTTGTACCAATCCTCGCAAGAACTGACGGCATCCCGTATCAGTCAGGAAAATTTTCACGCCATTTTGCGACATTTTGTCAGCATCGAAGGCATTGTCGCCGCTAAACTCGAAATTGTTGAGGTGGGCGAACGTAGCCTTGTGTTACAGGAAGGCAAAGTGTGTTCCAACCGCTGCAATAAAAAAGCGCTCACCTTGGATGGTCAGCATCTTGGCTATTTGCACTGGTGTGCGGGGCTTCCTTGTCCGGACCAAGCATTGATCGACAACTTTGTGCAGATCCTCTCGAGGGCGGTTTATTACAATCATGCCCAACGACAAGCAGAGCAACTGCTGTTGATGGAAGAGCGCGCCACTATCGCACGGGAAACTACATGATTCATTGGCACAATCGCTCTCTTATCTGAAGATTCAGGTTTCGTTGCTGAAACGCTGCATTAGTAAGATTAATGTGGATGCACAGGTCGAGAAAACCAATTTGGTCATCGCCGAGCTGGACACCGGGTTAAGTGCCGCTTATACCCAACTGCGTGAGTTGCTTACTACCTTTCGCCTGGCGATTAAAGAGGGAACCTTTGGTCAGGCGCTGCAGCAAATGGTCGAACAGCTAGGCGAACAGACGGAGGCTAACCTCACTTTAGACAATGAGCTGCTCTCGGTTGAGTTGGATGCGCATCAGCAAGTGCATTTGTTGCAACTCATTCGGGAGGCGACGCTCAATGCGATCAAGCATGCCAACGCAACGGCGATTCACATTGAGTGTAAAGAAGCAAACAATTGGGTGACTATCGCCATTACAGATGATGGCGAAGGGTTTGACTCAAGCAGCAGCAAACTTAATCATTACGGCATGACGATCATGCAAGAACGTGCAGCGCGGCTAAATGGCGAGTTGAGCGTGAGCGCAGCCGCGGGCCAAGGTTGTAAAGTCGTATTGAAGTACCAAAGAATAAAGGAAGAAAAAGCGTGACAGTGTGCAAAGTAATGTTGGTCGACGACCACCCATTGATGCGTCGTGGCATCAGCCAGTTACTGAGTTTCGAAGATAAATTTTCCGTAATTGCTGAAGTTGGAACTGGAGCCGATGCCGTTGCCAAAGCGCACGAAACCGAACTCGATCTTATCTTGCTCGATCTCAATATGAAAGGCATGTCGGGTTTAGATACCTTAAAAGCTCTGCGCGCCGATGGCTGTGAAGCGAGGATCGTTATTCTCACTGTTTCCGACAGCCCGGCCGATATTGAAGCGATTGTCAAAGCGGGCGCAGACGGTTATCTGTTGAAAGACACCGAACCAGACGAGTTAGTCGAACTGCTTAAACTGGCTCGACTAGGCGATAAAGCGTATAGTCAGGCGGTGGCTCGCTATTTACAGGCTCGTCACGATAACCACGATGCGTTTGACGATCTCACTGACCGAGAGACGCAAATTTTGCAAGAGGTTGCACAAGGATTTCGCAATAAGCAGATCGCCGATCGTCTCTTTATTTCTGAGTCGACCGTCAAAGTGCACATGAAAAGTTTGCTGAAAAAACTCAATGTGCCTTCTCGAACCGCCGCGACTATTCTCTATCTAGAGCGCTACGGCGAGGTGAGATAAGACTTAAGTCCAACAGATCTGCTGCCCGCTTGCCGCTACTATGAATAAAGCAGCGCAATGATAGAAGAGGGATAACATGGAAGTGGGTTTATTCTGGGCCGAAAAAGGCTTTTTGCTGGTGGGTATACTGTTTGTGCTGACTGGCATCATCCAATATGGTAAGCGCAGCCAAGATTGGCGAGGCGTGGTGACCATGTTTTACAAACGCATTCCGATGTCGGTGAGTGAATATAAATGGTACCGTCTTGGCATTGGTTTGTGTCTGTTTGCGGTGATAATGCGCATTGGTTTAATGGTCATTTTTCCCGTTTACACGCTCTAACTTCACCCGCTTTTGAGCGGGTTTTGCTTATTTTGATACATGTCTTTGTGTAACCAATTCTTATTTAAAACATTTTTGTTATCACCTTCATATAAATTTATTTCCACGTCGGATCTAATTTCGTATTCTTGCCAATTCAGTTCATACTTAAAATCGAACAATAACTACAATCACGTCAGTTCCACACGTCATTCTTGAGTTGTCTGTTACACTTAAGAACAGGCGATAATTATTAAAAAGGGTGGTTGAATGTCTTTTCCTGTTCTCATCTGTGATGATTCAGCGCTTGCAAGAAAGCAGATGGCACGCTCCCTGCCTGCTTCACTTAATGCCGACATAACCTTTGCAGTGCATGGACTCAATGCGCTAGAGGAGTTGGGCAAGCAAAAATTTAAATTTATGTTCCTCGATCTCACCATGCCAGAGCTCGATGGATTTGAAACGCTTGAAGCCATGCGCAGCCGAGGTGATGACACCCCGGTGATTGTTGTTTCCGGTGATATCCAGCCCAAAGCGAAAGAAAGGGTGTTTGCCCTTGGGGCGAAAGCGTTTATTCAAAAGCCGATTGCGCCAGACGAGCTTAAAGCGACGCTGAGAGAGTTGGTTGAACCTGCCTCAGTGCCGCAGGTGATCACGCCGAAAACGCTTGACTTGCCGGTATTGCGTCGAAGAGATATCTACATGGAAGTGGCCAACGTTTCGATTGGTCGTGCGGCTGATGCATTAGCGCGACATTTTGATGTGTTTGTCCATTTGCCTCTACCGAATGTGAATATTTTTGAACTCAGTGAACTGCACATGGCGCTAAGAGATTTGGCAGAAAGCGCCAACGTTTCGGGCGTGTGCCAAGGTTTTAGCGGTGAAGGGATTGCGGGTGAAGCGCTGGTTCTGCTGAGTGATTCCAGCGTATCGGATCTGAAAAAACTGATGAAGGTACCCGCTGACAGTGAAGAGCTTGAGGAGTTGGAGCTTCTTATGGATGTCTCCAATATTCTGGTTGGCTCCTTTCTCAACGGCCTTGGCCAGCAGGCGGAAGTGCGTTTCTTTCAAAGTTCTCCCGTGCTGTTAGGGCAACATATTTCGATCGATTCCGTTATCGAAAGTACCGCAGGTTCTTTTACCAAAACCATGACTTTTGAAGTGAGTTACACCATTGAAGGCACAAGCATACGGTGCGATCTGCTGTTTATGTTCGTGGATGAGTCTTTACCGCTTTTAGACAATAAACTCGCTTACCTGATGGAGGACTTTTAATGCTTAATCTTCCTGCAGAGTTTGAACAATTCCACTGGATGGTGGACATGGTACAAAATGTCGATATGGGCTTGATTGTGCTGGATACCGAGTACAATGTGCAGGTATGGAACGGCTTTATGACCCACCACAGTGGCAAGCAAGCGCATGATGCGATTGGCAAATCGATTTTTGAGCTGTTTCCTGAGATCCCACAAGAGTGGTTTAGGCTGAAAACGAAGCCAGTGTATAACTTAGGCTGTCGCAGTTTTATCACTTGGCGTCAGCGCCCTTATCTGTTCCGTTGCCGCAACGTGCGCCCTGTTACCCAGCAGGCCGACTTCATGTATCAGAACGTGACGCTCAATCCAATGCGCACTCCTACGGGGCAAGTAAAATCGCTCTTTCTATCAATTCAGGATGCGACTGCCGAGGCGATCATGGCCCAGCAGCAGAACTCGTAGTAAAGATCGTTAAGTGTCAGTATAAGCCAAGGAATTCCTTGGCTTTTTACTTCATCATCAGCCACGGAGCCGGGAGTGCAATGGTATGCCAACACAAAACACTCAATACCTTTATCAAGCTCGTCAAGTGAGAGAGGGAGAAGTTGTGGTCGCCAAAGCGCAGGGCGTCAGCTTATATCAGTTGATGGAACGCGCGGGAGCGGTGGCCTTTGCCCTGCTTATAGGGCAATACCCATCACTGTGTGAGCTATGCGTGGTGTGCGGCAAAGGCAACAACGGTGGCGACGGCTATGTGGTGGCTCGTTTGGCGCAAGAGCACGGAATGGTGGTGCATTTAGTGCAAGTTGGCGAGCCGGAACGATTGCAAGGAGACGCGCGTGAGGCGATGCTGGCATGGCAGCGCAGCGGCGGAACCATCATGAGTGAAAAAGCGTTACCACTTTTGTTGAATCAATGTGATGTGGTGGTGGATGCGCTGCTTGGTACGGGGTTAAGCGGCTCGGTTCGCAGTGAGCTGGTGACGCTGATCGATATGCTAAATCACAGTGGTAAACCTGTGTTGTCCATTGATATACCGTCAGGCTTGTGTGCCGATAGCGGGCAAATACTTGGCGCAGCGGTGCACGCAGCACACACCATCACATTTATTGGTATCAAACAAGGCCTCATGACCGGACAAGCGAGAGCATGCCGCGGCAAGCTCCATTTTGCTGGACTAGAGGTCGCAGAGCACTTTGCTCGCCAGGTGAAGACGCACATTGAGGCGATGGACAAAAACAGCTTGGCTGATTGGCTACCAAAACGCTCGCCCGTTGCGCACAAAGGCGATCATGGCAAACTGCTTTTGATGGGCGGAAATCGCAGCATGGCGGGGGCAATTCGCCTTGCCGCTGGTGCGGCGGCAAGAAGTGGCGCTGGCTTGTTGGTGGCGTTGACGCACCCTGAGTCCGCTTTGCCACTGCAAGTGGGCTGTCCTGAAGTCATGACCGCCGCTTGGATGCAAAACTCGGCCGAGTTGGAAAAGCGCATTGGTTGGGCTGATGTGTTGGTCGCAGGGCCTGGATTGGGGTTGGATGAGTGGGCGAAGAGTCTTTGGTTGTCGATAAAGGCGTTCCATGGACCATGTGTACTGGATGCAGACGGGCTCAACTGGCTGGCAAGGCACCCGGATCACAACGATCTGCGCGTCATTACCCCCCATCCCGGCGAAGCGGCACGTTTACTTGGTTGCAGTGTAGCGGAAATCGAGGCGGATCGTTTTGCTGCTGTTCAAGTGCTGCAAGCGCAATATGGCGGCGTGGCGGTGTTGAAAGGGGCGGGAACTCTGATTTGTGATGGCAATAAAACCTACGTGTGTGATGCGGGCAATCCCGGCATGGCTAGTGGCGGCATGGGGGATGTGCTAGCTGGAGTGATTGGCGCACTGCTGGCGCAGAAGTTACCACTGTTGTCTGCAGCTAGGCTTGGGGTGTTGCTGCATAGCTGCGCTGCCGATCTTTGCGTGCAGCGCCACGGTGAAATAGGGCTGCTCGCTTCCGATTTGCCGGATGAAATTCGTCGCTTACTGAATGGAAAAGCCTGATCAATCGGCGATCAGGCAACAAGGTATAACATTAGAACGAGAAGTTAACGCCTGCGCTGATCGAGGTCGCATGCTCATCGTTTGGTAGCATTTGGTATGTGACCGCCGCATCCAGCGTCAAGCGCTGGTCAAACGGCGACGCTAAACTGACCCCGGCGCTGGCATAAGGCTTGACGCTACTGTCTTTATCCACTTTCTCCACCGAATTGGTTGCATCCCACGTCGTCAGTTTCGGACTCAATGTAGCTCGCCCCAGCCTTACCATACACGCTCAAAATGCCGAGGTGTTGGTCAACGCGCAGGCCAAGGCCGTAAGAGTTGTATGTTTGCGCGAAATCGTTAGAAGTCGCCGAGACACTTTTGTTCAAGGTTTCAACTTTTTTGTAGCTCAGATCGGCCGAGAGAAAGTCGGTCAGTTGGTGGTTATAACCGGCCTGAATAAAGTAGGCGAGCTCATCATTTGAGTTGTTGGTGACCATGGTCGCTCCGACATTGGTATACAGAGCACCTCGTTGTCCTTTGGCGTGCGCCATCGCTGTCGGTAGGGTAGCCAGCAATGCCAGCGTTACAAGAGTCATCTTTTTCATATTCAACACAGCCTTCGTTGTCCGTTTGCCGAGCGGCAAAAAATAGGTACGTTAAATAATACTTAGCAAGAATCAGTCCTTTTTTCCTATAAATTGCCTATTTTTTCTCGGAGAGAAGTTTGCTACGCACATCGAAGCCGCGTCGACTTACTGCGCACTTTGACAAAAACCATCAAGTGATTAGAGATAACGGGGAAAGGATTGCGCAAGCGATTGCTAAGGCGTTTAACGATAACGTACTGAAATGAAACAGGAAAAATGGAAGAAAGAAAATTGAGGGTGTTTAAGGTATGAAAACTCGGCAATGGTAGCACAAAAAAAAGTGAAAAATCAGACTTGTCGAAAAAAAATCACAACCTATAATGCTGAAAACCGGAGCGTCTGCCAACGCTCCGGTTTTTTTGTGTCCGAAAAACAGTAACCTCGTCTGCCAACTTGGTTACTACGCACTCTGCGATGACACATACAGTTATGAATCAAGGAATTACACAATGCGTATCGAACAAGAACTTAAGTTAGGTTTTAAAGATGTCCTGTTTCGCCCGAAACGTTCTACCCTGAAAAGCCGTTCTCAAGTAAATTTAACCCGCGAGTTTACATTCAAACATAGTGGTCGTCAATGGTCTGGTGTGCCTGTGATTGCCGCCAATATGGACTCGGTGGGTAGCTTCGAAATGGCGAAAGCCTTGGCTGAACATGGTGTAATGACCGCCGTTCACAAACACTATACCGTGCAAGATTGGGCCGATTTCGTCAAAGGGGCGAACCGTGAAACGCTCAACAAAGTAATGGTTTCAACTGGCACATCAGAAGCGGATTTTCAAAAAACCAAAGATGTGATGGCGCTTTCTGACGAGCTAATTTTCATCTGTATCGATATCGCTAACGGCTACTCCGAGCATTTGGTGGAGTACGTTCAGCAAGTGCGTGCCGCATTCCCAGACAAAGTGATCTCAGCAGGTAACGTCGTCACTGGCGATATGTGTGAAGAGCTGATCCTTGCTGGCGCAGACATCGTTAAAGTGGGCATCGGCCCAGGTTCGGTGTGCACCACTCGCGTGAAAACGGGCGTTGGCTACCCACAGCTTTCTGCCATCATTGAGTGTGCGGATGCCGCGCACGGCCTTGGTGGTCGCATCATCGGTGACGGTGGCTGTGCCTGCGCGGGCGATGTCGCCAAAGCTTTCGGCGGCGGCGCAGATTTCGTGATGCTTGGCGGCATGCTGGCAGGCCATGAGGAATCAGGCGGTGAGCTGGTGGTGAAAGATGGCGAAACCTACATGAAGTTCTACGGCATGTCGTCAAAGAGCGCGATGGACAAGCACTCCGGCGGCGTTGCAGGCTACCGCGCAGCGGAAGGAAAAACCGTACTATTGCCATACCGTGGCAGCGTTCACGGCACCATTCAAGACATCCTTGGCGGCGTGCGCTCAACCTGTACCTACGTAGGCGCGGCGGAGCTTCGCGAGCTTACCAAACGCACCACTTTCATCCGAGTTCTTGAGCAAGAGAACAACGTGTTCGGCAAAGAGAAGTAAGCCAACACTTCGGAAATTACAAACTATCTAGAGCCGCTTTTGCGGCTCTTTTTATATCAAAGGATAAGTGTAGACAGAGACAAGCTTTTTACTATTTTTCGGAATTTATCAACCGAAGCTGGTATATAGCTTCTACCTGAAAGATAAGGAGCCTCCGTGCCTTTATTTGAGATGGCTTTTCGAGGGTAAGAGTAAGCTGTAGCTTTCCTTCAAAGGAACTGCTGGCAATCACTTCCCTTCCTGCCCATGCGCTGCTAGCAGGCCTACATTTTGATAAACAATTCACGCTTTTTAGCTTGAACTCCTGCCATTTAAATAAGAATACCTTGCCAACGATCACCTAATTTAGGTTTGATATAGAATTTTTCTATGGAAGTTCTAGGAAATATGCATTTCACCCCTTTGAGTAGATTTCATATTATGGGTGGGAAATGACGGTTGGTTGTTTAACGTACAATAAATAGTGATCTTAACCGAATTTTTTGCAAACCGATAATATACGTGAAATGGAATCCAATGATGAAGAAGATGAACTTAAGCATGATTGCACTAAGTACTTTTGTAGCAATCAGTCCAATGAACTCTTTTGCAGCGATTCAAGAGGGGCAGTTAACAATCTGGATGAGTGGTGATAAAGGCTATAAGGGAATGGCTGAGGTCGGTAAACGCTTTGAGGCAGATACGGGTATTCCGGTGACAGTTGCTCATCCTGGTTCTTTGCAAGATATATTTCCTCAAACCGCAGCATTAGGAGATGGCCCAGATATCATGCTGTTTGCCCACGATCGGTTTGGTGGATATGCTGAAGCTGGCCTTCTAGTCGAAATAAAGCCTTCAAAAGCCACTAAAGAGGGTATCGTAGATTTTGCGTGGGATGCAGTGGACTACAAAGGTAAGATTGTCGGCTATCCAATCGCAATTGAATCGTTATCTCTTATCTATAACAAGGACCTACTTCCTAATCCTCCAAAGAACTGGGAAGAAATTGAAGCTCTAGATAAAGAACTGCAAAAGGATGGCAAGAAAGCCATTATGTGGAATTTGAAAGAGCCGTATTTCACTTGGCCTTTGATGGCTGCAAATGGTGGTTATGCCTTTAAGAAAACTGCTTTTGGTTATGACGTCAAGGATGCTGGTGTAGCGAATTCGGGGTCAAAAAACGCAATGTCACTGGTGAAAAGTTTGGTAAGCAAAGGAGTCATCTCCGCCGATATGGATTACTCCGTATCAGAAGCTGAATTTAATCAGGGGCGTGTTGCTATGACGATCAACGGTCCTTGGTCTTGGACCAATATGGACAAATCAGGCGTAAACTACGGTGTAACCACGTTGCTGAAGTTCAATGGTCAAGATTCAAAACCTTTTGTAGGTGTTTTGGCTGCCGGTATTAGCACTGCCTCTCCCAATCGAGATCTGGCGATCGAATTTTTGGAGAACTACCTGCTAACCAAAGAAGGTTTGCGAACGGTTAATAACGATTCCGCTTTGGGTGCAGTAGCACTAAAGTCTTTTCAGCAAGAACTTGAACAAGATCCACGTATAGCTGCGACCATGGATAATGCTATCAATGGTGAAATTATGCCCAATATACCAGAAATGAATGGGTTCTGGGGTGCGGTTAAGAGTGCCATTGTTAATATTGTTGATGGCCGTCAAACTGTAGACGCGGCTCTTGAAGATGCCAAAAAACAAATGACAAAATAATCAACGTTATTTCACTTATCCACTCGCTTTAGCCCGCAATTTTCTTTGCGGGCCAATTCTTATTGGTTTAAGGATACCTCGATGAGACCTCTAACCAGCGATAGTTATCGCCCTAAGTTTCACTTTACACCGCCTTTTGGCTGGTTGAATGACCCCAATGGCCTAGTTTGTATTAATGACGAATATCATCTCTTTTATCAGTATCACCCTTTTGACACTGTATGGGGCCCCATGCACTGGGGGCATGCAGTATCTAAAGATCTTTTAAATTGGATTCATATGCCAGTCGCGCTTAAACCGGATAGGTTTGGTGCTTGTTTTTCCGGTAGCGCCGTTATTGACTGGAAAAATTCAAGTGGCTTTTTTGATAAGCAGAATACTCACCCAGGTGTAGTTGCATTTTATACCGCAAATTTTCAGCCCAAAGACGGCTCAGCTTGGATTCAGAGCCAACATGTTGCCGTCAGTCGTGACGGTGGCAAAAGTTGGAGCAAGGAGAAAAACAGCCTTGTATTAGAGAATCCTGGGTTACTTGATTTTCGAGATCCCAAGGTGTTTCGCCATGATGAGTCAGAGGCATGGATTATGGTTGTTTCAGAAGGACAGGATATTGGAATTTACCGCTCAATAGACATGCAAAATTGGAAGAAATCCAGCGTATTTGGTGCTACTGCTGGGGCTCATGATGATAGTGCTCTGGAATGTCCTGATCTTTTTCCGCTTACATTTGAGAATAAAACATATTGGGTATTGGTAGCCGGTGTGCAGCATTGCGGACCGACGGGCGGAACTGGTACCCAGTATTTTGTAGGTGCCTTCGATGGGTATCAATTTGTGAATGAAAACTCAGATGAAAGTGTGCTGTGGTTGGATCATGGCCGTGATTTCTACGCAGCACAAAGTTGGTCTGATGTTGCGGACGGCCGACGTATCGCTATCGCTTGGATGAGCAATAATTTGTATGCAGATAGCATCCCTACCTCCCATTGGCGAGGAGCGATGAGTGTCCCGAGAGAACTAGAGTTAACGAACATAGAGGGTAGACTACGCTTGGTTAGTAAGCTCCCTCATCAGTGGCTAGATGCACAACCTTCGGATCTTGAGAGTAATGTCTTATTAAGTGAAGGTAACACTTTACAGCTATCAAGTGATTTTCAAGTAGGTATCACAAGGTTCTCGTTGTCACTTAGTGTCGGTAGTGATATTGAATATTACCCTTTCGGCAATGACGCAATCTGCTATACATTTTCCCGCAGTGAGTCCGGTTTAACCGTGACGACCAAACGAAATGTTCTTGATCAGAACGGAAGCAGTAAGTACGAGATTCATTTCGCTTATGAGAGTGAACTAAAACTGCCGGCTCGTGAACTTATGGATTTACTCCATGTATCTGATGCCTGTTCCAGTGAAATGCAGTTGTTAGATGGGTTGTATTCTTTCACTAACCTCGTGTTCTGCCCGGAGCCGTTATCACCAAGATTGGCTTGTACTAAAGGCTCGGTTTCAGTGGCGGAAAGTCGCTTTCAGCGAGTAACGTAGAATTAGTTTGCCGCTTTAAGATAACCAAATTTTCCATCTATATAATGATTTATCAGTGCCACAAGCTCGCATATATGGTTATCCTCACTGGATTCTCTAAGCAGGTAGATACCGAAGGATGCCTTTGAGTACGTTTCGTTCAATGGCAATGGGACTAAGCCAAAATCAGCAAAATAGTCCGCCATGACTTCAGGAAAAGGCAGCAAGGCATTGCTGTCTTTGACTAGGTCCATACTGACACTGAGTGAATTACTGGAGTAGATTATTTTTTCAGTCAGTTGATGTATGGAGCGGTACAGTTTGATCTCTTGAGGATCTTCTATCAGATGTTGATATCGGTCTTCGCTTGGTTTCACTTCCAGTGTAGGGAATTCGATGAGATCTTGAAGAGTGCAACTTTCTTTGTAGGTCAGTGGATGCCCTTTGCGAACAAACACGCTGTTTTCGGTCATACGTAACGGGAGAAACTTCACTTCTGCCTTTCTGCTTAACCCGGTAATTTCGTGACCAATGAACAAGTCGATATCACCACTTAGTAGCAAGTCCATTTGTGGTAAATGGTTTCCCACATCAATCGTAATATTAGCTCCAGGGTGTTTTTGACGGTAATCTTTTACGGCCTCTCTAAGGAAAAGATGCCACCAGGCATGGCCGGTACCAACTTTCAGTTCTCGTTCCTGACGTTTGTTAACATGAGCCAGTTTACTCAGAGTGTTGTCATAAAGGCGCTGCATGATTCGAGTCTGCTCAAGCAGTAACTCGCCACTTTCTGTCAATGTGATACCTTTTGATGAACGGTTAAACAGGACAATATCAAGCTCGGCTTCCAACTTCTTCATATTGTGGGTCAGTGTAGGCTGGCTGATGCAGAGTTTTTTTGCCGCGTGGCTAACATTTTTACAAGAAGCTACTTCCAAATATTGACGCCAAATTCTGTCCATGATTTTCGCTATGTTTTGATGTTTGTTTTTACATAATAGATGCAAAAAATAGCATTTCTATTGATAGTACGCACTATCTAATAAGGTCTACATAGAGGCATCAACATTAAGTAATGTTGTATCGATTTCCCAACGGTGATTATGGGTGATAAAAATGCAACTATTTAGAGTCTTGCAAACTTGGCAAGGCTCGTTAGCCTAACTAGATTAATTGGCCCAAAAGGCAAAAACGAGATGTGTCCGGCTAAATCTGACGACAACACCGCTGTCGAATTGAAAAATCGCTGCTCATACGCGAAGGTAATGGTCAGAAATACAACAGCGTGAAGGCAAAGGAACGGCAGATGGATAGGGCGATAGCAGAAAAAATCATGGGCTTTTTGACTCAAATTGGTGTGCCTTTTGAGCGGGCTTCGATAGAGCAAACAACGTTTTTACCCGGTTTACATTTACACCATGGCGTTTTGCAGATTGATCTCGATAAATTGGCGTTTGCAGGGGATATTTTGCATGAAGCCGGGCACATTGCCGTTTGTGAGCCACAAGAGCGTCAGTTCCTACATGGCGACATCTACAAAAATGGTTTACTTAACGGGCGTGAATCGCAACGTATGCATGGCGAAGAGATGGCCGCAACAGCATGGGCGGTCGCGGCCGTAACGCATTTAGGGCTGCCGTTGAATCTCGTCTTCCATGAAGAAGGTTATCGAGGTGGAAGCAACAGTTTAATTGATGCATTCTCACAAGGGAAAGGTTTCGGTTTTCCTTTACTGGTCGCCTGGGAAATGGCGGACTCAGAAAAAGGCTACCCTTATATGCAAAAATGGATCAGAGAGATGTCGTGGCTTTGATTTATTAGAGCTACGCTAATAACCGCTTTCTTTATAACCGCTTTCTTTGACTCGTAAACGGTTTTTGTTATCGCGGTTGGCGATGACTTGCGCGTTATCGTCTATCGCACCGAGTGTTTTCGCTAAGCGATCGTACATCACGACGTTGACAGTTGCGGCGAGATTCATGCAGCCGTGAGTAGGCACGTAAACAACATGATGTGCTTTGTCGACCACTTCTTGCGGCAATGAGCCATCTTCCGGGCCAAACAGATAAATGGCTTTTTCTGGATGGGTGAAATTCGGCAGGGCAGTGGCACCGACCACCAGTTCGACACAGACGATCGCCACATCGCTGTCGAGGCTGGCGGTGAGGTCGTCCATCTCCAGCAAAGCAATCCGCTCATGGCTATTTTGTGTATCGGTCTGAAATCTTGCCGCGCGGCTATAACGGCTGCCGTTGTATCTTACCTGAGTGGCGTTGTAGCAACCTGCTGCGCGCATCACCGCGCCGACATTGGTGGGGCTTTTAGGATTGTGCAGTCCAATTATCACTGTTGGCTCAGTTGTCATCACTGTCTTTCTACTTCTGTATTACGCTCGTTGAGCGGGGAGCTCACAAAGGGCGGGATTATCGCTCTAACGGGGCAGGAGTGCCAGTGATGAATTCACTTCAGGGCAGAACCAAAATGAAGCATCAAAGGCATTATCGCGGATTCGCCTTACTTTCGCTGTAGCGCAGCATGATAGCGCTGGTCGGGGTAAATTCTGCCACGAGTTTATCGAGATAGGCTTGTTGCTGCAATTTGCTATAGCTGCTTTTCAAAGCGTCAACGACGGAAGCGGAAGTGTGATTGCCAGTAACCAGCCATAAATCCTGACACAAAGGGGTGACGTTCATGACTTTGACAAACTCATGCGGATCGTAGCCATACTCTTGCATTCGATAGTGGAAACTGGCCTCAACCATAGGAGCAAAATCGACGCGGTGAGTGTGCAGCAGCCTGATGGCTTCTTTGCCCTTTTCTACCGGAATGACCTGATCTAAGCCATTTGTTGCCAGCAGTTCACTAAACGAGCTGCCGACCTGCGAAACCGAAACGATAGCCTTTCAATTCCTCTAAATTTTTGGCGCTGACTTGAGGGCTGCTTGCCAGCCGATATAAGCCGACTTTGTAAGGCGAAACTTGCCCAATCCATTGAAATTTATCTTCACGCTCGGGAGTACGTGACACGGAGAAAAACAGTGTGTTTTCTGTCTCTATGGTGGTTTTTATCGCGCGATTCCAAGGCGCGAAATGAATCTGTTTGATCTCAAGTGGTATCGTTTTCGACGCATCTTGCACGAGTGCGGTGACAAACTCGATCACATAACCTTGCGGTTTACCGTCTAGCATAAATTGCAGTGGCGGGAACTCTTGAGTGTAGAGATCCAGCGCAATGGGTTGACTGGCTAAAACTGACGTGTTGCTCACGCTACTCAGAACAAGAGCGAGAGTCACATTGGAATGTAATTTGTATTTCATCGATTACGCCTGCTAATACTTTGGGTTAATTGTAGCCCAATCAAACGCAGTGTGAACACCTGTTTACTGCTGATAGATCAATGGCTTGATTGAGATGACATTAAGCAAAAGGTGGCTTGTCTCCCTGGTCAAATCGCGCTGTTATTGTTCTACCTTAATTCGAAGAGCACTACAAAGAAAATACCCCTTTGGTCAGAGTTTTACGGTGCTCTGTTTTAATTTTCTAATCTAGGGAATTGTAAGCTAGCGAGTGCTATCTTTTTAAAGAACAAAGATGGCATAACCATTGAGAAAACGTGTAGAAAAAGCCAATAACGGCTCATTCGAGTAATGCTGAGGGAAACAACATGCTCAATCTGGGATTAAAGAAAACACTTTTGCTTTCTGTCAGTTTACTGGTGGCGATTTCGGTATCGCTGGCCAATTTTGCCTCATATCACGAACAAAAAGACTCGCTGACCAAAAATATTCTCGGTCAGAATCGCTCCTTCGTGAAAGATCAGGCGGAGATGATTGAAGGGTACATCAATGAAAAAGTGAACGGCATCAGGAAGGTTGCAAGCTTACACAAGAATAAAATGATTACCGGAACGCCCGAGGAGATCATTGCGCAGACCAAGTTTCTCGCCAATGCCATGAACGTTGCGAGTGCGGTTATCGCATTTGATTCCGGTGATGCGTACTGGAACATAAGCAGTGAAAGCTGGCCGAATCACAAGCTCAATGGCAATGTTGTCGAACGCCCGTGGTACCAAGCCGCGCAGAGATCAACCGATGTTGCGGTAACCGATCCTTATCTGGGTACAGATGGAATTTATTGGGTAACAATCATCGACAAAGTGAAAAATGGCACGGTATCTGTCGATATGACCCTCTCTTTTCTCAATGATATGGTCAAGACAAGTGAGCCAGGAGCTGTGGTCGTGATTATGAATGAGAGCACAACACTGCTTGCCTCGTCGTCGAGTGCGATTAAAGCCGGTGAAAAAGCCAATAGCTACAGTTGGTTTAGAGCAGCGGCAGAAAATGCCGTTAATAACGAAGAAGCTTTATTTGAGTACCAGTTGAATGGTCAAGATAAGCTGTTGTTTTCAAGAAGTATTCAAGTTGGGGATAAGAAATGGGTTTATGCCGTTGGTCTGGATAAATCCATCGCCTTTGCCGAGTTAGATGATGCGCGGACGAGTGCGATTATTGTGACGGTTATCGCCACCGTTATCAGTGTGATCTTGGCTTTTATTCTGATCAATATTCTCTATCGCCCAATTATTTCTTTGCGCGATATGATCGCCAACTTATCGAGTGGCAATGGCGATCTCACTCAGCGTCTTGCCGTGACGTCAAACGACGATATCGGGCAAATTTCAGCGGGTGTAAACCGTTTTATTGAAGAACTACAAAAGATGATGCGTGAAGTTCAGAGTATGAGTGAAGCACTGAAAGATAACGTATCTCGCTTAAGAGAGCAATCGAAACACAACACACAAATTTTGCAGAGCCACGTAACGGAAACAGAGCAGATTGTTACTGCGGTAGAAGAAATGGACGCCACTGCAAACTCAATGGCCACCGACGCCGCCAACACAGCCAGCTTGACCCAGCAGGCCAACAAAGTCAGTGGTGAATCGAAGAAAATCGTTGATAAGTCAAAACTGACCATTTCTGCGTTGATTGATGATGTGGAAAAAGCCTCATCGGATGTGCAAAAAATGAATTCACAAACGCAAAGTATCAGCACAGTGCTCACTGTCATTGGCGATATTGCAGAGCAAACCAATTTATTGGCGTTGAATGCGGCGATTGAAGCTGCCCGAGCGGGTGAACAAGGACGAGGGTTTGCGGTTGTGGCGGATGAAGTGCGTAAGCTCGCTAGCCGAACCAAAGACAGCACAGGCGAGATAGAGTTCGCACTCAAGGATCTTTTGGATGGTTGTCAAAATGTGGTTGAATCAATGAAATATACCAAGGAGCGCTGTCAAGACACCGCAACTGGATCGGCGGATGTAGAAAGCAGTCTAGAGTCTTTGACGCACTTTGTTGATGAAATCAATGACTTGAGCTCACAGATCGCCACCGCAGCGGAGGAGCAGAGTAGTGTCACCCAAGAGGTGAGCCGCAATATGAATGCGATCAGCGAGATTGTTTCTAACCTAGATAGCAACGGCCAGTTGGTTAACCGAAATGCGGAAGATATCGCGAATGTGAATGATCAACTCATCAGCATCGTTAAACGTTTTAAACTTTAAACTGTAAGTGGCTGATTGTGGGTTTGTCCTTTTTTAATCATAGGTATTTGTCTACGACAAAAGCGGCTTACCTTATCGATCGTTTTTCTAACGACTCTCGTGGCTCACAAGGTCGGTTTAAGCACTAACCTTGGAGGTACGAGAGTTCAATCCCTTGCCAGCTACTGTGATGCTGTACGAGTGACCGTATCAGATTGGTATAATTTCTTGCTCTTAGTGTTAAACCAACCGTTTCCCAAGCTACGTATATTCTGCAGATTTGTTAGTAAATAAAGGGGGGAGCGTGGCTTCGCATAAAAAGGCCTACTTGGCGCAGAAAATCTGTCCTGTCTGTCAGCGGCCTTTTACTTGGCGTAAAAAATGGCAACAGTGCTGGGGTGAGGTCAAATATTGCTCAGAACGCTGTCGACGTCATCGTTCATCTCAGCCGCTCGGCGCAGATTAGGGTTGATGCCAATAACTAAACGCCACTCTCGACCAATGCAACATGATGTAATCGATTAAAGCTTGAGTGCGCTCCGGCAAAAAGCGTCGTTGCGGGTGAATTAAGTAGACATCTGCGCCTTCGATTTCCCAGTCGGGCAGCAGTTCCACCAATTGACCGTTGCGTAACAGCGGCTCCATTAATCCTCTGGGGAGGCGGGCAATGCCCATGCCTTGCAAGGTGGCTTGCACTATCGTATCCAATTCATCGGAGCACAAACGCGCCGTCGGAATAAATTGCACTTTTTGCGCGACGCTGTGGTGATGAAAAATCCACGGCAGCTTATGGTTGAGACTGAGTAGGGGATGCTCATTTAACTGCTCGGGATGCGTTAAGGCAGGCGTTGATGTGCTTAGTTTGGCAGCAAGCTCGGCACTGGCACAGAGCACAGATGGGTTACGCGCCAGTTTACGCGCCACCCAGTCCGATTCAGGTTGTGGGCCAAAACGCAGCGCGATATCCAGATCCCGCTGGTTGAAATAGTCGAGCCCCGAGTTGACGTGCATGCGCAGTGTGACATTCGGATGTTGCTCGGCAAACTCCAGCGCCAAAGGGGTTAATTGGTGACGCAGAGGTAACACGGGAGCACTTATCGCAATCTCGCCGCGGTAATCTCGCTTCGCTTGCTCGACCTCTTCTTGTTTGCGCTCTATTTGGGCAAACAGCTCGGCGTAGCTGTGGAACAGTTGTTCACCTTCTTTGGTCAACACCAACTCTTTACTGTTGCGGATCAGCAAAATGCTGCCCGTATCTTGTTCAAGTTGCTGAATACGGCGGCTCAGCGTGCTGGTGGACATCGATTTCTGTTTCGCCGCTAGTGCAAAACTGCCGCAACGCACCACGGTTAAAAATAGCGCCAGATCATCAAGTTTCATCCATTATCCCATTTTTGCAATTTCGCATCCCATTCTATCCTATTTTCGGATGGCTGTGATTTGGTTATCTTGTGCCACAGAAAACCTATTTCCACATGAATTGATCATAATAAAGAGAGCTCATGCATTCTGACCCACTTCATTCAACCGACGCACCTAATCCGCGAATCATTTTTGCCAGTGTTGCGCTAGTGATTGCCCTTGGCTCACTAGAAAAAAGCATAGTGACCACACCGCTAGCCTTGATTGGGCAAGATCTATCGGCGGGGAGCGCATTAACTTGGGTGATCACCGCATACTTACTCGCTGCAACAGCGGTATTGCCTGTGTATGGCAAACTGAGCGATCTGTTTGGCCGCGTGCGTATGCTCAATACCAGCATCGGCATTTTTATTCTCGGTTCTGCCCTGTGTACGTTTGCCTTTGACTTGCCAACCCTGATTGGTGCACGAGTGGTGCAGGGAATTGGCGGTGGCGGTTTGATTGCGTTGGCATTTACTGTGATTGCCGATTCTATTCCGGCGCGTGAAGTGGGCAAATACCAAGGCTATATCTCGGCGGTGTATGCCGTTTCCAGTGTCGCAGGCCCTTTACTGGGTGGTTATTTTGCCGACCATCTTAGCTGGCGCTGGGTGTTTGGTATTAATTTGCCGCTTGGACTGGTGGCGTTGTTTATGGTCAACCGCTACCTCAAGCACCTAAACCAAAAACGGCACAGTCGATTTGATTGGTTGGGCGCTGGGCTTTTAATGCTCACCACCACCTTGTTGCTGCTTCAACTTTCCTCACACTCCTTTTTACCTGCGGGATGGGGCGCTTTTGCCCTGTTACTCTGTTTGGTGCTGTTAATCCTTGTGGAAAGACGGGTAAGTGACCCGATTTTGCCAGCACGCTTGGCGCGTTTACCCAGTTTTCTCACCGCGATTGGCCTAATCATGGCCTCACAAATGTTAATGTTCGCGCTTTTAGTCTATATGCCGCTGCAATTGCAGTGGCAGAAAGGCTTTTCACCGTCGCAAAGTGGAAGCGTGATGGTGATCTTCATGTTCAGCATCACCACCGGAGCTTACCTCGGCGGTAAGTGGGTGGCGCGCTCAGGGCGCTACAAGGCGCTGGTGGTGAGCGGTTTTCTACTCGCGGCTTTAGCCGTTTGGCAAATTCATTACGATCTTTGGGTGCAGCTATCACTCGGTATCGCGGGATTTGGTATCGGCCTTACCTTGCCTTCCTTGAGCGTGGTGGTACAGAGTGTGTTGCCTGCGCGTGATCGGGGTATTGGCATGTCGCTGTTTAACTTTGGCCGTGAGCTTGGCGGCGCGCTTGGAGTCGCTTTTTGTTCGGCGCTGTTTTATCTGCGTGTACCGCAAAGTGTCACTGTGAGTGAGCATGGCAGCCAAGCTTCATCGGTGACGCCTGAAGCGCTCGCTCAAGGCTTTAGTTTGGTGTACATCGGCATGAGCGTGCTGGCGGTTGTGGCGATGGTACTGACCGCTTGGCGTCTACGTAAAGATGCGCTGAAAGGAGACTAGAATCCGCCAACTGCGGGATTATGTGGAACACAGCAGCGATCGTTTGCTGCTTTCCTTGCGTAAAAGCGACATCAAAAGCAAGGAAAGAGCATGGAAAAGATCAATCTGGTGTGGCTCAAACGTGACCTAAGGCTGACCGACCACGCGCCATTACAAGCGGCATTAGCTTCGGGGCGACCGACGTTACTGCTCTATCTGTTTGAGCCAATGCTGCTTGGCGATGCGCATTACAGCGAACGACACTGGCGTTTTGTGTGGCAATCGTTGCAAGCTATCAATCGTGATTTGGCGCAGAGCAAAGGGGCGGTGTTGATCGTCACATCCGATTGGCAAACCTGCTTTACGCGTATTGCTGAGCGCTACGCCATTGAGGCGATTTATTCTCATCAAGAAGTCGGTTTAGCCTGCACTTTTCAGCGCGATCTTGCGCTGGCGCAGTGGTGCCAGCAACACCACATCGTCTGGCATCAGCTCCCTTATGCCGCCGTGATCCGCGGGGCGCAAACCCGTAAAAATTGGGATGAGCATTGGCAGCAAGTAATGCGCTCCCCTTGCTGCGATCCTGATTTAACACGCGCCAATTGGTTGAAGCTGGATGCCGCAGCGCTGGGTTTGCGCAGCGATATCCCTGCCACATGGCAGAGTAAACAAGCGGGCATGCAAACTGGTGGCAGTGATATGGCGTGGGCGACGCTGGAGGATTTTTTCGCGCGTCGAGGGCGAGAGTATTACCGCTCCATCTCAAGTCCGAGTTTAGCGCGCCACGCATGCTCGCGGATGTCGCCTTATCTTGCGTGGGGGAATATCTCACTGCGGGAGATGTATCAAACCTTGCTCAAACACTGGTCGGTAGCGGGATTTCGCCGCAGCCTGATTGCGCTTTCATCGCGTCTGCATTGGCACTGTCACTTTATCCAAAAATTTGAATCAGAATGTGAGATGGAGTTTCGCTGCGTCAACCGCGCTTATGATTCACTCTTGCAGCAATCGAGCGAAGCGCCCGCCGCGCAGTTAGCGGCTTGGCAGACTGGGCACACCGGCATTCCATTGGTGGATGCCTGTATGCGCTGCTTAATTCAAACTGGATACCTCAACTTTCGCATGCGCGCGATGTTGGTGAGCGTGTTAACTCATCATATGAATGTCGATTGGCGAGCGGGCGTGACTTATTTGGCGCAACTGTTTCTCGATTTTGAACCGGGCATTCATTACCCGCAGTTTCAAATGCAAGCAGGGGTAACGGGCACCAATACTATCCGCATTTATAATCCGACCAAGCAAGCGCAAGAGCATGACAGTGAAGGGCGGTTTATTCACAAATGGATCCCTGAGTTGGCACAAGTGCCCGTACCGCTGCTCTTTGAGCCGTGGCTGATGACACCGCTTGAAGCGCAGATGTATCAAGTACCGCTAGAGAGCCTTTACCTCAACCCGGTGGTGGATTTGCAAGCCAGTGCCAAGCAAGCGCGGGATCGCTTATGGCAGTGGCAGAAACTGCCTGCGGTACAAGCTGAAGCGATGCGTATCCTCGCGCGCCATGTGCGGCAAGCTAAACCTCGAATTTCGCCGCGTCAAACCAAGCTAGCCAAGCCCCGCAAGCTTTGCTAGTCTTAGCGGCACATCAGGAAGTGAGGACGACCTCACCGCTCCATCTTTTCTTCGGGGACGACCCCATATATGAGGTGTATATATGGCGTGGTTAATCCTCTTTCTCGCTGGTATTTGTGAAATCGCTTGGGCAATTGGCCTCAAGTACAGCGATGGTTTTAGCAAACCGCTGGCTTCTGTCGCTACCTTATCGGCGCTGGTCATTAGTTTTGTGTTACTTGGGATCGCGTTGCGCACTCTGCCTCTTGGCGTGGCTTACGGCATTTGGGTGGGAATTGGCGCAGTAGGTACCACCGTGATGAGCATTGTGCTATTTGGTGAAACGTTGAGCTTGTTTAAACTCGCAAGTTTGGCGCTGATTGTGATCGGCATTGCAGGCTTAAAACTGGCTTCCTAGCATACTTCTTGTAACAACGAATAAGTGCGATTTAATCTGAGTAATAGCACGGTTACGTCCATAACCGTGCTATTTAATGTAAGAGTCCAACACTTTAAGTACCACTTCCAGATCGGCTTGACGTTGCTCTCTCTCTTCTTCTAGCACCACATGCTCCAGTAAATGGCCTTTAATCACTTCTCGCATCAAACCATTGACTGCTCCGCGGATGGCCGCGATCTGCTGTAGCACATCATGGCATTCGTGTTCTTCTTCCAGCATTTTTTTCAGGCCATTGACTTGGCCCTGTATCTTGCTGACTCGCGTGTTGAGCTTCTTTTGATCTCTGGTTGTGTGTGACATGGCAGTCTTCTCTAAGTTAGGCGGCTGGGCAATTCTAACCGATAATGTAGCACTTACTTTATACTGGGGGGTAGTATTTAATACTAGGGGGGGAGTATAGTTTGCGTAAAATGATCAATCGCTAGAGAGAACAGCAATGGATTAAGTCGTATCACCACGACCATAGCGCCATACTTATCGGCAATCTTGATCTGCGCTGTCGGTTCGTATTTGGGCATACACGGATATACGTCATTACTGGGCTAAGCTCGCGGTAATGGCATATTATTTTTAGGTTTATATAGGTAACACTCTCATGTTTTGGATCATGACTAAGTACGTATTAAGCGCAGGACTGGTGGTTTTGATATCCGAAGTCGCGAAAAGAAGTGATAAAGCGGGAGCGCTGATTGCGGCGCTGCCTACGGTGACGATTCTGGCTTTGATTTGGATGTACATCGAAGGGCAAGGTCAGGAAAAGCTCGCCAATCATGCCTACTATACCTTCTGGTATGTACTGCCGACGTTGCCGATGTTTCTGATTTTCCCATTCTTATTAAATCGATACTCGTTTTGGCTGTCTTTGGGCATTTGTGCCGTTATCTCTATTCTCTGTTTTTTTGCCGTCGCGGCTATAGTCAGAGGATTTGGTATAGAGCTTACCTAACAAAATGATGGTGACTGTATTCTATTTCGCAAAGGGGCAAGAGCCCCTTTTGTATCTGATGGACGAAGTTATCCAGACTGGCATCGTCATAAAAAGTGATGTTTACTGCGCCTGACAACAGAGCTGAGCGAATTGCAGCAGAACCTGTTTGGCGTGCTCGGTTTCGCGGACTTGAGCGCTTTTCGCCGAGTACTCATCTTCAAACTCGTGTTTGAGGTTATTCAGTGACATCTGCATGATTGGCGGCGTGAACTCAGGATGAAACTGCACGCCCCAACAGGTGTTGCCGACACGGTAAGCGTGATGGGGTTCAAAGTCGCTATGAGCCAGAAGTACGGCGTTTTCAGGCAGCTTTAGCACCGATTGATAATGGACTGCGTGCGCGTCAAATTGCGCTGGCAGGTGGGCGAAAATGGCGTCGTCGTCCGCCGCAGGTTGCTTGGTGATTGGTACGGTGCCTATCTCCAAACCGTGTGGATGATAGCCGACTGCGCCACCGAGCGCCTGCGCGATCAACTGATGTCCAAAGCAGATCCCGAGCAGCGGAATTTTTCGCTCAACTAACTGGACAATTTCGTCTGACAAACGCAGCATCCATGGCGTTTTCTCGGAAGCCATCGCCAGCGAACCCATAATGATCACCCCCGCCAGTGAGTTGAAATCTGGTAGAGGACAAGAAACTCCGTCATGAAACTCAATGTGGATGTCGCGCTGATGTACACCTTGCTCGCGAATAGTGCGCAGTGCCCACTCTTCAAAATCTCCGAATTTTTCCAATTGAGCTTGTGGTGCCTGACCAACATTAACAATGAGTAGTGTTTTCATACGCTTCCTTACGACTGAGATTTGTGAGAGCTGACCGTATCAGTGCGGGTGTGCCTGCTGCATGGAGTCTTAATCTAGATAAATCCCCCAAGCTGTGCAATGGTTATTTGTTGGCAATTGGCTTACTCAATCGTGACGATTTAGCCGTTATGGCTGGTGTTTTTAGCCTGAAAAAAACAAGCAACACAAAGCAGATAGAAAGCCAGCGAAGCGTGGTTCGCTGGCTTTCTATGTGAAGGGCGGCTACATATTGCTGTAGTTTGGCCCGCCGCCTCCTTCGGGTGGAACCCAAGTAATATTTTGCGATGGGTCTTTAATGTCGCAGGTTTTACAGTGCACGCAGTTTGCGGCGTTGATCTGAAACTGGCTTTCTCCATCCACTTGGACCACTTCATACACCCCGGCAGGGCAGTAGCGTTGGGCAGGCTCGGCAAATTTTTCCAAGTGTACCTGGATCGGAATCGATGCGTCGGCCAAGCGCAAATGGCACGGCTGATTCTCTTCATGTCGGGCACCGGAAAGGTAGACCGAAGAAGGTTTGTCAAAACTCAGCACGCCATCGGGTTTCGGGTAGGCGATGGGCTCACAATGGCTGATATCGAGCAAACGCAGGTGATCATGATGAGGCGCTTCCATCTCCCACGGAGCAGGGCGTTTGAAGAGCGGAACCCAAACATTTTGCTCGAAGCTGTTGATGACCCCGCCAGCCACATTGCCGTAGCGGTGGATGGTGGCGCAGAAGTTTTGCGCATTTTCCAGCTCGCGATACAGCCAAGAGGCGCGAAACAGGCTTTCGTAGTCCGGTTCGCTGTGGCGTTTGCCCGCTTGCACACAGTCAGATACCGCTTGAGCTGCCAACAGGCCTGATTTCATGGCGCTGTGGCAACCTTTGATCTTGGCGAAATTGAGTGTACCAGCATCGCAACCAATCAGGATCCCACCGGGGAACTGCTGTTTCGGCAGCGAGTAGAGCCCTCCTTTGGCGATGGCCCGCGCACCATATGCAATGCGCTGTCCGCCAAGCAGATATTTGCTGATCGCCGGATGATGTTTGAGGCGCTGAAATTCATCAAACGGGCTTAGGTGCGGGTTGTGATAAGAGAGGTCGGTGATAAGGCCCACCGCAATCTGGTGGTTATCCAAGTGGTACAAAAAGCTGCCGCCAGTGGTATGGGTTTCATTCAACGGCCAGCCAAGCCCGTGTAGGACATTACCGGCTTGATAATGGGGATGATCGTCCGCCAGTTGCCAGATCTCTTTGATGCCGAGCGCGTAGTGCTGTGGTTGCTTATCTTTATCAAGCGCAAAGTGCTCAATTAAATCTTTGCCGAGATGACCGCGAGCGCCTTCGGCAAACAGAGTGTATTTGGCGTTTAGTGCGATGCCGGGTTCAAAATTGGCTTTTGGCTCGCCTTGCTTGTCTCGCCCCATGTCAGACGTGATGACGCCGATGACTGCACCGTTGTCATCGTAGTTGATCGCGGCGGCGGCAAACCCGGGGAAGATTTCCACCCCCAACTGTTCGGCTTGGCTAGCTAGCCAGCGGCACAGCTCGGCCAAACTAATTACATAATTGCTACTGGCGTTATGCATGGTTTTGGGCGTGAGAAAATGAGGCAGGCGAATGTGATTGTGTTCGGTTGCCAGATAGAGAAAATCGTCGCTTTTCACCGTCGTTTTCAGCGGGGCATCCATCTTCTGCCAGTGCGGAAACAACTCGTCCAAAGCGGTGGTTTCAAACAGCGCGCCAGAGAGAATATGCGCACCCACTTGCGATCCTTTCTCCACGACGCAGATACTCATATTGGTTTGATGTTGTTGGCTAAGCTGTGCCAACTTGCACGCAGCCGAGAGCCCGGCGGGGCCAGCACCGACTATCACTACATCAAACTCCATTGTTTCTCTTTCCATGTCGTCAACTCATCGTTACGTTTTCAGTCGTGCTTTAAATATAGTCCAGTTGACGTAAACGTAAACTAAACTAAGCTCAAAAGGTAATAGAAACTAGGTGGTCAAAACGGCATGGAATGTGTGAATAAACAGTAAGCTACTTATCAAGCTCCCCCAAAGCGCTTGAGTTGAACACACTAACGTGCAAGCAGTCGATTTTGATTCTACCGCATCCCCAGTTGGTAAGGAGGCAATGTGAAAGTCTTAGTCGCGGTAAAACGTGTGATTGACGCTTACGTAAAGGTCAGAATTAAAAGTGATGGTTCGGGCGTAGAAACGAACAACGTCAAAATGTCGATGAACCCTTTTTGTGAAATCGCCGTGGAAGAGGCGATACGCCTGCGCGAAGCGGGTGTGGCAGAAGAAGTGGTGGTGGTTTCGTTGGGCGACGTCAGTTGCCAAGAGCAGCTACGTGCGGCCTTAGCGCTGGGAGCCGACCGCGCAATCCACGTTGAAACTGCCTGTGAACTTGAACCGCTCAATGTGGCGAAGTTACTGCATGCCGTGATGAAAAATGAAGCGCCGGGGTTGGTGCTGCTTGGCAAACAATCGATTGACAGCGATAACAACCAAGTTGCGCAAATGCTGGCGGCACTTGCGCGCCGACCTCAAGGAACGTTCGCCTCGAAAATAGAAATGCAAGGCGAGAGCGTATTGGTGACACGGGAAATCGATGGCGGTTTAGAAACCTTGAAGCTGCAATTGCCTGCGATTATCAGCACCGATTTACGTTTGAACGAGCCGCGATATGCCTCTTTGCCCAATATTATGAAAGCCAAACGTAAACCGCTGGATGTCACCACGCCGCAAGCACTTGGCGTATCGCTCAAAACACATCACCAAACGTTGCAACTGCAACCGCCACCACAGCGGCAAGCTGGAGTTATCTTGTCCGGTGTCACTGAGCTGGTAGATAAGCTCAAAAATGAAGCTAAAGTGCTGAGTTAAGCCATGCATTCAAGGAGGAAAAAATGAACGACAAACCAGTATCGACATTAGTGATTGCAGAGCACAACCAGCATACCTTGGCGAGCGATACGTTGCGCACACTAAAGGCGGCACAATCGCTTGGCGGTGAGGTGAGTGTGCTGGTTATGGGGCACGAATGTGAAGCCGTAGCGAACACGCTGCGGCAGTGTGATGGGGTAACGCAAGTTTTGCTCGCGCAGCACAGTGCTTATCAACATGCATTGGCTGAAAATGGTGCCGAGCTGATTGCTAAATTGGCCGCAGATTATTCTCATATCCTGGCTCCCGCGACCACCTTTGGCAAAAACTTGCTGCCACGTGTAGCGGCGCTGCTGGATGTCGGACAGCTTTCCGACGTCATCGCCATTGAATCGAGTGATACGGTGATCCGCCCTGTCTATGCGGGCAATGTTCTGGCAACAGTGCAGTCGCTCGATGCCATCAAAGTGATGACCATTCGCAGCTCGGCGTTCGATGCCATCTCCGATTGCGGTGGCGATGCGCCTGTGGTTGAAATCAATCAGGTTATCCCTTCCGAGACCTCTGGATTTGTGCGGCAGGAGAAAGCTGAGAGTGTTCGCCCTGAGCTGGCCGCGGCTAAGGTGGTGGTTTCCGGTGGACGCGGTTTAGGCAGCAAAGCGCAGTTTGCGTTGGTTGAACAACTGGCCGATAAACTGGGCGCAGCGGTTGGCGCTTCACGCGCGGCGGTGGATGCTGGCTTTGTGTCGAATGACTTACAAGTCGGGCAAACGGGCAAAATCGTCGCGCCGCAGCTCTATATCGCGGTGGGTATTTCGGGTGCCATCCAACATTTGGCAGGGATGAAAGATTCCAAAGTGATTGTGGCGATCAACAGCGATGCCGATGCGCCCATTTTCCAAGTGGCCGACTATGGCTTAGTCGGGGATCTGTTTACCCTAGTGCCCGAGCTTATTGAGCAGTTGTAGTGCGTCTAATGCTGCTCATCACTAAATAGCCAAAAAGAAAGCCCGGTTGAATGATTCAACCGGGCTTTTTGTTGCAGCTTTGCTGGGTAGTATCAGCGCTTTATACGCTTGGCCGTTGTAGGTGCTGCGCCAAGGCTTTGGTAAAGCGTGCCGCCTCGCCTCCGGTACACGCACGGTGGTCGAAGGTAATCGACAATGGCATCGCTTTGACCGCCACCGCTTTATCTTCCTTAATCACCACTTTTTCGATGATTCGGCCTGCACCGACGATCGCCACTTGTGGCAAGGAGACGACGGGCGTGGCGTAAATCCCCGCGATGGCGCCGAAGTTTGACAAGGTGATCGTGGCGTGTTGCAACTGTTCACGGCCAATTTTGCGCTGACGAATTCCTTTGACGGTGTCGTTGAGCCAAGTGCGGATCTCACTGGGTTCAATATCGTCAGCATTGCGCAGCACCGGGACGTACAATCCATGTGCGCTGTCCACCGCGATGCCCACATTGACGGTGTGGTGCACGCAACGCGTCATGGTTGAGGCGTCAAACCAAGCATTGAGCGCCGGCTCTTGCTGGCAAGCGTACACCACCGCTTGGATGAGGCGCGTGGTGATGTCTTCATTCGGCTCCCAATCGGCAAGCACCGCTTCTTCAGTGATGGTGACGGCAGCAACGTTGTGGTGCGATTCCGTCATGGTGCCCACCATAGTGCGCCGCGCCCCTTTGAGCACTTCAGTACCAGGGCGCTGTTTGCCCGCCTCATCGTAAACATCAGCATCGACAATCAAACCAGCCGGGCCGCTGCCTTGCACTTGGTTGATTTCTACGCCCAATTTTTGCGCCAGCAGACGCGCGGAGGGCAGGGCACTGACTCGAGGCTCTGGCGATGCCCCTTGTTCACCACCGATCCAAAAGTCATCGACGTTGACTTGATGGGTAGTGTGGGAAACATGGCCGACGACCGTGGCGGCGTCTTGCTTTTGGCGTTCATTTTGCGCCACTGCCGTGGAGTTGGTTTCATCAATTTCCAGCAGCAAGCTGCCGATATTGACGATTTCCCCTTCTTCACCGTGGCGACTGACGATGGTGCCTCCCCAAGGGGCGGGCACATCGACCGTGGCTTTAGCGGTTTCCACCGTGAGCACTATCTGATCGACTTTCACTACATCGCCGGGGCGAACGTGCCATTTGATGATTTCGGATTCGGCGAGGCCTTCGCCAAGGTCTGGTAAAATAAAGGATTTCATTTCCACCCCTCCACTAGCTCACGCGCGGCTTGCACGATGTCGGCTTCTTGGATCATAAAGTACTCTTCGTTGCGGTAATACGGCATCACCGTATCTAATCCGGTGACGCGCATCGGCGGCGCTTTGAGCATACACATGGCGCTTTCGGCAACTCGGGCGATGAGCTCTGCGCCCACACCGCCACTGCGACACGCTTCATGCACCACCAGTAGTCGTCCGGTTTTTTCCAACGAGCGCAAGATGGTGTTCATGTCGATCGGTTTGATGGAGGCCAGATCGATCACTTCCGCCTCAATGCCTTGAGCCGATAAGCCTCTTGCCGCTTGTAGCGACTCCACTACGCAAGCGCCCCACGTCACCAGCGTTAAGTCTCGCCCTTTGCGCAGGGTGAAACAGGTATCCAGTGGCAGCGCTTCGCCGTTGTCCACCACCTCTGATTTCACTGTGCGGTAGATGCGTTTGGGTTCGAAAAACATCACCGGATCGTTGCTTCTGATCGCCGCAAGCAGCAGGCCGTAGGCGCGCTGCGGCGAAGAGGGAACCACCACTTTAAAGCCGGGAATGTGCGCAAACAGCGCTTCGATACTTTCAGAATGATGTTCGGGCGCATGAATACCGCCACCAAATGGGGCGCGAAAAACCGCAGGGCAAGCAAGGCGACCGCGAGTGCGATTGCGCATTCTGGCTGCGTGACACATCAGGTGCTCCAACGCCGGAAAGACAAATCCTTGAAACTGGAATTCGGCAACCGGGCGCAGCCCTTGGGTTGCCATGCCAACCGCCACGCCGCCAATCAGAGCTTCCGCGAGAGGCGTGTCAATCACGCGTTTTAAGCCAAACTTCTGTTTAAGGCCGACGGTTGCGCGAAACACGCCGCCGTTGTCGCCGACATCTTCACCCAGTATCACTACCGATGGGTCGTGCTCCATTTCATGGTGCAACGCGAGGTTGACCGCTTCGACCAAGGTCATTTCAGCCATGTTTGCCTCCCTGCATACGCATTGCTTTATTGATTAACTGATCTCGCTGCGCGGTCAGCTCGGTCGGTAGAGACTCGTAGAGGTAGTCAAAGGCACTTTCCGGTGCTTGCGGTGTCATGTTGAGGTAGTGCTCCACCGCCTGTTCGACAATCGCTTTGCTCTCTTCGAGCCAAGCGGCATCTTGCTCTTCGCTCCAAGCGCCTTGGGCGAGCAAAAAGGTTTTCAAGCGTTTAACTGGCTCATACTGCCAAGCTTGCTGCAAGTCATCGGCATTGCGGTAGCGGCTGGCATCATCGGCGGTGGTGTGATCACTCAAGCGATAGCTGACGGCTTCGATCAAGGTGGCTCCTTTGCCTTTGCGAGCTCTATCCAGAGCTGTTTTAACGGCATCATAAACAGCGACCACATCATTACCGTCGACGGTGATACCGGGAATGCCAGCACCAATCGCTTTATCGGATAACTGCCCTGCCGCGCACTGTAAATGGCGGGGGACAGAGATTGCCCACTGGTTGTTGTTGACCACGAAAACCAGTGGCAAGTGCCAAACCCCCGCGCAGTTGATCGACTCAAGAAAATCGCCTTTTGAGGTCGCACCGTCGCCACAGGTCACCAGAGCGGCGTGGTGTTCACCTGCAATTTTCAATGCAGACGCAACGCCAACCGCATGGGTGCATTGTGTGGCAATCGGCACACAAAATGGCAGATCATGGTTGCGCAGTTGGCCCTCGGTGGGAGCATAGTCGCTGCCGCGCTCATCACCGCCCCAATATTGCAGGTTTTTTTCCATACCGATGCCACGCACCCACATGGCAGGCATGTCGCGATAGTAAGGAATAAACACATCAGAAGGCAGTAAGGCATGGCCAACGGCGACCCCGAATGCTTCCGAGCCTAAGTGGGACGGATATGTCCCGAGCTTTCCGGTTCTTTGCAAGGCCACGGCTTTGTTGTCATAAGCGCGTGTCACCAGCATGTCGCGGTAGAAACTGTGTCAAAAGTGGAATATCAGCCCAAGAGGGCAATGGAGCAACCAGCTCACCGGCGTGGTCGATAAATCTGCGCATGGGTAATGCCTGAACATTCATCTCACGTTCCTTTAATGCGTCGTTTCCACAAGAAACAACCAACAGAGTCCCATAACAAGCAACGTCACCGCTAAGTTTCATCTAGAGTTGATTCGCTGACAAAATGGCAAAGCCTGATATTGTGTCCTGCTAATACTCGATGCGTTAATTCATTTCCCTGCAATTAACACATTCTGTAGTGATGAATCTTGATGTTGCTGAGTTATTGTAAGTGTAATAAAAATGTTAAATCTTGCAGGCGATTGTTTTAGATTAAACAGTAAACCCAGCGTTACACCCTAGGCTTTTAGAGGAAAGTTCCAGTTTTTAACCAAGTGAGGCGAAGAAGTTGAATCTATTCACTAGGTTTGACGGTAAATAAGTGACAATCTTTGTGTAAAAAAGCGTGAAGAAGTGACAACAAGCGAAAGGAAAAAGGAGAAAAACAAAGCGCCCTTCCAAGCGAAAGGGCACTGGCTGAATCAAAAGGTTCGATTATTTGGCAAAGCTCATCAGGTGCGCTTTAACCGAATTAGAGGTGAACGCACTCTCCACACTGACTCGGTAAATCTCGAAATACTCTTGCTCAGTGAGGTCGAACGTTTCCATCACTTTACGCACTTCATTGCTCATGGTGGTGTTGGAAACTGTGCGGTTGTCGGTGTTGATCGTCACGGCAATGCCATCTTTATGGAAGGCTTTGATCGGGTGTTCACTCAAACTGTTTACGGCTTTGGTTTGCACGTTGCTGCTTGGGCAAGTTTCCAGTGCCACCGCTTCATCTTTCACCAATTGATAGGCTTGTGGATGGTTATGAATAAAAATGCCGTGGCCAACACGCTCGGCACCCAGTAGCGCGATCGCATCATGAACGTTTTGCCCAGCGCCTTGTTCACCCGCGTGAATAGTGACGTGGTAACCAAGAGATTTGGCGTATTGTGCGTAGGGGATAAACTCGTGGCAGAAGCCAGGAAGTTCACTGCCGGCTAAGTCAAATGCCACAATACCGCTCTCTTCTTTGCTAATGTGTTTTGCGCCAGCCTCAAGCACTGCCTTGATTTGATCTTTCGGCATGGTACGTAAGATAGAGAGAATATAGTTGCCATGAATGTCGTACTGCGCTTCGGCGCGTTTCATGCCACGAACCACACTTTGCATGATTTCGTCCAGCGACAAACCTTTCACCTGATGCAGCAAAGGGCCAAATCGCACTTCCATGTATTTGACGTTTTCTTTCGCGGCATCTTCAAACAATTCGAACGAGATACGCTCCAAGGCTTGTGCGGTTTGCATTACCATGCCGGGCAGTTCAAAACGTTTCAGATACTCATCTAGGTTAGGGCAGGTTTCTGGGGCAATCATCATCTGCTGAATTTGCGCGATGTCGCGAGTTGGCAGGGTGAGGTTTTGCTCATCGGCCAAGTCGATGATCGTCTGCGGGCGTACGCTTCCGTCCAAGTGGCAGTGCAAATCGATCTTAGGCAGGTCAAAGTAATTCATGAGTCTTCTCTTTATAAAAATCCCGGGTATAAAGTTACAGACTTCATAATCAAGAGTTTAAGGCTCTTGGTAGAAACTCCCAAACCATATCATTAGGATTATATGAAGCATTGATCGAGGCAAAGTCTAGCACTGGATACTTCTATCAGCAATCGGCAACTTGGCCGATTTTGTATGCAAAGTTCTAATTTTTTGAAGGATTTATTCAGTGCTTATCTCTTGGATTTTGTTTGCCGCAAAGTAGAATGTGACGAAAAATTAGCATAGGTGACCAATCATGTTCCACGCACACGTTTACTATCCGTTAAATCGTCGCTCTGAGGCGGCTGAGTTGCACGAGAAAATTCGCCGCGAGCGTAAAGATGTTTTACAAATATTTCCGCTGGTGGATCGCTTAGTCGGTCCACACAAGATGCCCATGTTTGAGCTGCACTTTCGTGACAACCAAAAGGGGCTGATTGAGTGGCTGGACACTCAGCGCGGTGGTTTTTCGGTCCTTATTCACCCGGTAAGTGAAGAGGAGTTGCTCGATCATACCGAGCGCGCTCAGTGGCTTGGGACCAACCTTGGCATTTTTGAAGAGATATTCTAAGTGTGATCGCAAAATGCACATCTTTCTGTCTAACCCCTTTCTAACTTGAGCTTTTGTGCTAAAACTTAATAAGTAGTGTATAAAACAGAGGCTTAGTAAATGGATTTATTTGCTGACCATCGTGCAGAAAATGGTAAAGCTGTCAGTGAGACGATTGATTTACAACGCAGCCATCAACCTTGGAAAGTGTTGCTCGTCGATGACGACCAGCAGATGCACCAGATAACGCGTCTTGCTTTATCTGGTTTTCAGTTTCAGGAGCGCAGTTTAGAACTCATTTCGGCTTATTCTGGCGTCGAAGCTCGGCGAATTTTGCAAGAACAGCAAGATATCGCGGTGGCGTTTGTTGACGTGGTCATGGAAACTGAGCACGCGGGCTTAGAGTTGGTGAGGTTTATCCGAGAAACCTTAGATAACCGCTTGATACGTTTGGTGTTGCGAACCGGGCAAGCAGGGCAAGCACCGGAAGATGTGGTGATCAAAGAGTATGAAATTGATGACTACAAAGAGAAAACCGAGTTAACCACGCAAAAATTAAAGACAGTGCTCTATTCAATGCTGCGTTCTTATCGCGACTTGTGTTTAATTGAAGAACAAAAACAAGGGCTTAGTCGTGTAATTCAGGCTTCTGCTTTTGTGCAAAATACCACCACCTTACAAACTTATGCCTCGTCGGTTTTAGCGCAGCTTACTTCATTACTAAAGCTGGAAAAATCGGCGCTCTATTGCATTGTCAAACCCGGTCCTCAAGGGGAAGAGTCGCGTGCTTTAACACTCGCTGCGACGGGATCCTACGTCGATTTCTGCGCTAAGTGTGAGTTTGATATGCTGCCAGACGTGGTAGCGGAGCGTTGCCAACAAGCTTTGCTCAGCAAGCAAACCATGAACTATGGCGATGCATTTGTGCTCTACAGCCATGATGAGCAGGGCGTCGATAGCCTGTTGTATGTCAATCTCAATAAGAACTTAGATGAGTTTGACTTACAGTTACTGGAACTGTACATGCAGAACATCGGCCTGACTTTTGAAAATCTCAACCTGATGCTCGATATTCGCGAAACCTCCAAAGAGTTGGTGTACAACTTGGCCAACGCGGTTGAGGCGAGAAGCCGCGAAACGGGTGCGCACGTGCAGCGTGTTTCGCTATTTGCGGAGAAATTAGCTCAGCTTTACGGCTTAAGCGAGTACGACAGTAGCATGATCAAACACGCTTCGCCGTTACATGACATTGGCAAAGTGGCGATTCCCGATGCGATTTTGCATAAACCAGGCAAGTTGGATGCAGATGAGTGGAGTGAGATGCAGCGTCATGTCGAGTACGGCGTTGAGATATTGAGCAAGTCTAAGCGACGTTTGATTTCTGTCGGCAGAGAAATTGCCGCCTCACACCATGAAAAATGGGATGGGTCGGGTTATCCCAACCGATTGAGCGGAGAGGCGATTCCGATTAGTGGGCGCATCGTCGCTTTGGCGGATGTGTTTGATGCGCTAGGTTCGAAACGCAGTTACAAAGAGCCGTGGAGTGACGAAGATATTCTACAAGAGATCATCGCGCAAAAAGGCAAACACTTTGACCCCAAACTGGTTGAGCTTTTTCTTGATAACATCAGTGACTTTATCGCAATACGTAACAGTAATCCTGACTAGTCGCTCAATTATGAATCTCTACGCTTGGGCGATGTTCAGCGGCAACTCCTTAGGCAAAGTGATAGTGAACTGCACCCCCTCGCCGAGGACTGATGTAAAATGAAGGTCGCCTTTTAGCTTCTGCTTGATTAAGTTAAACGCCAAGTTTAGGCCCAAACCCGAGCCGCCTTTGCCCCGTTTACTGGTGAAAAAGGGCTCGAAAATCTTTTGATGCAACGATTCATCCACACCACAGCCGTTGTCGCTGTAATGCAGAATGAGGTTTTCACCTTGCTGTTCCAGTCTGATCACAATGCTGGGTTGCGCTTGCTCGGCAAAGGCGTGATTGACGCTGTTTAAAATCAGATTTGAGACGATTTGGGTTAACACGCCCGGTAGGCTATTCATTTCCAATTGATCGTCACCTTCAAGTATGGGGGTGACGGGTACTTTTCGTGTTTCCGGATGTAAGCTGGCAATCAACGCAGATAACACTTGCTTGACGTTGAACTCGCTACGGCTCTCTGAAATTTGATCCACCGCCGTCTGTTTGAAATCGCGAACTAACTTGGCAGCGCGGTGCAGATTATTTTCCAGCATCTCGCTGCTATCGGTCATTTGCTGCATCAATTGAGCAAACTGGGTGCTGGTCAGCGACTGATCAGAGAAGGCTTGATTCAGTTGACGCGTCGCATCGCGAATGATGGAGGAAGCCGTTACGGCGATTCCTAATGGCGTGTTGACTTCATGAGCCACACCAGCAACCAAACCGCCCAAAGCGGCCAGCTTTTCCGATTCCACCAAGTGTTCTTGAGTTTGTTGTAGCTGTTCCATGCTCTGCTTGAGATCTAAGGTGCGCAGCGCGACTTGATGTTCGAGATTCTGGTTGAGCGTTTGTAGCTCAACTTGTGTGCGCTTAAGATCGGTGATGTTGAGCGCAGTGCCACGAAATCCGACAAATTGCTCCTCTTCGTAAAGAGCGATCGCTTGAAAGTGGAAGTACAATGCCATGCTGTTGAGCGTGATGCACTCTTCGCAGCGAGAAAAATCCTGTTTTTTGAGCAAGCAACGCTTTAATTGATTGGCGTGGGAGAACGCTTCCAGCTCACTCAGCAGCGGCTTGCGATCTTCGCTTAGGTTGAGTGCATTGAGCATCGCTTCAGAGCAAAAAGTTAAACGGCCGAGGTGATCGGTTTCCCACAGCCAATCGGATGACACATGAGTAAAGTCGGTAAAGCGCTCTTGCTCACGTTTGATGTTGCGATACAGCGTAGTCACGCTAGTCGTGATGCGGTTGGTTTCATCTCCCAGCCAATCGAGTTCATCTTCGCTTTCCATCGCCCAATCGGAGTGGACTAATGCCAAGGGTTTCGGCGGGATGACGCGGATTGTAATTGCGCAGGTATTTGGCGATTTCAAAAATACGCCGATTTACACTCGTGTGGAACACCATCAAGATGATGGTGCAAACTAAGGTGGTTTTAATCGCGTTCATAGTCAGCGTCATTAAAAATTGCCGGATCAATTGCTGATAAATTTGCCCAGCATCTGATTCGACGTAAATGGTGCCAATGGTTTGCGACGTGCCATCCAGCGGGTTTTGATAAATAAGCGGAAAGCGGCTGCCAATCGCTCGCTGTTCGACCTTGTGCCCGGCACTAAACACATAATCGTCCGAACGAATCTCTAAGAAATCGATTTTGGGTAAGTTGACTAGGCCATCCAATCGCTCTTGCAGCAACACCATATCGAACGACCACAGCGAAGCCGATAACAAACCTGCGTGCACACTCTGTATTTCGTAATGTCGCTGTTCGACATCATTAAACTCTTTATCGTAATCCCAATAAAGTTGCAGCAATGTGGTAAACAAGGTGATCACGCCGCTGATGATGATCATGATCAGCACAATTCGCCGACCAATGCGGCTGAATAGCGGGTTATGAATGCTCTCTTCGTACTGCTGGACTTTGCTCATATTGATAGGTGGCTCCTGACACTTTGCTTTCAGTATAGATGCAAATGCGTTGAACCAATGTTGCCTACCCAGCAGATTTCATTGTTATTGATAATTTCAACTACACTGCAATAGAAAGAAACACTTTGGGTGAACATAATGAAAGCATTCGGAATACTGCTCATCTTGCTGTTTTCTATTTCATCACGCGCAGAACAAGTGTTGGTGATTGAGAGTTACCACGAGCAATACGAGTGGGATAAGAGTTATTTGCAGGGGCTGCGCAGTGAAGTAGCAGATAAAGCAGATATTGTCACGTTTGAGATGAACACTAAACGTTTGCCGCGAGAGCAATATCCGTTGATGGCGGAGAAAGCGTTTGCTACATATCAACAATTGCAGCCCAAGATCGTCGTGTTGGGTGACGACAATGCACTAAATTATATGCTGCCAAAACTCTACAATGAACCTATTTCTCTCATCTTTCTTGGTATTAATATTAATCCGAGAAAACTGTTAGCGACTTACCATGGAAAAGCACAGGTGACGGGTGTTCTTGAGCTGCCGCTATTTGTGAAAAATATTGGTGAAATAAAACGTATCATAGGAAAACGCAATTTGAAAGTATGGATATTATTTGACTCCGGTGTGACCTCTGAAATTGCTGCAAGTTATATTGACAGCCAGTATCAATTAATGAAAAAAAGTTTAGCGGTCGATGTGAAAATTCATCTGATTGGCGATTTTCAAGCTTGGCAGAGGACAGTTGACTCTGCGCAAAGCGAGGGGGTAGACGCCATTATTGTCGGTTTGTATCAAACCCTCACCGATGTGACAACTGGCAGAAATACGCCATCCGAAGAGGTACTTACTTGGACCAATCAACACACCCGCGTACCCTTATACGGTTTTTGGGATTTTTCTGTCGGCAAAGGCAAAACGTCGGGTGGTGTGGTGCTGTTTGGCGATGCACAAGGCAAGCAGGCAGGGCAAATCATCAACCAGATACTTCTGGGAACACCAGCCAGTGCTATCCCTATTCAAATCGGTAATCAAGGGAGGGCTCTTTTTAGCGAGAGTGAAATGAAACGTTGGGGTTTGCAAGCGCCGTCGCATGCGGAGTGGGTGGAATGAGTTTGGCACTGATCTTTGAGGTGGTTCTGTTGTCGATCGCTTATTTGCTGACGTTCTTATTCTTGTTGCCTAGCCAAATCCCTGATAACCATCCGTTTGACTTTAAAGGCCCACGCTTTCTTCTCACTAAGCCTTGGGAAAAAAGCGCTAATAAAGCGTGGCGCGCCTATTATGTGCAGGTATTGCAACCTTTTCTCGAGCAGAAAACTTTTTATGCGGTGAGTTGTTTTACGCTATTTATCAGTTGGCACAATAGTCTTTCGTGGTCGGTTTCATGGGAAAATGGTTTACCCATTATTTATCTCTTCTCGCAAGACATCAACTTGTATGACATAAATCAGATTATCATTATTTCTGCGCTATTTTCCTTGCTATTAATGCGGCCATTTTGGCAGGTGTCATTATTGGTGGCTTATTATCTTTCTTCACTATTAATAAAGCGCCTCTCATTTAGCAAGCTCAAATTTACCTTGGTTGCTTTCTGCTTCTTGGCTTTAGCGAATTATGCGTTGACGGTGATTTTGTTTTACTTGCTGAATCACTATTATTCTATCAGTCACGGAATGTTATTTATGCCTGGCTTTATTTTGCTCTTTGCTTTGGTGCTTTGTTTGCCGACATCACGTTTTTCACGCCAATAATCTCGCTTCTGTCAACGCGACTGGCTATTTCCGCTTCCCTGAGTTAGCATTGCCGACCTTTTTTATCAGCGACGGGAGGCACTATGTTTATTGGCTTTGATTATGGTACGGCAAATTGCTCGATTGCAGTGATGCAAGAGGGCGAGCCACAACTGCTCCCGCTTGAAGGTGACAGCTACTACATCCCGTCAACGCTATCGGCACCCAGTCGAGAATCGGTATCCGAGCACCTTTTTCGCCATCGCAACATTAAACCGTTTGATGCCATCGGTGAACAACTGCTGCGTCGTTCAATCAAGGAAAACCGTGAAGAGAGTATCGAGCTTCACGCGCAAGATGTCGCCTTCGGTCAAGCCGCGCTGGATCGCTATTTAGCCGATCCGCGTGATCTCTATTACGTAAAGTCACCGAAATCGTTTTTGGGTGCGTCCGGTTTGCATGATATCCAACTGAGTTTTTTTGAAGATTTGGTGTGCGCCATGATGGCGAATATTCGCCAAAACGGCGAGAAAAATACACAAACGGCGATTGAAAGTGCGGTCATTGGTCGTCCGGTTAACTTTCATGGCCGTGGCGGTGAAGTGGCGAATCGTCAGGCAGAAAGTATTTTACGCCGCGCTGCGCAGCGGGCTGGGTTTAAACAGATAGAATTCCAGTTCGAGCCTGTTGCTGCCGGGTTGGAATACGAAGCGACTTTGACGCAAAATCAAACGGTGTTGGTGGTGGACATCGGCGGCGGCACCACCGACTGCTCATTGCTCGAAATGGGGCCGACATGGCGGGGTCAGAAAGATCGCAGCGCCAGTTTGCTTGCCCACACCGGGCAGCGAGTGGGCGGAAACGATCTCGATATTCATCTGGCATTTCGTCAACTGATGACGCCATTTGGCTTTGGTAGTAAAGCGCTCAGTGGCATTGATATGCCGAGAACGCAGTTCTGGAATCCGATCGCGATTAACAATGTGCAAGCGCAAAATGAGTTTTACTCGCGACAGAATTTAGCAGCGTTAAAGACACTGCATAAAGAAGCACAAGAGCCAGAAAAACTGGCGAGACTGCTGCAGGTTTACCATGAGACGCTGGGTTATCAAATCACGCGTCGCGCCGAAGAGGCGAAAATTGTGTTGTCGGAACAAGACATATGTCGCCTGTCGCTCAATCTGCTATCGGAAACGCTTGAAGTGGAGATTGAACGTCAAGAGATGATCGCCGCGATTGAAGTACCGAAACTCAAAATGGTCGAGTTGGTGCGTGAGGCGGTCGCGCAAGGTGGCAAACAACCAGACGTTATCTTTATGACGGGCGGCTCTGCGCGTTCTCCAGTGCTGCGAGAGGCAATCGAAAGTGAGCTGCCGAATATTCCTTTGGTCAGCGGCAACTATTTCGGCTCAGTCACGGCGGGCCTCGCGCGCTGGGCGCAGGTGTGTTTTGCTTAACCGATGAGTGCGCTTTGCTTAACCAGCGAGCGCTTTGCCTAACAGGCTGGTGAGTAAATAGTGTAAAGGATTACCTCTGAAGCCTTAGCGGTGCAGTTGGCGAGTTCACAACGAAGGCGTACAATCGTTATCTCATTGAGTTGTCTGAGCACATCGTACGGGTTTGGTACCGTTTCATTGGAGAGATAAAATGCCTGAATGTCGCGTTAGCCGCAGTATCCACGTCGAAAAAAGTGTCGAGAAAACCATCGACTACATTAGCGATTTCACCACCTGGCCGAAATGGTCACCATGGCTGATCTTAGAGCCAAACAGTGAAGTGACATTCAGCACTTTTCAGCAGCAACCGGGTGCTTACTACACTTGGAAAGGTAAACGTATTGGCCAAGGGCGAATGGAACTGGCGCATCTATACGACAACCAATTGGTGTACCGTCTCCACTTTCTCAAACCGTTTAAAAGCTACGCTGAAGTACGTTTTAATCTCACGCCCTCGGGCTCAGGTTGTAAAGTGGAATGGCAGTATCGCGGCCACCTGCCGTGGTATCTGTTTTTTCTCAAGAGCTTTATTCGTAACATGCTGCGTATGGACTATGACCGAGGCTTGCGCATGCTAAAAAGTGCGCTAGAAACCGGGCGTGTTGACAGTAAAGTTCGAGAGCTGGGCGAACGAGTTCTACCCGAAACCCACTATATTGGCGTTTGGGGTTCGGCAACGTTGGACGAAATTGCCACGCTGGCAAAGCGCCATACGGATAACCTTAATGATTACGTGGCGCTACACAATATCAAAGCATGTGGCGAGCAATTTACGCTCTATCAATCTATGTCAATGCGTAAACGGCGTTTCGATTTCATTACCTGTCTGCCCGTTTCTGAACCAATGCCTGCAGCGGAGAAGTTTGTCGCGGGCACGATTCCCGCGGGACTCATTTTTGCGGTGGAACATCAAGGCGAATATCAATTTCTTGGCAATGCTTGGGCCTTTGCTGCATCACTAACGCGTGCTAAGAAATTTAAAGTTAAATCCCGCCCGCTGGGCATTGAAAAGTATCTCGATACTCCAAATGAAGTCGCTCCAGACCAATTGCGTACGGAAGTGATGCTATTTAAAAAGGGCTAATATGAATACCTTTGTGATTGAAACGGTGCTGCTGATTTTACTCGGAATGTTTGCCGTGCTGGTTGCGCTGCAATTGTGGTTATGGCTTCGTCCTTATCTTTATGATCTACTGCTGCCCGCCGACTTTCGTTTTACGGTGCGTAATCTGCTAGCGACGCTCAATCAGGTCAAACCTCGGGGTGAGATCCGCGCAGAGTACGCCGCGCGGCTTGGTGAACTCATGCAACCCAATTTAGCACAAAGGCAGAAAGTCCTTGCCGTAACGCAGCTTTTTACTGAGGTCACGCAAAACCATCCAATCTCGTTGAACAGCCCAAAGGATCAAGTGATTGTTGAACAGAGTGCTCAGCAATTGCAGCATTTAGCACAGCAGATGAGTAAGCAACCTAAGCCTCTCTGCCATGCGATTTCAGCCCATTTTTACTGCGCTGCTTGTGTATGGCTGTGTCAATTAATCTTGGCGCAAACACCAGATAACGAGCAAGACAAGGGTATTTCAGCCCCTGAACAGTCAGTGGGCGATCTCTTGTCTTAATTTCGAGACTTTATTTCATTAGGGATTGTGGTGATGAAAAAATGCACTATAATCCCGGCTGATTTTTATAAGATGTCGCAAAAATCAGTTCCACTCTGACTCCCATGCCTAACCTATGGCCACTTGCACAGGTGCGAACAAGGAAGCTATTTTCAGACGTCTTGATCAACAGATATAACAAGTTTGCTTGTTTGGTATATTTGCCTTGATTGAGGTTTCTCGTGTTATTCGCAGTATCTAATCCACTGATAAAAAAAGTAAAGTATTCGCTTGTGTTTGGCTTAATGTCGATGACTTGTGCTCTTTCTCCTGCCCACGCAGAGATTGAAACACTCTCATTGACACCAGAACAAAACTGGATGCCAACCACCGACCTCAGCCTGCCAAGACAGATGAAAATCGGTACGCTGGAAAACCACATTCGTTACGTACTGATGCCGTCACGTCGCAGTAAAGAGGCTGTCGCTATTCGCTTAGGGGTGGGGAAAGAGCGCCGCGCACAACGTTTGTACAGCAAGCAAGCGCTATTGAGTGAGCAACCGCTGGCGGATGCGCTGCGTGAAGTACTAGAACAAGTGGGCAGTAAGCAAACCCTGATCACCGGTGATCAAGAAGAGGTTACGCTGATTCTGGTTGGCGATTTTAGAACGCGTGACGCTGAAGATGCGATTGATCGTGTTTTTGCTGATGTTAAACTCGTGAAGAAATCGCAGCCATCGACCACGCAGCTTGCTGCCGCGCAGCCAGAGAGTGTGGAGCAAACACCGAGCATTTTGGTTGCAACGCGCACATCGACCGACGCACTGTTTGATTTGGATGAAGACAGCAAAATGAGCCGTAAGGAATCGCTGTCGCGCCAATTGGCAAATCAGGTGTTGGCCAAACGGATTGAAAATGCGCTCGTGACTGATGCCGAGCAAGAAAAAGTTGCGGTGTCCGTCGAAGAAGAAAAAGCGGCGGGGCGTTTATCAACCAAAGCGTTAATTGAGTTCGCCCAGCAGCCAGATTGGATGCAAGCCAAAGATATCATCGCGAAAGTGATTGATTACACGAAAAATGGCACCATCAGTGCGCAGGAATTCAGTGACGAAGTGCAGCAAATGCATCAACGTTTAAAAGCAAACTTACAGCAGGATATCAGCGTGCAAGCGGATGAGATTGCGCTTGCTGTGCATCGTAAACAGATTTATCTCCAGCCTTCGGATGAGCTACGTCTGTTTGAATTTCACGTTGCCCACATGACCGAAGCGGATCTCAACCAGTCGGCGATTCAAATTTGGTCTTCCGACATCGCAACCATGGTGCAACCAGCCGTAAGCAACTGATCGTTCACCTTCGCTCATCCAACATCAAACACCGCTCTCTGGCTTTAGACGAGCGGTGTTTTTTCGAGGCAGCGACGACACAAGCAGCTTTTGCCTTTTAACTCTGTGGCGATCTCTCTTTCTTCTAAATCGAAACACCAACAGGTCGATTTGCCCGCGCTGATGTCACAATGGGTTGGTTGGTGGCAACTTGGACATTGATGGGTGGCCTCTTGGCCTGCAAGTTGTGACAAAATGTGCTCTCTTTGCTGATCGCTGCTGGATGCCCAATTGACAATTTCCGCCATGGTGCGATGGCAACCTTGGCAAATCCCACCATTATTTTTGCATGCGCCGATACACGCTGATTTCATCTTCTGTTTTCACCTTGGTTACAAAGGGGCACAATGATAGTCTTTGTTGTTTAGCAAAGACAGGATAAAAACGCGATGCTGGAAAAAGAGAACTTACTAAAATTGGCGCGTATGCCGATGCCCTATGGCAAATATGCTGGGCGAATGCTGATCGATCTACCGGAAGCTTATTTGCTCTGGTTTGCCAATAAAAAACAGTTTCCTTCGGGAGAGTTGGGTGATTTAATGCAGCTATGTTTAGCCCTCAAGATTGAGGGCTTAGATTCTGTAGTGAAGCCCCTTAAGTATGAGAAATATCCCTAAAATCTATAATTACGCTCGCGTCAGTACTACTAAGCAGCTCAAAGGCGTTGGTTTAGAAACACAGCAACAGAGAAGTGTCCTTGAACGTCTATCGCAAGAGTATAGTCTTCCTATTCATGACGAGGACTTCGTCGACGAGGGGTTAAGCGCCTACCATGGCAGCCACAAAGATGGTGAGTTTGGGGTTATTTTATCTCGTATTGAGAGTGGTGAAATAGCGCATGGGAGCATCCTAGTAATTTTTTCTCTCGACCGAATTTCCAGAGAGGCTACAAATGTCGCAATGGCTCAACTACTGGACTTCATCAATAATGGCGTAAGAGTGTATACGCACATCGATGATAAAATGTACGACTCGAGCAGCAAGCACCTTTTCATAGATCTTATGTATTCCTTTTTGACAATGGAGCGTGCTAACGAAGAATCTAGAACTAAGTCGAAGCGTATAATTGCGGCGCAGAAGATCGCTTTAAAGCATTGGAAAGATACAGGTAAGCCACAAGGAGCACTAGGACGCTCACCATTCTGGATAGATCAACCTACAAATACTCTTAATATCAATGCCGAAGGTGTAAAAAAAGCGGTTGAAATGAAACTTGCAGGTTACGGGGACTTAAAAATTAAACAGTACCTTGATGCAAATTTCGAGTACAAGCAAACACGAACAAAGGGTACTGTAAAACAATCGAATACATGGGATTATACTGCTATCAGTCAGCTATGGGCTAATCGTTCATTGATTGGGGAAAAAACCTTTCATATAGAAGGTGTCAGCCATGTTTTGGAAAATTACTATCCCCCCATAATTGATGAAGCCACATTACGTAAACTTAAAATGTGTAAATCCAAAAAACGAGGAAGGAATACAAGTAGTGGCAAAATACCATTACTAAAACGTCTTGCTCGTTGTGGTATTTGTGGAGGAGCGATGGTTTTTGTGGATAAAGGTGGCGACAGAGTAAATTATGTGTGCAACTGTAGTGGTCAACTAAAATTGGCCACAGTTTTAGAGTTTTCCCAATACAAGCGTTCCGATTCATTGGGCGTTAACCCACCGTTATACTGATGTGGCCTAAGTTGGCTGTAATATCCAATAATGTATCGAATGATCTCTTGTTGAGCCTCTGCAAAACTACGATAACCCGCTTTGGGAACCCATTCGCTTTTCAGGCTTCTAAAGAAGCGCTCCATCGGCGCATTATCCCAACAATTGCCTCGTCTTGATAAGCTTTGTGTAATCTGACAACGCCATAGTAACTGACGATAATAGCGACTCGTATAATGGCTACCCTGATCACTGTGGAACATGACCCCTTTGGGCCTGCCCCTAGATTCAAAGGCCATCATCAATGCTTTTCCAGTGAGCTTGCTGTCTGGTGATAGTGACATTGCCCAACCAATAGGTTTTCGTGCAAACAGATCCATGACAACAGCCAAATACATCCAACGATGACCAACCCATACATAGGTGACATCACCAACCCAAACCTGATTCGGTTGAGTCACAGCAAATTGCCGCCCTAAAAGATTGGGGATCTCAAGATGCTCTTGTTCGGCCTTTCTGTATTTATGTTTAGGTGACTGGCAGCTTACTAAGCCTAGTAATTTCATTAGCTTACTTGCTCGATAACGGCTAAGCGGTATGCCCTCAATATTGGTTACCATATCAGCAATCGTACGTGCACCTGCTGAGCCGTGGCTAGCTTCATGCATGTCACTCACAATAGAGTGCAATTTCACCTGCTCTGGCGAGAGTTGTTTGCCTCTGTTACGCCAATACTTGTAGCTACTACGATGAACACTGAACACATGGCATAAGGTTTTTACACTAAAGCTCTTCCTGAGTTTCTCGATCATCGAGAATTGTTCAGTGAGTCCGACATCAAGAGAGCAGTAGCCTTTTTTAAAATTTCATTGTGCTCCTCAAGGTTAGCGATTCTCTTCTTGAGTTCACGAATTTCTATTTGTTCTGGCGTAAGCGGAGAGGCTTTCGGCGATATACCTCGTTGCTCTTGCTTAAGCTGTCGTACCCAGCGATCCATTGCTGATTTACTGACATTCATTGTTTTAGCGGCTTCGATAACCGAATAGCCATGCTCTGTTACTAATTGTGCTGCTTCAAGTTTGAACTCTGCACTAAAAGTTCGTCTTGTGCGATTTGTCATAAAGTCACCTATTTGTCTCTGAGATGTATTTTAACATCTCTATTTAGGTGGCCAAATTTACTGTACCACTACAAACTTGGCTATGAAGGGAGAGCATGATCAAGAGGTTTACAATGCAAACATGCTGGATTTCTTGACGCTAGAGATATGTAAGGATGCATATCTCGTTGAATCCGATAAGACCAATAATAACGCTATTGAAAATGAGAAACTAAATATTGAGGCAGAGTTGGCGATAGAGCACGAAAGACGAGATGAACTGGTTACGCGTTATAAAGCCCAAAAAGCGATGTCGTTTTTAGATCTTCTTGAAGACTGTGAAAGCAATATTTCAGATCTAGAGGCAAAGTTAGATGCCATTAATAACAACAATGTTGTGTTAAGCGCAGACGAGTTAGAGAGCTTGCCAGAAATTTTCAGTGGCGATGTTCGTACTGATTATTCTCATCCAGAAAGATACGCAATCCGTAATAATTTCTATCGTTTTATTTCTTCAATTACATTAAATCGTGTGGTTGAACCTTGCAGCGATGCTAAGACCAAGTACGCTAACTGTGTCGATATTACTTGGCACTTCAAAAATGGACAAAAGCGAAGGCTTGCAATGTTGCCATATCAGTACTTAAAGGCTGACGATGGTAATAAAGGACTTTATCTACCCTTTGTATATATGTACGGCAGTAAAAGTAACATTAAAGTTGATGATGGTGACCAATTCTTATCAAGCATTTTTAAGAAACTCCATGCTTTCGATTTAACAAAGTGCTTATTTCCTAGTAAAGGTCGTTATCAATGGAGTCAATTGAGTTTAGAGTGTGGTAAAACTTATTGGGCGTCACTTGATAAGGCTATGTTTATGGAGAAAGGAATGGAAGTTATTGCAGATACTATTCGTGATAATGGAGGAAAAAATAAAGTTGATGGAGTTACTACAAACTATCTTTCTCTCATGTTTAATTATCCATCGTCCGAAGAGTTTTCGTATGACTATCCGGACTCAACCTTCGTTGAGTTAGCTTGTAAGTTTGGCTTTGTCGCGGATCGTGATTTTTCATTATTCTTACAAGACAATAATTTCAATCGTGAGCTTTATTCATCACTCGACTTTTTGGTGTCTTAGTGAGTTTTTCATTCTATTAAAGGGCATGGTATGAGGGAGTATTAAATGTCATACCCATAGCTCTTTCGACGAGAGTTCGTTGGATATTCTGAGATTGCAGCCCGTTAAATATGGTGTTTTTAGTATTGCTCACCGCCTAACGCTGGTGACTATAGGACATCCAGCACCTGAACGATGGTGATTCAAGGATCGCTTAGCACCAAACACTGGTGATTATAGGGCATCCGGCACCTGAACTATGGAGATTCTGGGATCGCTACCGTTAAAACTGGTGATTATAGGCACATCCATTGCCTGAACTATGGAGATTCTGGGATCGCTACCGTTAAAACTGGTGATTATAGGCACATCCATTGCCTGAACTATGGAGATTCTGGGATCGCTATCGTTAAAACTGGTTATTATAAGCACATCCAGTGCCTGAACTATGGTGATTTTGGGAGCGCAACCGTGATTGTAGGTACCTCGAAGCACTCAACTATGGTGTTTTTAGGATCGCTCACTGCCTAAGTCTGGTGAATATAGGTGCATCTAGCACCTGAACTATGGAGATTCTGGGATCGCTATCGTTAAAACTGGTTATTATAAGCACATCCAGTGCCTGAACGATGGTGATTTTGGGAGCGCAACCGTGATTGTAGGTACCTCGAAGTACTCAACTATGGTGATTTTGGGAGCGCTCATCGCCTAAGGCTGGTAATTGTCGGACATCCAGTGCCTGAACTATGGTGATTTTGGGAGCGCAACCGTGATTGTAGGTACCTCGAAGCACTCAACTATGGTGTTTTTAGGATCGCTCATCGCAAAAGGCTGGTGATTATAGGCACATCCAGCGCCTGAAACTATGGTGATTCTGGGATCGCTACCGCTAAACACTGGTGATTATAGGTACATTCAGCACCTTAACTATGGTGTTTTTAGGGGGATTGTATGCCTCAACTTTGGAGGTTCTGCGATCGCTGACTACAGCGATGGTGATTGTAAGGTACGAGTGTCTAACTCGAAATTTTTAAATTCTCCGTTTAGGGCTAAAAAGGACTTAATTTTTTTAATTGAGTCTTTGGTTATTAGCTCTAGTACCGATGGGTGAGGTTGGTAGGGCATCAGGATCTTTATGGTTTTGAGGTGGTTGGACATCGATAGTAATTCGTTCATTGCCATGAAGAGTATCAATGTCATCGGGAAAGCAGTAGGTGCGTTAATAAAAAGGCTATAACCGATATCAATAGTCAAAACCACTCCCCCACGAGATAGGAACTAACACATTATCAATTCCCACAACTGGACTACTTACACTCAAAAGTTCTTCCATCAAAATCCTAATCTTGTATCTGTTTTCCAAATGTCTTTCCTCCAATCTTAATTCTTTAGACTTTTTCTCTTTTAAAACTTTAAGAAACTTTAGGATGAAAATAATCCTTATATTACAGTATCATAGGAGAATTAGTGCGAATAATATCAGTAATATTGCGAGCGACATCAGTATTATTACGAACAAAATCGGTATTTATTACGAACAATATCAGTATTTATTACGAACAATATCGGTAGCGTAAGTGCAGAAAGTTCCTTATTTATTGCGAAAAAAATTTTGATTTTCGCAAATAAGTTATTAACCTTCTAAAAAATTTAGAGATTATGATGATGAATTTAAGTGAAATTGAGAAAAACGGCGCAGCAAATTTTAGCCGATTGCTAGTTTCCCCTCATGCAACACTCCAGCAACAGCGAATTATGGCATCCGCAGTTGCTGCGTTTGTTCCTACCGATAAGTTTTTGATTAGTGCATTAAATAGCCACATGAACAACCTTGAGGTTGATTTAATTAAAATTCACAAGAATGTAATTAAGGGCGATGATCGAGAATCTGAGTTAATCGAGTTAAAGAAAAATGATCGATTAATGGAAAATACGTACCTAGAGTCTGGAGAGGGAAGTGAACCTTCTATTCAATGGGATCAGTTAGGTCTGCTTGAGTGTGCGAGTATATTTTTTTGTAAACACCCTAGCTATCTGCAATTTAGCTTTAATTTACGCGATTTTGTCAGCTATTGGTCGCCAGATTCACGTATAAATATAGCCCCTAGCAGGTTATCTGAGAGTATAGCGCAGGCTGCATCTAGTACGAATTTTAACACCGCATTTGAATACAAATATGAGAAAAATGGAAAAAGGTGCAGGGATGTAGTTCCAATTTTTAGTCGCATTCAATTGATTGAGGGTAATGAGGTCGTTTCGGTTGAGTTAAATCCTAGATTTATGCCATTTTTGGTTTTTTACTGCCAAGATTTGAAGCGTATCGGTTATACAGCACTGCCTCTTTATCTAGTTAAAAGTTCTAAATCAGAATTTACTATGAGAATGTGGTTGGTTCTTTTACGTAGATATCATTTAGATACAGGAACATCAGTTAGAGAAATTAATGTAACTATTCAGGAGTTACGAGAGGAGATGGGGACAACTAATCGATACAAAAATGGTAGTGATTTTTGCAAACATGTTGTACATAAATCATTAAATGAAATTAACGAAATTTCTCAAGATCCTGATGTGTCAGAAAAAGCACTTAAAATTGTAACTCAAAAGAATGGCGAATTGTTTAAGGTCGAAACCAGAGGGCGCAGAATTGTCGGTGTCTCTATAACTATTGATCCATCAGGATTAGCAAATGAGAAGGCTAAATCTAAGAGTAAGAGTAAGAGTAAGGGCAAGGGTAGATCTAGGATGGATAGGTTGGAAAAACTCATAAATATCGAGGATACCAGAACGGTTGAGGAGGAAATAATGGCGATTAAAAGGGGTAGTGTTGGTAGCAAAGAACAAGCCAAAGCGTCATTTAAATCCCAACCCGAAATTATGAATAATAGTGAGCCTAAACCTGATGGTATCGAGCCTACATCTGACGATGTTGCTTTAAAGGAAGTTACAGATACGAGTGTGGACGAAAGAGCTACTAAGGTTCCAGAGAAACCTAAGGCCGAAAGGGATTCCGATCTATTCTCCAATTTAAGTGAAAATAGCCTGTTTTAAAATATGAAAGCCTCCTTAAGTGGAGGCTTTTTTGGATTAACTCTTGAGGTAGTTTGTGAACATGAATTTTACCATTTTTAGGGGCATGTATTATGTGGTTCTTAACCAGATACTCTATAATATTTTGTCTGTTATTATTTATTTTTAGTATCATTAGTTTTTATTTTATGTTTGAATTTTCTTGTGTGTTGCGGTAGATGTTTTTGTATAAATAACTCTAGTTGATATTCTGGGATATTTATACAAATCGAAGCATCCTTTTTAGATATACCAAATCCACTTTTAAATAGTTTTGTTAGATGTTTGTTTGAGAATCCTCTTGATTTATATATATTAATTATTTCTTTGAATTCTAATAGCTGATTTTCATATTTCGATTTCAATCTATTAACCTGAATTGGCTTTAGTCTACCACTTTCGACCTTTCCCAAAACCAACTTCAAAAACTCTCTTTTTTGCACCTCGTTGAGGTTAAGGTGATCAATTAAAACTTTCTTTTTAGTCATAATATTTATTCGTTTATCATTAATTATAGTAACCACATTACTTTGATTCAAATATGTGAATTTGTGTAACCAAAAAAATATAGTACCATTAAGTTAGGTGGAGAACTAAACTGTGGAGGCACGTCCAGATTGTTTACATTTTTGCATCCGCAAACAACAATCTCGTGCTTTAAGGGGGGCCCTTAAAAATCCCATTTATTGTCTCCGCCAATAAAATAAAAATAACGATTATGACAAAAAAAGAGAGTCAAAATAAACAAAAGAAAAAGAAGGAGACTTTAAGCAAAATTATTGGCTTTAGAATCGACAACAATTTAAAGGAAGAGTTAGAGCCTCTTTTACTCAATGGAGAAAGCATCAATATCTTTGCTAGAAGAATGATTGATGTTGATAGAATAGTTCCTCCTGTTGATGTATCTAGAGAGCTGATGGCTGTGTCTATTTTGGAAATTGAAAAGTCTCACTTTGATTCATTTTCAAAGATATTTTGGGGGATGATTAATAATGAAGAATCAATACAATCAAAAGTCGATTTTCAGCTAACAAATTACCTAATCTGTCTTAGAAAAATATGTCACCTTCTTACAGTGCATAACTCAACGTTTCCTAAGCCAGAATCTTCGATTCGATACCTCGGTAATAAAGGCGATGATTTTGTATCTGAAGGTGTTATTTTTGATGAGGATGTAGAGGAAAAAAACAGCACAAGTTCTGTTGTTTGTTTTAGAGTCACCGACTCGCTCTACAGCCAACTATATGACAAGGCAGTCGGGACTGAATCTGTTCAACAACTATGCAAATTAATGCTAAAACCTAACTACAAAATCCAACCTGTAGATCTTGGTTACATTAACCTAATTCTTAAGACTGAGCGGTTCTATTATTCACGCCTAAATAGTGTTGGTAGAGCGTTAGTAACACTACAAGAAAGGTATTCTGGTTTAGATATGAAATTTGTGCTCATTTATAGACAAATGTCAGCTCTAAAATTTTTGATGGAGGAAAGCCTTGGTCAGCACATAAAAGTAGTTAAAAAGAAATAACCAAATGATTATTAGATTTTCAACGCGCATTAATGGCATCGGTGACTACCTTGTTAACGGCAGGGTTAGAACCACAGGGGTTCATCGGGATGAGTACGATACACGAGTTCCAATTCATGGCTCGCTAGAGGCCATCGAGCGGGACGCAAATTGGATTGCAAAATACAGAAGCAAATGGGATGGAGCGTACAAGCACATTACTATCAGTTTTGATGAGACAGATATAAAAAAATACAGCGAAATACCGACCAGTGAGCAGTATGAGATGCACAAGGCTATTGTTGATGAGGTGCTTCGCGCAAATGTTCCTCATCGTGATCTTGATGAGCTTAACTATTATGCAGAAATGCATATCCCTACTAGAAAGCACATGCTCGATGAAAATGGTCAGCGTCGCAAGCCTCACCTACATGTTGCTGTATCTCTCCTTGATCATAAGACTCAGAAAAAATTAGAGTTTTATAATCCTAATGATTTGTCATATCACTCGGCTGTTCAATCAGAAATTAATGCACGCTATGGGTTTTTAGACCCAGTTACGGTTATGGAGAGAAACGCAGAACAACAAATTGACCGAGTTACGCCTGTAAAGGGTAAGAGTACTAGCCACAAGGTTAGGCAAGCTTTGATCGAGCATCTACAAACTTGTAAACCTAAAACTGGAGAAGAACTAACCAAGTCTCTTATGGAGTTTGAGCATATTGCTCCCATCTCATCACCGATCACGCCTGTCGCAACCAAAGGCACTAAAGGCAATCGCTATCTGAAGATTAAGATAAATAGCAAGAAAGTTCGTGGTCGTAAAGGGGAGTGGTGCTCACTAAATGTGAGAGGTGAGGGACTGGAATTTTTAGAGTATCTCTATGACAAGTATCGTGTTGACTCGTCCAATGAAGCAACGATTGATGAGTCTGTCAGAAGGTTTAAGAGCGAATTCATGAGTGATACAACCTCACCGTTTAGCAAAAATCTGCTAACTTCTGTTTTCTCAGATAAGATTGAGCCTAAGCTTTCTGCTAAATCTCGCCGTAAGCGAATTGATGGTGAACTCAATTCTGGAGCAAACTTCCGAGTAGATCTTAGAGATAATCATGAGTATCGCCGCAATCTAATCGACGAAAAAAGAAAAAAATTTCTATCTAAATCACCTAATCGTTCCACAAAAGAACGTGAGGAACAGGTGAGGAAAAATAAGCAATTAGCTATTGATGAGAGTCGTAGATTTATTAGGGAGTTAACTAGGCAACAAAGACAGTTTTACTGTATTTACAAGACCAACATCGATAAAGGTTTTGTTGTAGTGGTACAGTAAATTTGGCCACCTAAATAGAGATGTTAAAATACATCTCAGAGACAAATAGGTGACTTTATGACAAATCGCACAAGACGAACTTTTAGTGCAGAGTTCAAACTTGAAGCAGCACAATTAGTAACAGAGCATGGCTATTCGGTTATCGAAGCCGCTAAAACAATGAATGTCAGTAAATCAGCAATGGATCGCTGGGTACGACAGCTTAAGCAAGAGCAACGAGGTATATCGCCGAAAGCCTCTCCGCTTACGCCAGAACAAATAGAAATTCGTGAACTCAAGAAGAGAATCGCTAACCTTGAGGAGCACAATGAAATTTTAAAAAAGGCTACTGCTCTCTTGATGTCGGACTCACTGAACAATTCTCGATGATCGAGAAACTCAGGAAGAGCTTTAGTGTAAAAACCTTATGCCATGTGTTCAGTGTTCATCGTAGTAGCTACAAGTATTGGCGTAACAGAGGCAAACAACTCTCGCCAGAGCAGGTGAAATTGCACTCTATTGTGAGTGACATGCATGAAGCTAGCCACGGCTCAGCAGGTGCACGTACGATTGCTGATATGGTAACCAATATTGAGGGCATACCGCTTAGCCGTTATCGAGCAAGTAAGCTAATGAAATTACTAGGCTTAGTAAGCTGCCAGTCACCTAAACATAAATACAGAAAGGCCGAACAAGAGCATCTTGAGATCCCCAATCTTTTAGGGCGGCAATTTGCTGTGACTCAACCGAATCAGGTTTGGGTTGGTGATGTCACCTATGTATGGGTTGGTCATCGTTGGATGTATTTGGCTGTTGTCATGGATCTGTTTGCACGAAAACCTATTGGTTGGGCAATGTCACTATCACCAGACAGCAAGCTCACTGGAAAAGCATTGATGATGGCCTTTGAATCTAGGGGCAGGCCCAAAGGGGTCATGTTCCACAGTGATCAGGGTAGCCATTATACGAGTCGCTATTATCGTCAGTTACTATGGCGTTGTCAGATTACACAAAGCTTATCAAGACGAGGCAATTGTTGGGATAATGCGCCGATGGAGCGCTTCTTTAGAAGCCTGAAAAGCGAATGGGTTCCCAAAGCGGGTTATCGTAGTTTTGCAGAGGCTCAACAAGAGATCATTCGATACATTATTGGATATTACAGCCAACTTAGGCCACATCAGTATAACGGTGGGTTAACGCCCAATGAATCGGAACGCTTGTATTGGGAAAACTCTAAAACTGTGGCCAATTTTAGTTGACCACTACACGTATAGATATATTTCTTTGGTTTTTAGAGTGCTAATTGATATTGATTCTTTACTTTTAAACGGTGCTTCCTCCAAAAAGGCACTCAGTTTTAATTCTGGATGCTTACAAGGGCATCCACTTCTTATCGTCTTTGTGGAGTAGACAAAACCGGAAAAATTATGATAGTCGATAATTTTGGGAGGTGCGAGCCAGAACCCATCTACACATTTTGATTTAAACCTTTCGACTAACGTAGTTTCTAGTTTGTTGACTATTTCTGGATCAGACTCTAAGCCTATAAACTCTGCCCATGGGTATTGTTCTTTGTAGTGGTCACTGAAATATGCGGCAACCAACCGTTCAGCAATCTCCCGAAATTTGTCAGCCTCTATTTCGGTATAGAGTGATACAGAGTCATTACCAGAGACCATTTCAAGCTCTTCATCTTGTTTGCTAACGGTGGCGGTTATCGATTTTAAAATCTCGTGATCGAAAGCGAAGTCAAAATCCTGAATGCCTGAGTTCATAGCTACTTGAGAAACGTGTGTTTCTTGCGACTCGATCTAACGTTGACTTGTCGATAGATTTTAGTTGTTCGGGATCTCCTAGATTCATTGACACTCTCAACCCAAAGCCGCGCTCAATTGCTGATTTATCAATCAAGCTTCTACCGTGACCGAATGTAAAAATCACATAGCGCTTATCAACTCTAACAAAAAAGGCCCCTTTAACTGATTTTTGTTTAAAGTGACGATCATCAATATTATAGTCAGAGAACAATCCAGCCCATTCTGCGGTGCCAGTATGGTTTGACAAACAAAGAACCAAATCATCTTCATCGCTCTTACGATGTGAGGAAAATTGCTTTTTACTATTCTGTATATCCGCAAGTGATAGATTCTTTTTGCTCAAAAAAGCAACTACATTTCGTTTCATTCAACATTCCCGTAGATTGGCCTAAGTTCAACAACACAAAATACTCATTCAACCAATTTACACACTATATGAAAGGTGTTTAAAGGTAATTAAAAACTAAGTCCATAGAACTTTGATAATAGTCATATTTTTTAGAGGATTAGCAAAAATCATAAGTTTAAGTTGCTCAACAGGAAGCCTGAACTTCCTAAAGAATTGCGCTACCATATTTAGCTAACTCTCCACCAGAGTCCAACCATTCGTAAGTTACATGGCCAAAGATATTGCCATTGGGAAAGTTTACTTTTGGCTCATCGCTCGCGCATTCAAATCTGTGGAATGAGCGGTACTTACATGTTTTGAACATCCACTCTAAGACACTCTTGTCCCTAAGCATGGCGCATAACATGTCTCTAGACAGAAACTAGTTTCGAAAGTCGCACATTAGCCTAAAAACTTTGAGTTAAACACGGTTTGTGATTTACTGTAACCCTAATAAATGAAAGGAGTTTTCATGAGCGAAGGTCTGGTTACATTTTTCAAATACAAGTCGTTGGGCTTTGCTCGTCGAGGTGACGATTACTTCGAACCTTTGAGCATGGATGTAATGCTCGACTCCTTACATAAATGGTTTCAAGACAGAATCTCTTTAGAAGACACACTGCTTTGGGATGATCAAACCGTTGGCTACGGCAACCGTAAAAAAGTTTACTTGAAAGCAATAGAAACGCGATGAGGGCACAGGAGATTATATGCTTATCCTTTGGCGTGCTATTGGTCAGGGTAACGGTGTATACGGCATTAAGGCTGATGCAGGGTTAAAAGACAATAACCTTTACAATGCTGATGATAACGTCGGTGAAGACCGCGTTATTTGGGGTGAAGCTGCTTATTACTGGTTTGTCCCCTCGTTAGATATTTTCGCGTCTATTCGCTTTCCGAACTCTGTTTCTGACACAGAAATCATGAACCGATTCATGCGTGACTATGTAGAGCTACATAGTGATTTCAGACAAAGAAAGGTCATAGAGAAAGAGCGGAAAGGCGGTAAGGGTAAGTATCTGTCTATTTCGTTTGCTCCGACCAAGCAAGGCGAGAAAGGCAATTTATGGTTTCAGGCTTATTCCGAGCAGTTTAAGAAACCAACTACTGAAGCCGACTTGGAAGGTCTGACAGGTGAAATCACTCATTTCGTTAAACGTGATGTGATTAGTGCTCAGGTAGTGCAGCAAAGCGGTTGGACTAACTTATTCAAAGGTCTGCCTTTCGTTTCAAGTCAAGTGACGAGAGCAAACCGAAGAGTAGAAGTTAACATTGAGGCTAAGCCGACAGTAAAAGAGCTGAAAGACCTGATCGAACTATACGAGCGTGAATACGCGGGTGGTGATGAATGGCGAAATATTGGCTTCAAGAAAGAGAATTCAGGGGTTGTCTGGTTAGATAACTTCGTTGTCAAAAGCATTCTACCTGTAAACGATTTAGCAGGTGGTGGTCGTGATGACACAGGGCATTACACAACAGAGCGTTTGTTTAAGGCTATGGAGTTTAAGCGTGGTAAACTACTATCAGCGTTTATTGAGGAAGAACAAGAAGAAGCGGTTGGACAATGAAGACCTTGATTTGGCATGTTGCTTTAGCTTGCTTCATCGCCTTAGTTAGTTGGATATTCAAAGACGACATAACCTACAGCGACGTGTCGCCTATAGTTAGTATTTTGCAAAACGGGTCAGCCATGATTTTTACTATCATGGGGATTTGGATTGCTTACATTTACCCGCAAGCCATGCGTAAGGTTATTCAGCCAAGCTCGTCTGCTATATTCCCAGAAGCAGATAAAAAGCGAGTACAGTTGTTGGTTGGTGTTGTGGTTATCTCAGCAGTGATACTAAATAACTGTTCCTAATTATGCTTCACTTTTTTGTCGCCCATGACCACCGCCGGGAAATGGTGAAACGTTATCCATAAAGTATCGAACCCGCTTTAAAAGTTGCCACATTGCTTTGCATTGATGATTCCGTGTCACCGTTTCATGCAACGCATGCCAAAGCTTCTCTATTTTGTTTACCCAAGGCGAGTACACTGGCTGAAAAAGCAAAACAAACTTCGGATTTTGCTTTAACCAACCCTGTGTTTTTCTGCTCTTGTGAATGATGTAATTATCCACGATAAGAGTAATGGTTTTCGCTCGGCGGTACTGGCGTTTCAACTGCTCCAGCATCGCAATAAACAGTTCTGAGTTCTTACTGCTACTTCCGACATACGAGACTTTACCGGTCTTAGCATGCAGAGCTCCTGCAAGATAGTATTTAGCATTTTGTCCCGGTGTCGCCACCTTCTTTTGTTGACCTTTTGGCATCCAATCTGAGCCAATTTTGGGATTTAAGTGAATGTCGACTTCATCTTCATAAAACACGGGATGGTCGGCGTCGCAACGCGCTAATGCCTCTTTGATTCTGGCGAGTTTGGCTTCTTTATCTGGATCTTTGATATGCAATGTTGGAGAGGCTCTTCGCCAGACAATCCCAAGTTTAGGCAACCATCGACGAATGGTCGATGAGTGCACGTTAAACCCAAATATCCGATTTACTTCAATCGCCATCAGCTCGGTACTCCAACGTGAACGCTGATATCCCAGACTTTGAGGATTCAGTGCGAGTAAAGCAGTCAATACAGCGGCAATTTGAAGAAATGGGAGCGTCGTGGCTCTGCCTCGAGTTGAGCTTTCCAAGCCATCGATGCCGCATTCCGTGTACCAATGAATCCAGCGTCCTATAGAAGAGCGGGCTGCAACCAGAATATTCGAGACTGTGGTAACAGAATGCCCTTGAGAAAGTAGCAATATGGCATTCAAGCGTCGGTAATGGTCTTTATCCTTAGTTTTATGCATCTTTTTGGTGATACGACGTCGTTCAGCGCGGTCAGGTAATGTTAGAATCATAGGAACTCGGTAACGGTTGCGGGTTTGTATGTTTGGCGACTGATCAGATCGCTCAAACGGTACCGAGTTCCCTTCTTTTTTACACACCGGTGATCTACATTTAGGAACAGCTATTTAGCAGTGCTGTTGATTGGTATTTCCATTAAGCCGTTCCTAGTGAGTACAAGCTTGTATTTGAAAGTGCCTGACCTGTTTTCGTTTGCTGGTCTTTGTGTGTTACTTTGCCTTGTATATGCTCAGTTGTTTTGCATTTATAGCGTGATTGCGTCAAACATTAACTTCATAACGGACTTAGCTAATAAAGAAAATGACCAAAAGCTAAATAAGAAGCTGAACAGAACCACAGAGGATTAGTGGTCAATGTGAACATTTTCGTTTGGTGAAGAGCATCTAGACCCGGAGTTACTTTGGGGCAGAAGCGGTTTAGAGCAATCGCGCTAAGGCGCTTTTGTCCCGGAACGAGGCCGAAACTAGATTGTGATTAAAAATTAGGTATTTATCAATTAATGAAAAAAGGAGGATAATATCCTCCCTTCGTTCTAAACAATTAACAAGTTGTCTATTGCGCGTTCGAATAACCACTTGTGATAGTGTTCATTAAATTCCGTAATGAATTGCCCTTGATTAACACTAATTAAGCGCTGAGCTTTACTTTCTACAACGCTTTCTTTTATGAAGTCACCGTAAGCTTTCATATTGTACTTGCCAACAATGGAGTGATAAGCCAAATGAATTGTGCGCTCGTCACAAAAGGTCATGTAAGCCTTGCGTCCACGACGACAAACAAAGATCCACTTCTTGAAGCTTCGCCCAAGATAGCCCGCTATAACCTCATCATCAGAACAAAGACTGTCTGCGAAATCAATTGAGTTTAGAACTTGAACCTCGTTGATTGAGATTTGTGTCAGCTCAGCTATTTTGTCCCATTCCTTTGCTTTATAAATAGACTTAGGGAAAGTTTCATAAGCTTCGTTATTCACCGATGTAAACTCATGCCAATGAGGGAGCAGAGATTTAACCCCCTTAGCCTTAATCACTGCTACGGTTAAGAGCGGAGTTTGTTGAAAAACCTGCGAATATAGACGTTTCGTGCAGTAAAACAGGCGATCGCCAAAACCCAGATAAACAAGCGTTCGGAGCATAGAAAGAACTTCACTTTCTCTCGGAGAGCGATTGATTGACATCGAGTGCTTATCAAACAACTCTATATGTCCATCGCTGTATTCAATGAGGTATGCCAGCTCTTGCTCTTGTGGCGACCCCTCAGGGTTGGCGTGAACAGCAATTGTAAAGGCTTGGACATAAGAATTGTTGTCAAAGTTTGCCTTGATAGATCGTACGATCTCAGTTTGATTTGTACTAGTAGAACCGTATGATTCATGGCGTACGATAGTACAGTTGGCGCGAGGTAGCACCTTCTCTGGATCTAGAATAGTCATTTAGTATTTCCTCTTAAATTCCCTACAGAACCTCGAAAAAATGGTGTATTGGCAAAACCCTGAGATACTCAAAACTTCACCTAGTGGCACGATGGCACCGCCATCGCTCACTAATTATCTTATTGATTTATAGCAATTTCTTCAATACTCGTTTATCGAAAATTCATTGCATTTATAGAATTACTGTCTCGAAGCAAACAAAATGAATGACTGTGGGTAAGTCGCTTCTGCCTCAAGGTTATGCGCATCCAAAAAATGATGCGAATAAATGAAGTAATCAAATCACACTCTAGCTTGGTTATCGTTTGTATGCTTAGCTAACAATTCTCTGTTGATAGCGTTTCAGAACATCTAGCACCTCGTCCATTAGACTTGAGTAGTTGAGGCAAATGAAACGAGTTATTGACCTCAGAGCCTAACTCGTTTTTGTCCCCAAGCTGGGCGTCGTGAGACGTCTCTGGACAATTTTGATTTGGGTCTTGTTTTAGAAGTTCGTCCCTAAAGCTGATGCTACTTTCTAGAAAAATCCCATTCTTTGATGCCTCTCTCTGAACTGCTCGTTGCTATTCAATAACATGCATTGCAATAGTCCCATCATATATTTGAGTGCAAAATGGCTAAAACCGATATGCAGCTATTGCTGTACCAATTCTTACATAAGCATCAAACTGAGAGTTCTACTTTCACAAAAGAAGAGCTTCTTGAGCAAGTGGGTTGGAAACCCAGTACATTCAAGTCTTACTACGGGAAGGGACAGATCACCCAGTTTCTTAGCTGAGATCGAAGCTAATACGTACGAAGCAATAAATGTACTAGACGTAAGTTTCATCGAGTTCAAAAAGCGTTTATCTCAAAGCAAACACTATCAAGAGTTAGGTCATAAATGTAAATCTAACTTAGCGAAAGCTCTGCTCAAAAAATCCAAAGATAATATGATGCTCGCCTTAGAGCTTTATAACAGACCATCACTTGAAAATAAGTTAGATGGATTTGTCATGATGTACTCAACAGCTTGGGAACAGCTACTTAAGGCAATTATCATTGAGCGTGATGGTGAAGAATCAATATTTGAGAAATCGAATAAACAAGGCGTTAAGAAAACAATTTCTTTGCGACAATGTTTGGATAAGTTGTTCAAAGAGAATGACAATGTAAGGAAGAATATCTCTCGTATAGCTGATTGGCGTGATGGTGCAGTTCATTTACTTATGCCAGAGCTTCAAGGATTGGCCTCTCGAATTTTTCAATCAGGCGTTCTAAATTACTCATCCAAGTTTCAAGATTTTGCTGAGATACCATTTATGCAGTCTCAGCATGCTGGCATGATATCGCTAGTTGGTGATTTCAAAATGCCACCAAAAGCGATGTTAAGCTCATTATATGGTAAAGCTGCGGAAGATATTCTTGAATTAGCTCAAACGGTACAAGACGAAATTGAGCAAGAAGATGATATTGAGTTCGCCATACCTATTAACGTATCACTTGTATACGCTCGCAATGAAAAAGATAGTCAGATAATACTTGCTGCTGCTAATGGTAAAACTCAGGACTTGGAGCGGTTGAAAAAAGCTCTCATTGTAGAAAAACAAGTAGACCCAGAGAAAACGCATACTTTTACTCAAAAGACTGCTATTGATGCAATCAATAAAACCCTTCACGCTAACTACGATATCGTAAAGCTAGAGAAGTGTTTAGTAGCTCGAGACAAGAGAGGAAAGCCAACGATAAACAATCATTGCTTCCAAGCAGCACTAAAAAAGCTAAATTGGAAAGCAACGTCTAACAAACACCACCACTACCAAAAGATATCCAATACACACATTTATTCTCAAGATGCGGTTGATGATCTGGTTAGACACATTACAACGAAGGATGACTTTATTAAGCAAGCGAAGGCTCAAGCTTCAAAGAAAAAGTAGCTTTCTGTAAAGCGCTTCATTGTCCTTAAATGAGAAAAGATTAAACCGATGACATACACAATAACTGAACATAAACATCGCTTCTCTGCATGGGCAGCTTCCAGAGCGTCAAGTGTCAAGGAGGCAAGGTTTACGGTAAAACAAGGTAAACAACTTATCGAGTCTATAGGTTTAGACACATTGGTTGACAATCCAGATAAACTACCAGCAAGAGTGGACATTGATAAACAGCACCGCCTATGGCGTGAACAACTTATTGCTGAAGCGAGTAAAATAGGATTGACCTTTACTCATGGGGTCGCCGCCAAATTAATCAACATGTACTTAAAATCGGCTTTGGTTTGCGGGGGATATGATTCGCACGTAAAGGTCGTCGATTTGCACCCTCCCATAGATGCTGTGTTGTTGAACGCTTTGTGCCGAAGTAATATCGGAGGACTGAAGTTTCGCTGGAAAGAGGCTGAGCTTGCAAGGTGGTCTAAATTTTCCTCAGATCAATATGAACAAGTGATCCAATCAATCAGAGAAGTAATGGGCAGCCGCGCGTTATGGGAAATTGAAGAATTTTGGAAAGGGCACCAGTAATGAATGAACTAAGGCGCTTTTGTCCCTGAGTAAGACTACACACCGATTAAGAGAAAAGAGGACACGTCCTCATTGATAGCGAGTTCAATGAGTGTTGCCAATGTGTTTTTTTTCATTAAATAGACTTTCAGTAAATTTAGGGTGAGCGAAAGCGTTCACCCAGATTTTAAGGTGAGTCGAAAAACAATATTTAACAGGAGTTTATGTTAGCGCTTGTATCGTGCTGGATACTTATGAACCCACACATGTAATATCTGTGGGTTACATCCAAAGGTTACAAATTCGACAGCTTTCGATCAAGATGGATACCAGTAACCGACTGTATCGCAAGCAGGGCAGCGATACCTAGAAACCCGCCTAAGCATCTTCGATAATCTCACCACTACCAAGACAAACTACAGCGTCCGCCCAACTATCAGTTTCGATTACTTCCGTGTCGCAATGGCCGCAAAAAACAACGTCACCATCATTCACTTTGTAAGAGTTATAAATATTTTTCATGGATCTATCGTCTTTATAATACCCGTCAAGTTCATTGAAATTACCGTCGAAGTATTCATCGTGGCGATCTGGTATTGCTACCCACTTTCTAATGCTTTTGCTCATTGAACTTCACCCTTTATGTAGCAACGAAGGCAGGCTCCAGTGTCCCAAATGCTACGCGCATCGCTTGTGTAATCGTAAAAATCAGTACAGCACTCGCGACACGTTACACAGTCTGGCTCTGGTTTCTGCGTTGTAATAGTCATGTGCATTGAACGTTTTTTCTTTTTCTTCCCAGACTTTTTTCTTCGCTTCGAATAATTCCATTATTTTTTCACGTTCTTCGTCTTCGGTAAATTGGCTACGCTCCGAGAGATCTAATGCATAATATTCAGCAAGGGCACCCCGCTGCGCAACATGCTTAACCAATCCTTTGATTAGATTGTTAGTCTCAATTTCCTCACAAAAAACTGACTCAATCACATCAATGACTTTCTGCTGAAGTTCACCTTCGAGGTAAGCCCACATTTCGCTCACACTTTCGACTTTCTCAATTCCAGTGCCCTGAATTAAACGGCTTGAAAAAGCCTCGTTCGTACTGCCACCGCCAAGCAAACCCTTGATGATAATTTTTTCGTAATGTTCCATTTTTTATAACTCATGGTGATTTCTTCACTGTGCGGAAGTATTTGGTTGTAATACTTACGCTCACTTTCTCAGCTATGCCGAATAATGGTTCAGCAATGTCAACGTAATTCTTATCAATTACTCACTGGTACTGAACCGATAGTCACAGAGATTAGTAGGTATGGGAAGTGGCAAAATAATGGCATACAAGTCGCGAGTTGATTTCAACTCATTGATTTTATGATTTTTGTGTATTTTTTATTCAGTCTAAAGTGTGATATTTGTCATTAAAATACTTGTTGTCAGCTATTCCAATATATTGGGTTACTTTCGGTACATCAATTACGGGCTAGTGCTAACTCCGCTTTATAACTGGGTTGTTAGATGCTAATCCTGAGTTAGAAAGGATAGACTAATGCTAATTCCGATCTAAGAGCGCGAGTTAAATACAAATTTCGATCTGGGATGATGACCTAAATGCTAATTCTGATCTCAGGTTCTTGAGTTGTTGGCTACTCGTTAGTTTTTGCCCCAAAGATAGGAGTCATGTAGATCAGTGTTTAAAATTAAATATTTTGCGCGATTAAGCTCAAAGAGCTGCTCTGTAGATAGTAAGGTCAGGAATGTAGGCCACTTACACCTTATTTGAGGTTAAGGGTACGGCCACCTTTAGCCACGTTATCCAAGCGTTCTTCATAGTTAGCATGAATCTTGCCTTTTCGCTGATCATTTTTTAATCCAGTATTTAATTGTTAACCAAACTCTCTATTGATTAATATATAAGCATCCTTAACAAAAAATAATAGCTTTTGAGCTGAACACCGTTTCTCATCATTTGATAAATTGTTTTCTTGATTATTTAGATTATTGTGCTCTAAACTAAACTAGTGTGGTACATCATCGGCCTCATGTGCGTGATAACAAGCATGAGGCTGTTGATTTTGTTTTCCCAAAGCTCTAATTGCATTGAGCTTCTGCTACTAGCTTCAGTAACTTAGCAGCCAGATCCGCAGAGTTGTCCTGCTTGTATACGGTAATGCTATCGCAATACTGGACTACAATATTGCCATTTGTTCCCATAACCACAGAGGCTAGCGCCTTTTCCTGTAGGATTGTTTGCATAAATCTGATGGAGCCTTCTTCAAATTCTTCTTGTTGTTTATCATCATTCATAACTTTACCTGTTCGATAGCTCGGATTTGACGTAATAGTTGTGGTGTTACCCCCTTATTCGATGGGCTTTTTAGATGGAGGTTTCGAAGATGATTCAATTCCCAATAAAACAAATCTCCACAACTGCGCCACTCACTGACACGAGCTATCTCAACGTGTTTTCGTATGCGTGCAATATGGTTGTTGCTACCCATTCGCAATACACCAGTCCAGTCGATATCGGGCGCTATGGATGCCTTATTGAATATCTGCATATTGATAAGCAGGTCTCGGGCTCCTCTAGGCTCTACTGGATAAATTAACATTCCTACCGATAGGGCTGCTCTTTCTAGCAATTTTGCTGACAGGGTATCGTGTGGTATCGACTCCATGACATCTAGGGTGGTTTTATAGTGACCGGATCGGTATGCATTGCGAACTGATTCATGGTTATTGATATAACGCTCGGAGTATAAGAGAGAAAAAGCGTTTATATATAAAACCCTCATAAATTACCTCCTATTCGATAATATAGTCCTACTGCGTAAATAAATTTACTTCGTTTTTTTATTCATAATCGTATGCACTAATATAAATAAAAGTATTATTTTTACCCTATAAAACAATATATTGTCATTTTTATCTGATTCTGTATACTCATATTTGCCACTCATGGCAATGGTGCGTCTGCTGTAAAAATGAGGGTACCTATTTGGTAATAATGAATCCATGGCTGGGGTATGCCGTATCAACAAAATCAGACGCGTTCGGTAAATTAGCCAGCTATAAGGTGAGTTATGTTAACCAATGCATTTGCTTCTTTCTCTGAGGTATCGACCAAGATTCTATCTGATATTTTTAAGACGGAATTTCGTACTATCCCACTAGAAAATAGGCGATGTTCTCTAAATCAAGGATTTCAGCAACTTGCTAAATAACTGTTCCTAATTATGCTTCACTTTTTTGTCGCCCATGACCACCGCCGGGAAATGGTGAAACGTTATCCATAAAGTATCGAACCCGCTTTAAAAGTTGCCACATTGCTTTGCATTGATGATTCCGTGTCACCGTTTCATGCAACGCATGCCAAAGCTTCTCTATTTTGTTTACCCAAGGCGAGTACACTGGCTGAAAAAGCAAAACAAACTTCGGATTTTGCTTTAACCAACCCTGTGTTTTTCTGCTCTTGTGAATGATGTAATTATCCACGATAAGAGTAATGGTTTTCGCTCGGCGGTACTGGCGTTTCAACTGCTCCAGCATCGCAATAAACAGTTCTGAGTTCTTACTGCTACTTCCGACATACGAGACTTTACCGGTCTTAGCATGCAGAGCTCCTGCAAGATAGTATTTAGCATTTTGTCCCGGTGTCGCCACCTTCTTTTGTTGACCTTTTGGCATCCAATCTGAGCCAATTTTGGGATTTAAGTGAATGTCGACTTCATCTTCATAAAACACGGGATGGTCGGCGTCGCAACGCGCTAATGCCTCTTTGATTCTGGCGAGTTTGGCTTCTTTATCTGGATCTTTGATATGCAATGTTGGAGAGGCTCTTCGCCAGACAATCCCAAGTTTAGGCAACCATCGACGAATGGTCGATGAGTGCACGTTAAACCCAAATATCCGATTTACTTCAATCGCCATCAGCTCGGTACTCCAACGTGAACGCTGATATCCCAGACTTTGAGGATTCAGTGCGAGTAAAGCAGTCAATACAGCGGCAATTTGAAGAAATGGGAGCGTCGTGGCTCTGCCTCGAGTTGAGCTTTCCAAGCCATCGATGCCGCATTCCGTGTACCAATGAATCCAGCGTCCTATAGAAGAGCGGGCTGCAACCAGAATATTCGAGACTGTGGTAACAGAATGCCCTTGAGAAAGTAGCAATATGGCATTCAAGCGTCGGTAATGGTCTTTATCCTTAGTTTTATGCATCTTTTTGGTGATACGACGTCGTTCAGCGCGGTCAGGTAATGTTAGAATCATAGGAACTCGGTAACGGTTGCGGGTTTGTATGTTTGGCGACTGATCAGATCGCTCAAACGGTACCGAGTTCCCTTCTTTTTTACACACCGGTGATCTACATTTAGGAACAGCTATTTAGAAACGCTGGATTCAATTGTTATCAGTCCATGCAAAAACAAGAGTCGGCACTGATCAGGACTGAAGAGCTAATTGAGGCGCTCAAATTTGCAGGACTAAGTGACGAGTTAGCAAGCAACGCGCGTTATTCTAGACTCCTAAAATGTGATGTATTCTGTGGCTCTGACCAGCAGTTAAGTGCTGCCGTTGATCCTGATGGCATAGTATTAAATACTCCATTCCTATCAAAATCATCACCATATATTCCAGATTTTGAGTTTTATGCTCTTAATGTTCATGGTACAGGTGGCATATGGATGACCTTGGATGAATGGGATAATTTTGTTGAAGATCTGGAAGATAATTTAGATTTTAATGGTGACCTCGAATATCAGATTGAGGAAATCTGGAACAAAAACACTCCTGACAGTTGTGGAGAGTTGTTTCTGAGTTCCAATCCAGATTGGGATGAGTTAGCCGATTGCACAGAAGGGATACTGCGAGCGAGAGTGTTAGAACATGCGGGACATACGCCACTTGATTTATTGTATGACTATTTCAGTTCCGAACGTCGTGCATAGCTGATGTGATGTTTAAGGAGAGTGACTTACCTGACTCACTCTCTGTCACAGAATGCGTTTATTATAATAGTGACCTATTCCAACCTGACTGGGCACTTCATCAAGCGACATGTTGCTTGATGAAGTGAACTGGGCTTAAATAACTAAGCGCACTGAGCCTACTCGTAAGAATAAAATCAACCTCAATGAACTCGAAGACCGTTTGGCGCATCTCATCTTTGGTCATGATCGGCTCGTATTGGATCTCTTTAACTTTCACACAATGGAAAAAGCTCTCAATACAGCCAGTCTCCCAGCAGTTTCCTTTTCTAACCACGTGCTACTTTAAATTGTAATTCGTTATTCAGCCTCGATAGTCTTTTGAGTTATATGGGTTATTTCGAGCACTATGAACAAGCCGACTCAGGGGAGCCTCGACGGAAACTGGGCCATAGATAGTACATCACAGGCTAGCGTAGCCACCATCCACGTATCCATAGACCAACCGATCACTTGTCGTGAGTAAAGATCAAAGATGATAGTCAAGTACAGCTAACCTTCGCTTGCGGCAAAATATTTGATATCACCCGTCCATTTTTGATTCAGATCCATGCGTTAACGGCTAGAGACAACAGGTTCGAAGCGACAGACATTTTATGTTTGCTGCAATAGTTTTGCATTAAGGCTATTACCATTCTCTGCCAATTCTTTACGGATGCACCTTTAACTATCTCGGCCTTTGCTGTTCTTGAAAGCTTTTCCGTCCTTTGTATCCAGATCTGGGCGAGTTTCCTCTCACTGGAAGGCTTTCTGATGAATAGCACTTTTAGAGTTTATCTTGGTTTTTATGACACTATCGACATGAATATGTATAGTACTCAATGATACAATTTGTGATCTTTCCCGAAGAAATTTAATTGTTTTTGGTTTGCGAACAAAGGATTTCCAGAAGGGGAATTAGGCCAATTGCTACAGCTTTGCTTGGCGTTAAAAATCGAAGGGCTAGACTCGGTGGTAAAACCGTTGAAGCGAGATAATCGAGCGCGATAACAGCTTTCCCACCTTACAAATCTTGTCTTAAGGTGGTGCTAACCAGCTTGGTTATGTAGCTGCTTTCTAAGGTTCTACCAATCAAAAGCTGGTGATTCAGCAGGCCGAGTAAAAGAGTAAATAGCATCTCGCCGAGCTCTTTGGAGACATAGTGGCTGAGCATGGCGAGGTATTTCTGGTTTGCAAGCTTCATACATTCGTCGTCAGCGATTTGTTCTTGCCCGATAACATCAATGTAATCGGAAACCAGTTTTAGTTCTTGAAAATATCTCGGCGCGATTTGCTGCATGATCAGCAGGAAGTTTTCGATTCGTTGTGCTGGCGTTGCCTGCTCGGCCGAAGGCCGATGAGCGATGGCATCGCTATCAAAGTTGACAATCGCTTCAGTGGCAGCGCGAAACAGCTCATCCTTACTTTTGTAATAGTAGTAGAGCGCACTTTTGCTCATGCCCAGTTGGTCGCAGAGCTGGCGCATACCGATATTCTTGTAGCCATGAACGAGAAATAGTTCAGCGGATCTTAACGCGATCTCTTCTCTGCGCTGCTCATGGTCAATGATCTTGGGCATCTCTGTTCCTTGCTTGTTTACTTTTATTCATCATTGCTGTCGCGCAGTATAACACAGCGATTTTTATTTGGACCACTTGGTCAAAAATGCCTTTACCTAGTCAGAAAAACCTTCTAAGTTAAAAAAGACCAAGTGGTCTAAAATGGAGGCAGCGATGAAAATTGATTGGAATGTCCCCGATGTGAAACCGGGTTTTTCGGGGGCAATGGAGAAATTTATTGGCCCGGGGGCGACCAAAGCAGAAAAGCAATTGCAGTACTCTTTGCCTTTGGTGGCGGGGCTTAGCATCGTTGTGTATGCATATTGGTCACAATTGGATTGGCGCTGGCCGCAGTATCTGATTGCCGGATTGCTCAGCGCGGATATTGTCGGCGGCATCATTACCAATGCCACCTCAAGCGCCAAGCGTTGGTATCACCGTGAAGGTCAAGGTTTTAAGCAACATCTATTTTTTGTTACCTCGCACTTTGTCCAGTTATCGCTGTTTAGCTGGGCATTTTTCTCTTTCGATCTGTTTTGGATAGTGGCAGTCGGTGGATACATGTTGCTTGCCAGCATCACTATTTTGCTCACGCCGCTCTATTTGCAGCGACCAGTAGCACTGGCATGTTACTCACTAAGTATTTTGCTTTGCCTGTATGTGTTTAGTGCAGCCGAAGGCATGGAGTGGTTCCTTCCCTTGTTTTACCTCAAATTGCTGGTCAGTCATATATTAAAAGAGGAGCCATATCGCCCAGAGGAACAACTTTCGTCAGGAGAAAAATAATGAACAATTCCCCGCGTATTCTCGTTGCTGGTTCAACGGGCTATTTAGGTTCACACATCGTAAAGCAACTGCTTGAACAACGGATGGATTTCAAAGCGCTGGCTAGGAGCCGAAGCAAATTGCAGCAACTGGGGGTGGACAACGCGCAGATTGTCCAAGCGCAGGTGACCGACGCGCAGCAGCTGCAAGGCATCTGCGATGGCGTGGAGGTGGTGATTTCTTGTTTGGGCATCACCCGTCAGCGTGATGGGCTGGGCTATGCGGATGTCGATTACGGCGCGAATCTCAACTTGCTGCTGGAAGCTGAGCGTGCTGGCGTGAAAAAATTTATCTATGTATCGGCATTTAATGCCGCGCAGTTTCCCAAGGTGCGCTTGCTCAATGCCAAAGAGCGTTTTGCTCGACGACTTCTTAGTTCGACCACTGTTACGCCTTGCGTGATTCGTCCCAACGGATTTTTTTCTGATCTGGAGGAGATTTATCATATGGCAAAAAGTGGGCGCGTCTATCTTTTTGGTCAGGGGGAGTTGAAACTCAACCCGATCCATGGCGCGGATCTGGCACGCTTTTGCCTAGAGGCCATATCGCGCACTGAGCAAGAGCTTGATGTCGGTGGCCCTGACGTACTGAGTGCCAAGCAGATTGCGCAACTGGCTTTTGACGCCTTAGAGCGCGAAGCCAAGCTGACTCATTTGCCTGATTGGATGCGCCGCGCCAGTTTGGGGATTGCGCAACATCTGCCTGAAAAATGGGCTGGCCCGTTCGAATTTTTCCTTGCCGCGATGGGCAATGATGCTATCGCACCGCGCTATGGTTGCCACCACCTTAAAGATCATTATCGCCTGCTGGCAAAGCAAACACACCATGCCGTTCGCTCACAGTAGTTTCACTCTGGATTAGGCGGTATCGGCTGTGCAAAGTGCTCAAAGAGAAAATCGATAAACAAGCGAATGCGTTTAGGTTGGTACTGGCGGCTCATGTAAATCACGTTGAGATCGGCGCTCAAACTGGCTGCAGACGTGTTGAAGTTTTTCATGTAGCCATCCAATACGGTGACAAGGCGCTTTTGCTGAATATCTTCCTGCACATCCAAAATCGATTTGAGCGCAATGCCTGCGCCATCCAGTGCCCAGAGCCGGATCACTTCCCCATCGTCTGAAAATCGCTTTGGCACTATGGTAATGGCATCGCGCTGTTCGCTGGCTTGAAAGTGCCAAGTTTTTAGCTCCTCATTACTGCGTAGCATCGCCAAGCAATCATGATGAGCGAGATCATGTGGCGTTTTCGGCATCCCTTTTTGGGCTAAGTACGCTGGTGAGGCGCACAGTACGCGCTGACTGGCCGCTAAGCGGCGGGAGATCAAATTGCTGTCGGCCAGTGAGCCATACCTTACCACCACATCGATACCTGATTCGGCAATATTCACCAAGTTATCATTGAGATAGAGATAAGGCACGACTTGAGGATAGCGCTGGCAAAAGGCCGATAAAATCGGGTAGATGTACTGCTTGCCAATGTCTTTCGGCGCGGCGACTTTCAACGTGCCACGCACCTCTTTACTACCAGTTTGCAGCAGGTTTTCTGTCGCTTTGACCGCCTCAAGGATCTCTAAACATGCTTGGTAATACGTCGCGCCAGAGTCGGTGAGCGAGAGATGGCGGGTACTGCGATTGAGCAGCTTCACGCCATAACGCTCTTCCAGCGCTTGTAAGCGCGCGGTCACGGTGGCGGGGGAGAGCCCGAGTTTCTCTGCCTGCGGCGGCAAGCCCTTGGTTTTTGACTATGCTGGCAAACATCGTCATGTCGGCAAATTTATCCAATGGAGTCCCTTGATTGTTTGGAAATTCTAAATAATGAATTTAATAAACGGTAAATTATCAAATTATTTCGAATGAATATACTGGCTCAACTATGGCGCATCGACATCATTGGACCAAACGCTAGGCCAGTGGCTCTGTGCGTGAATCGCCCCAAAAGAGTTAGGAAAGAAACATGAAATTATACATCTATGAACATTGCCCATTTAGTGCCCGCGTCCGCTTTGTTGCTGGCATGCTCGGCCTTAAGCTTGAAGTCGAAACCATCGATTATGATGACGATAAAACCACCACTGAATTGGTGGGCAGTAAACAAGTGCCTGTGCTGGTTAAAGACAATGGGGTCGCCATCGCAGAGAGTTTAGACATTATCCAATATCTGCTCAACTTGGCTGGTTCAGCAGAAACGAACCAACCAGCGAACTCGGTTTTAGAATGGCAAAGCAGCGCCTTTTTACCGCTGCAAAAAATCGGCTACCCGCGCTGGTCAGCAATGGATCTGCGCGAGTTTCGCACTGACTCAGCCAAACGCGCTTGGCGAGCAAAAAAGGAGACCGAAGCGCTGAATTTTGCAGCCTTGCTGGCCGATACTGCCGAGATTGCCAAGCAGGTGGAGGTGGTGATCCAAAATGCCAGCGAATTGTTGAAACAGCCGCTGACGGTCATTGATCAGGCGGTGATTTTCTCGATTTTGCGCGGCTTTTTCAGCGCGCCGCAGATCCAATGGGAAAACTCGGTGCTGGCGTGGATGCAGTTTGCCAGTGAAGAAACCAGCGTGTCACTGCTGAAATAAGGAGAGAGTAATGAGTAAACTGTTTCAACCAACAGAAATGAAAGGCCAAGCGCTAGCCAATCGAGTCGTCATGGCGCCGATGACACGCGCGCGCAGCACTCAACCCGGCAATATCGCAAACGCCATGATGGCCCAGTACTATCAGCAACGTGCCAGTGCGGGGCTGATCATTTCCGAAGCGACGCAAATTTCAGACGACTCGCAAGGTTATTCTTTCACGCCTGGCGTGTACACCGATGCGCAAGTGCAAGGCTGGCAGCAAGTGACTTCCGCGGTGCATGCCAAAGGAGCGCCGATGTTTTGTCAGCTCTGGCATGTCGGCCGAGTCTCTCACCCTGTGTTTCAAAAAGGCGAGTTGCCAATCGCGCCGTCTGCTTTGGCGCCAGTGGAAACCAAAGTATGGATTGCTGACGAAAACGGCAACGGGCAGATGGTGGACTGCGTTGAGCCACGTGCGATGACTCAAGCCGATATTGATCGTGTGGTAAATGATTTTGCTTTCGCGGCAAAGCGGGCTATCGAAGCGGGCTTTGACGGGGTAGAAATCCATGGTGGCAATGGTTATCTGATTGACCAATTTTTGCGCACCAACTCGAATAAACGCACCGATCGCTACGGTGGCAGCCGTGAAAATCGGATGCGCTTTTTGCTTGAGGTTGTTGATGCGGTGATCGAAGCGATTGGCGCCGATAAAGTCGGTGTACGGTTAGCGCCATTTATCACTTTCAAAGACATGAACTGCCCTGATATTGTGCCGACCATTTTGCAAGCCTCGCAGCAACTACAAGCACGCGATATCGCTTATTTACATCTGTCGGAGGCCGACTGGGACGATGCGCCGACTATCCCAGAAGCGTTTCGTATCGCACTGCGCGAGTTTTTCAGCAATACCATTATCGTTGCTGGACGTTACTCTCCAGCACGTGCGCAGGAGGTGCTGGAAAAAGGGTACGCCGATCTGGTCGCGTTTGGTCGTCCCTTTGTCGCTAACCCAGATCTGGTTAGCCGTTTGGAGAACGGGCATCCACTGGCCGAGCTCGATGGCGCAACGCTGTTTGGTGGTAATCAGAAGGGTTACACCGACTATCCGAATTTTACAGATTAGTCAGGTTGGTGAATCAGTGACTTGATCTCTTTTTCCCCTTATTTGAGCTGGAAAAACCAGTGTCAATTAAGGGGGTTAAGCCACTTATGGTGCGATTAGCTGGAAAGGTCAATGACGCGTCAAAGCATCACGTTTTGATAGTTTTCAATGATCGTCGACATGGCCTCACCATGGCCGCGCTGCAAGCGTTGATAATGGGCAATGGTCGTTGCCTGATAGCGTTTGGCGATATCCAGCGGCGCGCGAGACCACATTGAATCCCCAACGACAGAAAGCTCTCGATGCGTATCTTGCTGGCGCGATAGGTGCAACACTTCGTAAAAGCGGCGATTCTCTTCAATAAGCTTTTCGTCAATCAGGCCAAACTTAAGGCGACGCAGAGCTTGGCGCAACATGTACAGATGATGCACCGGGCAGAGCAGAAACTCCAACTCGGCTTGCGGGTGTCGCTGGCAAATTTGTTCAATCAGTGCGAGCGTTAAGTCGCCACCGACACCGGCAATGATTATCAAATGTCGGCCTGCAAAACCTTCCAAAGGCAACTGCGCAACGTCAACGCACTCGACATGCCAGCGATGGCGTTGAGCCGTGTGGTTTGCTTCAAGCGTTTGCCTCACTTTTTCTGTTAGCTGCGGCACGATGTCGACAAAATGCACCTTGGCACTTTGTGTCTGTTGCAGCAACGCAAGCCCCAGATAGCCGTGATCGCAGCAACAATCCCAAATATGGTCATACTCGTCGCTCACCATGGATTGCAGAGTTTGCATGCGTTGACTCAGTTTCATTTTCGCTCCGATAAAGGCGGGACTCAAAGCGGGCGATTGTAGTGGTTTTTGCCATCGGTTGCGAAGTGAAATGCGTGGAAAAGAGGTGCAACTTCTTGGATGAAAAGTAAAATAGCCGCCTAAACCTTGTATTTTCTGGAGAAGACTATGGCCAAGCGGGTTCCAACTAACATCATTACTGGCTTTCTCGGTGTCGGCAAAACGACCACGATTCTCAATCTGCTCGAAAACAAACCAGCCAATGAAAAGTGGGCGGTGTTGGTGAATGAGTTCGGTGAAATCGGCATTGATGGCGCGATGATGACAGAAAGCGGCGCTGTGATTAAAGAGGTCCCCGGTGGATGCATGTGTTGTACCGCTGGGGTGCCGATGAGTGTTGGGATCACCGCGTTGCTAAGGCAAAATCCCGATCGTTTGTTGATTGAGCCGACCGGACTGGGCCATCCAAAACAAGTGATTGCAACGCTCACCTCGGCGCAGTATCAAGAATATGTTGATCTCAAAGCGACGATTGCGCTGGTGGACCCTCGCAATCTCAGTGATGAAAAATACACCAGTAATCAGAACTTTAATGATCAGCTCGCCTGCGCCGATGTGGTGATTGGTAGCAAGGTGGATTTGTGCCATGCCCACGATATTGACGTGTTTAATGATTGGCTGACCGATCAAACGCCAGCGAAAGTGTTTAGCAAGTTAATCCACGATGGACAGTTGCCGCTGGAAGTGCTCGACATTGAGCGCGTTCATGGCAGTGCATCAACGCATATTGAAGCGCATCATCACCATCATGCTGATATGGAGCCGCAGTTTCAGTTGCAGCCGGGGCAGGCGTATGTGCGTAAAGAGAATCAAGGGCAGGGCTATTTCAGTTGCGGCTGGCTGATTGGCGCGGAGTATCGTTTTAATTTTGACCAATTGTTTTCCATGTTGACGGACTTAACCGCAGAGCGTGTTAAAGCGGTCATCAACACCGATCAAGGCTGTTACGCCTTTAATCGCGCCAATGGCGTGCTGTCGGTCAACCAGATGTCGTTGGAAGGATTTGAATCGCGTATCGAGGTGATTGACTCACAACGGATGCCTTGGGACGAACTTGAGGCGATTTTGCTACGTTTATGCGGCGCCCACGCCAAGTAAGCAGAGTCGACACTGAAGTTTTTTCATTGAATTGTCGAATATCGTGAGATATATCACTCGCTTTCAGGTAGAATGCTCGGCCATTTGTTTACGCGATTAACTTTTTGTCTGTTTAAGGAAACGCTCCATGTCATTTGCATCTCAAGGTTTTGCTCCCGAAGTCGTGAAAGCGCTCGAAGAGTGTGGCTATGAAAAGCTAACCCCAATTCAGCAAAAAGCCATTCCTGTCGCCCGCCGTGGCCATGATATTTTTGCCACTGCGCAAACTGGAACTGGCAAAACCGCCGCTTTTTCTCTGCCTTTGATCCAGCAATTGCTCGACAGCAGTAAAACGGCATCGCGTAAATCAGCCAGAGCGCTGATTTTTGCGCCGACGCGTGAACTGGCTGAGCAGATTGCCGACAACATCAAAGCCTACACCAAATACACCAACCTCACGGTAGCGGCGGTCTTTGGTGGTCGTAAAATGTCGAGCCAAGAACGTGCTTTAGAAAATGGCGTCGATATTTTAGTGGCGACGCCGGGACGTTTGGAAGAGCACATCGAAGCGGGCAATGTGACGGTCGCCAATATCGAATTTCTGGTGTTTGATGAAGCGGACCGCATTCTAGATATGGGCTTTATCAGCGCGGTACGCAAGATTCTTCTCGACGTGGACACCAATCCGCAGATCATGATGTTTTCTGCCACGACCTCAAGCCAGCTTAACGAGCTGTCGAAAGACATTCTACGTAAGCCAAAACGCATCGCCGTTGAGCGTGAAAATACCACCGCACATACGATTGCACACGTGCTGTATCCGGTTGATCAAGAACGCAAAACAGAGTTGTTGTCGGAACTGATTGGCCGCAAAAACTGGCAGCAGGTGCTGGTGTTTGTTAACTACAAAGAGACTGCCAACGAGATTGTGCAAGAGCTCAAGCTAGACGGCATCAAAGCCACGGTTTGCCACGGCGACAAAGCGCAAAGTGCACGTCGTCGCGCGCTTGAAGAGTTCAAAACGGGCAAAGTGCGCGTGATGGTCGCGACCGATGTCGCCGCGCGTGGGTTAGATATCGAAGATTTGCCACACGTGGTCAACTATGACATGCCGTTCTTGGCGGAAGACTATGTGCACCGTATTGGCCGTACTGGCCGTGCGGGCAAACAAGGTCATGCGGTCTCTTTCGTCAATCGCGAAGAAGAGCTGACGGTGATCCAGGTGGAAAACTTAATTAAGCAGCAGATCCGCCGCATCGAACTGGCCGGATACGAGCCGAAAAGCCGTACCGCATACATCGACAAACTCAATAGCAAGCCGTCGTTTAAAAATCGTCAAGGTCGACGTAATAACGCCAACGAGCCGACCGATCAGGCCGCGGCAGAACGTCGCTTAGCGATGGTCAAACGCTTGAAAGCGCGTCGCGGTTAATTTAGTCCTCAATAAAAAAATCACCCAAACGGGTGATTTTTTTATGCCGCGTGGTGGAGCAAATCGGTGAGCTGATCTAACTCTTCCAGCATGTTTTTGCATTCGCGCGAGTAGATGAGCTTATCGCGATCGCCCACAATTTGGATAAAGGTAGTTTTACCTGAGAGTAAACATTGGCGCAAAGTGCGCATCACCATTTGCATGTCGAGCGCTTGGCAATCTTCAATGCTGGCTTTGGCAACAATCGACGCCAAATCAATCGAGATCACCAGCCGGTCACAGTGATCGATAAAGCTGCCCAAGTGTTCCTTGCAATCGTTGCGATGACGGAAAGTGAACTCTTTCTCTGTCAGCCAATTGCAACCGAGATCTTCGGCGTGTTCCCAAACTGCGCTGCTGGTATGGCCCTCGTTGACGCCAACGAAAAAGGCCCGGGTGTTGTGATAGCGAGTGAGGGCAAAGTGAAAAGCGGTGCCGAGTTTTACGTCCAACGTTGCTTTGAGCCCCATGCTGTGGCTCAAATTGACCAACCCAACTTCTTCACTGTCGCTAAATAGCACAGGCATTGAAGAGAGTACGCTTTCTGCACAATTGGTAAGAACAATCGGAATCGCATGACGTGAAAGCGCGCGGCTTAGCGCTTCCTGATAGTTGCCGTTTTCCACGTCTTTGCGCGAAAAATTGTCACAGTCGCTACCCGTTTTACGTTCGTTGAGCTGATATAACCATTCACTGGCGTTTTCTAGGCTCTGTTGCGCTGTTTCAAACTCGACGATTGTCATAGGTTTCACGAACTCACTTAAGGTGAGATAGGTAAAAGGGGAGTGATGATGTTCAATCACACTGGCTTTTTGATGACGTTTGAAAAAGCTTAACATGGCGGCATTACCTTTCTGGTGGGAGCGCTCTCGCTGCCTGTAAAACATGTAAAATGATTCGTTGCTTGTCGGCATCCACCCGGTGAGCTGGAGCCATGACCGTGACTGCGCCAATCAGTTTACTTCCTTTCATGACCGGAGCACTGATACCAGAAACCCCGGGATCAATCTCCGACGTGCTCACTGCGTAGCCGTTACGGCGAATGGTGTCGAGCTCTTCCTGCCATTTCTCTAGTCGCTGTTCTTGGCCGAAATAGCGCAGAATCCGTTCGCATCGTTGTTGCGGCATGAAAGCGAGCATCACTTTGGATGAGGCGCCACGAAGTAGTGGTTGACTTTGACCCTGGACGTAGCTACATCGTAGCGCCTGCATACTCTCTTTCTGACGAACGCACAAAGCGCGATAACCTACAGGCACCATGTAAGCGGCGAGCTCTCCAGTCTGATGCTGTAAACGCGCTAATATCGTTTCCACCGATTCAAGACTGTGCTGACTGGTTTGATAGCTGCGCATCAACAGCAGTGCTGCGGGGCCAACAATCAGCGTTTTTTCATGGGCGCTTTCTTCAATCAGGTTCCACTCTTTGAGTAATTTCAAATGGCGATACAAGCTGCTGAGCGGAACGTTTAATTGTTCGCTTAGAGTTTTGGCTGAAACCGGCTCGTCGTTCACCGCAACCTGCATCAGCAGTTGTAACGTTTTTTCGTTAACCTGATTGGCGTTCATCTTGTTTTCTTTCATGTGATTTTTACGTGTACAAATTCATAACACAACTATAATTCTTATTGATTAAGAAAAGGAATGAAATTTAATTTACTATTTCTCGTTATGTGAGAATTTGATTTAAGCCGTGTTCAGAAAGCAAGAGTGTTAGGCGAGTAAAAGGTATTCGCCAAAGAGCAAAAAAGGGAACGAACGTTCCCCTAAGTGTAAAGTGTGATAAGCACCAAGCAGGTGGTGAGGCGCTACGAAACGAGCTCCGTGTGACAAGCTTCGGCAATGCGGTTACGACCCGTGCGTTTGGCTTTGTACAACGCTTCGTCTGCTTTTTTCAGTAGTAGGCGGATATTGCCGTCGGCTTGCGGCACCATAGAGCAAATCCCAAGGCTGGCCGTAACATGAGGGTAACTGGCATTTTCACTGTGTTTGATGCGTAGCGCTTCTATTGTAGTGCGAATACGATCCGCCACGTGTTTCGCGCCTTCAAGATCGGTTTCAGGCAAAATCGCGGCAAATTCTTCTCCGCCAATGCGCGCGACCTTATCGAGACAACGTAACTTCATATTGCGAATCGCTTCCGCGACCATACGCAAACATTCATCCCCTTGCTGGTGGCCAAAAGAGTCGTTGTACATTTTGAAGTGATCGATGTCGAAGATGATCATCGATACTGAGGTATTTGACCGTAGAGCTCGATTCCATTCGTCGCTGTAGATCTCTTCAAAACGGCGGCGATTGTGCAGGCCAGTGAGGCTGTCGGTGGTCGAGAGCAGCAACAGTTGTTCGTTGGTCTCTTCCAATTGTTGCTGCAACTCCTCTAGCTCAGAGAGCTTTTGGTCAAACTCCATGGTCTTCTTTTTCAGGGCATGACGCTGTTCAAACAGCTCAATAAAAACGCGCACTTTGCTGCGAAACACCAGTGGATGCAACGGTTTAAACAGATAGTCTACCGCCCCGTGTTCGTAACCACGGAAGATGTTTTCTTCGGATTTCGAGGCCGCAGTGACAAAAATAATCGGAATATGACGGGTTTTGCGGTTACCACGCATCAACTCAGCCACTTCGTAACCATTCATGGTTGGCATCTGTACGTCCAGTAGTACCAGCGCGAAATCGTAGTCTAACGTTAGGGCAAGGGCCTCTTCGCCGGAAGTGGCACGGACTACGTTTACCGAAAAAGCGTCCAGTAGGCCTTCTAGCGTGAGCAGGTTTTCGATTTTGTCATCAACGATGAGTATGGTTGCTTTATCTTGCATGGTTAACAGTCACATAGAGAATTTAAGAAATGACCAATTTCGTCCAGAGGGAGGATATGATCGACATTGGCCGTTTCAATCGCGGCGGCTGGCATGGCCTGCGCCTCGGCACTTTCGACGGATTGAACGACTGCCAGTCCGCCCATTTGTTTGATTTTTTTTAGCCCAAGCGCGCCGTCGGAATTCGCGCCCGTCAACACCACGCCAACCAACGATGGGCCATAATAGTCGGCGGCGGTTTCAAACAACACATCAATCGATGGCCGTGAATAATTCACAGGTGGATCGACTGAAAGGGCAATACAGCCATCGACTTCTACCATCATGTGGTAGTTGGGCGGAGCAATGTACATATTGCCGCGGCGGATGGGCAGTTTGTCTTCAGCTTCTTGTACGCTCAGGTGGCTTTTGCTGTCAAAGTGCGTGGCCATGTAACTTTCTGGCGAGGGACTAATGTGTTGCACCAGTAAGATTGGCAAGCAAAATGAATCCTTCAACTGACGTAATAGCGCTCCAACGGCTGCAAGGCCGCCTGCGGATGCGCCAATAACAACTGCGCTGTATGTGTGGCCACGACAACTCATGTATCACCTAATCCGTTTCTTGCGATAAATCTTTTCTTTTTCTGAGACCAAATCAAACTTGTCCGCGATATCAGAAAAACGCAGCGATTCTTTTGAGCCGAGGCAGAGAAAACCGCCCGGTACTAAGCTATCGTAGAAAAGTTTAAATACGCGGTTCTGCAGCTCTCTGTTGAAATAAATCAATACGTTACGACAAAAAATGACATTCATTTCGCCAAACACACCGTCGGTGGCTAAGTTGTGTGGGGTGAACAACATTTTATCTCGCAGCGCGAGTTTCATGATCACGCTGTCGTAGTCGGCAATGTAGTAGTCAGAGAAAGAAGCGCTGCCTCCCGCGGCTTGGTAGTTTGTCGTGTATTGGCGAACCAAATCCATCGGATAGATGCCTTTTTTGGCCTTTTCCAAAATGGCTTCGTTGAAATCGGTCGCGTAAATTTGCGCGCGATCTTTCATCCCTTCTTCTTCAAGCATGATGCCCATCGAGTAGACTTCTTGACCTGCTGAGCAGCCCGCATGCCAAACTTTGACAAACGGGTAGGTCTGCAAATGAGGAATAATCAGCTCACGAACCTTTTTGTAGAACCAAGGGTCGCGGAACATTTCCGTGACGTTGATGGAGAGATCGAGCAGCATTTGATCAAAAAAACGCGCGTCGTTGATCACTTTGTGCTGCATTTGCGAATAGTTCGACATGCCTTCAATCGCACGTCGATATTCGAGCCGTCGCTTGGTATGAGCGAGCGAATATTCGCGAAAGTCATAACCATATTTGCGATAGATCGCTTCCAACAGCAGTTGAATTTCTAATTGTTCGTTTGAAAGATCAGTCACGCTTTCCATTTCAGTACAACCATACTCGCAACATTGACAATAACTTATCGGTATTGACTGGCTTGGCGAGGTAATCACTCGCACCCGCTTCAATACACTTACTTCTATCGCCCTTCATCGCCTTTGCCGTCAGCGCGATCACTGGCAGCTTTTCGTAAACTTTTTGTTTACGGATCTCTTCCATGGCTTCGTAACCATCCATCCTTGGCATCATGATGTCCATTAATACGACATCAATATCCGGGTTTTCTTTTAGCTTATCTAAGCTCTCCAAACCATCTCGGGCAATGACAATATCCATGCCTTTGTCTTCCAAAATGCTGGAGAGAGCGAACACATTACGCATATCGTCGTCAACCAGCAAAACTTTTTTGCCGATCAGAACCGATTCTTTATTGTGCACTGCGCGCAACATACCTTGCTGTTTCTCTTGGTAAGTTGGCTTCCACACGATGAAGGAAGAGCGCGGATTCATCCAGCAAGCGCTCAGGGGATTTGACCCCCTTGATGATGATGCTCTCGGCGTAGCGATTTAACTCTTTCTCTTCCTCTTTGCTCAACTCGCGTCCGGTATACACAATGATGGGCACTCGCGCCGCCGTTTCGCTGCGGCGAATACGCTCAAGCAGCTCGAAACCGGTCATATCCTCAAGGCCCAAATCCAGCACCATGCAGTCATAACGTGCCGACTCCAGCTCACTCAACGCTTTCTCGCCCGTTGGCACGGTAACAATATGCACGTCATCTTCGCCAATCAGCTGGCGAATGCTCTCTTGTTGAATGGCATCATCTTCCACCACCAGAAGGCGTTTCACGGGTTTGGAGATAATTTCTTCAATATTGCCAAATGCTTTTTCAAGCTTTTTCATATCAACCGGTTTGGTGAGGTAGCCAATCGCGCCCATACGTAGCGCGTCCAAATTGGCGTCGTTGGCCGACATAAAATGTACTGGAATATGGCGCGTTTCTGGGTTCTCTTTAAGGCGCTCCATCACGGTCCACCCGTCGATGCCGGGCAAGCCAATGTCCAAAATGATGGCGCTCGGGTTGTAGTATTGAGCAAAGTGCAAGCCGCTTTCACCTGTTTCGGCGACAATGCATTTAAAGCCTCGCTCGCGGCCAAAATCACGCATGACACCAGCAAACGCGCGATCGTCTTCAATGATCAACAAGGTGCGATCTTCGGCGACAATCGATTGTCGGTCGTCTTCCACATAACTGTCACTGGCGCTGAGAACGGGTTCTGCTTTCTCGATACGGATGGGCGGTTGCGGCGTAGCTGTGGGTGCCACCGCATGTTCTTGCGCTTCTACTGTCGCTTCGCGCTCGGTGATTTCCAGTGGCGCGAGGCTAATCTGCGGCAAGCTTTCCATCTCGTTACGTGCTTTCTCGGTATATTTCAGCGGGAACACCACGGTAAAGGTGCTGCCTTTTCCTTCTTCACTCTTAAGATGAATACGACCACCGAGCAAATGGGCCAGTTCTTTGGAGATAGACAAGCCGAGCCCTGTGCCGCCATATTTGCGGCTGGTGCTGCCATCGGCCTGCTGGAAGGCTTGGAAAATCGCCACTTGCTGATCTTGCTTAATGCCGATGCCGTCATCACGAACCGAAAAGGCGATCAACTCTTCACGCGGCTTGTTGAGCAGTTTTGCCAGCTCTTGCGACGGATGAGCCATGTTCAGCGTCACGGCACCTTCATGGGTGAATTTGAACGCGTTGGTGAGCAGATTGCGCAGAATTTGCTGCAGTCGCTGCGAGTCACTTTCAAGGCTCACGGGCAAGTTGCCGGCACAGATGACTTGGAAATCGAGCCCTTTGTCGTCGGCGATCTCTTTGTACAGGCGCAACAAATCCTGCTCTATGCTGGCAAGCGATACATCTTCAATATGCAAGTCGATTTTCCCAGCTTCAACTTTGGAAAGATCGAGAATTTCGTTAATCAAAGAGAGTAGGTCAGAGCCCGATGAGTTGATCGCCTTGGCTGATTCGATCTGTTTGTCGGTTAAGTTGCCATCTTTGTTGTTGGCGAACAACTGCGAGAGGATCAAAATACTGTTGAGCGGTGTGCGCAGTTCGTGCGACATGTTCGCCAAGAACTCAGACTTGTACTTGCTGGCGATTTCCAACTCTTTGGCTTTTTCTTCCACCACTTGCTGCGCCTCTCGCAGCGCCTCATTTTTCTCTTTCATCTCGTTTTGCTGCTGCTCAAGCGCTTTGGTTCGCTCTTCCAACTCTTCGTTGGTGACGCGTAGCTCTTCTTGCTGGGCTTGCAGCTCGGCTTCCGATTCTTTGAGCACTTTGGTTTGCTCTTGCAGCTCTTCATTGGTGACGCGCAGCTCTTCCTGCTGCGCCTGCAACTCCTCTTCCGAGGCGCGCAATGCCTGAGTCTGCTGTTCTAACTCTTCGTTTGCTTTGCTTAGGCTCTCTTTCTGCTGCTGCGTTTCCAGTAGCAGTGAGTTGATCACCAAACGCGCTTTGGTGGCGTTAAACACAATGGCGAGATTGCTGACGATCTCATCGACAAAGCGGCGTTGAATCGAGCTGTAGGCTTGGTTTGAGCCGAGCATCACGACGCCAATTAACTGTTCATCAACCGCTAATGGGATGGCGAGAAAATGACATGGAATAGTTTCCCCAGCGGCAAAATTGTAGCTCGGCACATTATGTTGCAGATGGTTAAAGGCGATCACTTGGCGCTCCAGTGCCGCTTGACCGACCATGCCTTCGCCGAGTTTGAGTTGGTTGAAATTGCCATGACGATCAGAAAACGCATAGGAGGCACGCAGCTCCAATCGGTCGTTTTCAAACAGATAGAGCGCACCTAACTGGGCATTCATATGTTTGCTGAAAAAGGTAATAAACTTGTCTGACAACAGTTCGAGGTTGAGATCGCCACGGATTTCATTGTCTAACATCTCTTTGCCCGATTTCAGCCAGTCTAAGTCGCGCAGTTGCGAAGCCATATTGTTGAGTGAACGGCTTAATTCGCCGAGCTCGTCTTTGCGGTTAATGGTTAACGCGGACTCTAAGTCGCCCTCGGCAATCCGCTGGGCAAACCCCATGCTTTCGAGCAAAGGCTGAGTAACTGACGAGGAAAACTTGATGGCAATAAAGCAGACGATAACAAACAAAGCCACGCCGATTGCCAGGAGGATCTGGTACACGTGATAAACCGAAGTGGTGACTTCGTCTTGATTGATTTTGGAGATCAGATACCAGTCGTGGCCGGGGATATCCAATTTGTGGAAGGTGACCAGAACTGGAAGTCCGAGGCTGTCGAAATATATGCCTTGCCCGCCGCGCTCGCCCGCAGATTGCGCGTCACGCCAGTAATCGGGCTCACCACTGCTGAGCCTATAGCCAACCACATATAAGCCGTTGCCCATCGTAACCAGATCTGAGCGCAACGAGAATGTATCCGTCGCGTTTTCAAGACCAATAATATAGGACTCGCCGGTTTCTCCCATACCGACACGGGAATTGACAATTTCGGTTACTAATTCCGGCATTACTTGTACGGCGACAATGGCAATCAATTTACCTTCTTGGTCCAAAATCGGCGCAGAAAAGTAAGCGACGTACTGATTATCAGCGGCTTTGCTTTTGGCAAAGTCGGTAAAAAGTGCACGCGGGTGGCTCAGTTCTTTGGCCCAAAGTCGGGCGAGGGCCGGATCGCTCGATTCGTAGCTGAGATTAATGGAGCGAATACGGCTCTTGTCTCGCAAGGCGTAGAGGATTTTCCCGTTTTGCGGTGAAAGGATAAACAGATCGCGATAGCCATAAGATTCGACGAAGTGGCGCAATGTTTCTTCGAGTTGACTTTGTGATTCAGTCGTCGCGGACTCACTGAGTTGTTGGCCAAAATCAAGCATTTCCGACGTGGAAGCAAGCATGCTGATATCAAGCAATCGCTTGCTAAAAAATGTATCAATGGCGGTAGAAACGCAACGACTGAATGGCCTGTAGCTCTTCAAACGATTTGTCGATTAACGCATTACCAGCCATGCGTCCACTGAAAATCGTTACGCATACCATAGGCAAAATGCCAAACGTGATTAAAAGGGCAATTAACTTAGGACGAATACGAATGTCCGCGAACTTTATCATCAAGGTATCACTAATCAGTTGTTTCTATTAAACCAGTTTCTCTTATATTCGATTCTTGTTCAAATGGGCTAAAGCAGACTGTTGACTAGGATCTGATTTTAACATCGCTAAATCACATATTGATTGATAGATGAGTCAATATGTGATTTGGATTTTTAGTGGTGTGTCACTTGCTATCAATGACTATTTGGCGCTTATCTTGCAGGCTTTTTTGCAAGATAGAGGAAGAAGATATGTGCAAATGGCGACTTCTCTACCTTTAAGGTAAGAGAGCGAGAAAAGGGCTATTTTATGGAGTATTAACTCTATCTCGGTCAAATAAATAAAATGATGTTTTATTGATAACGTTTTGATATTTATTATCTTTGTTCTTTTTAGATTACAGTTGTTCGCCCGAAAGTATTTGCAACAATATGTGAAGTGTTTCAAAATTAACTGGTTGAGCCAGTTGGGCAAATCATTAACCAAGGTTTTTTTATGAAAGTCACAAATCTTTTTAGAGACAAAGTTGATGCATGGTCTGCACATCATACTGAGTTTATGAATTGGATGTCCCCGACGCTGCGCGATTATTGGGGTGACTTTTTGGAAAAAGCACAAGGAAGCTTTCTTTTTTCAAAAGTACGCGACCATCAGCAGCCTGCGGTAAACGAGGAAGTTTCTGTGCCGGAACCGATTGTTTTAAATGCAGAAGCGCAAAGACTCTACGATGAGTTGCAAGAAAAAATTGGTCAGGTGATCCATGTCGGCGACTGGATTCATGTTGATCAACAGCGTATCAACCAATTTGGGTTTGTTACAGAAGACATGCAATGGATTCATACTGATCCTGAACGCGCAGCCATTGAATCGCCATTCAAAACCACCATTGCACACGGATTTTTGACGTTGGCGCTATTGCCCAAGTTAACCGATTCTGTGGACGCGGATAAGCCGCTGTTTCCGACAGCGAAAATGGTAGTGAACATTGGCCTCAATCAAGTGCGCTTTCCTTATCCAGTCAAAGTAGGCAACAATCTACGGGCTTCAAGCGTGTTGACTAAAGTGACACCGATTAAAAAAGGTCTCGAAATCGAACGTGAAATTAAAGTCGAGATCGAAGGGATACGTCGACCAGCAGCGGTAGTAGTCTCAGTTATTCAATTGCATTTCTAACTTAGAGACCTGCATCTAAACCATGCCAAAAGGCCAGCTTATTGAGCTGGCCTTTCCGTTTGCCATAAGCTCAACTCGATTGCATAAACCTTAGTAGAAAACTTTGTTGTAAAGCTCATTTTTCTGCTTGTAAGAAAGTTCTCATCAATAAAATCCACAAAATAATGACGGCTATCATGCTGTTGATAAGCAATGTGAATCCCTCTTTGTAATATTATTCATATTTGTGTATAAATTGCGGCGTTCAACTATTCCAACAAAAAAGATGTGCCACTATGTCAGTTAGTCTTTCGAAATCAGCTCATGAGACCGTGCTAAGTGAACAAGATCAGCTTGTTTCTACTACCGATCTTAAAGGGGTCATTACCTACAGCAATGAGGCATTCTGTCGCATTGCGGAATATCAGCAACATGAATTGCTAGGGCAAAACCACAACATCGTTCGTCATACGGACATGCCGAAGGCCGCGTTCGGTGATATGTGGAAAAATCTCAAGCAGGGTAAAGCTTGGCGTGGCATCGTTAAAAATTGCACTAAATCAGGCGGTTACTACTGGGTTGATGCCTATGTCACCCCAATTTACGACAATGGCGTAATGTCCGGCTATCAATCGGTGCGTGTTAAGCCAAAACGCGAATGGGTTAATATTGCCGCCAAAGCGTATCAATCGTTGCTCAGTGCGGAAAGAAATGGCCGGACGTGGTCATTGCAACTGAGTGACAGTCTGCGCTACGCGATTCTTTTAGGCTCAGTGTCCGCGCCGATGCTCGCTCAGGTGTTGCATGCTGAAGGCCTATTGACTTGGTTGGCGAAACCTGCTTCCGGCAGCAGCGTTGGGATTACTGTTTCGTCAAGAGTTGATCGACACGCCGAGTCAGCTGAAAAAGTTACAATCCAAGTTTGATAGTGTGAGCCGTTTGATCTATTCCGGTAACACGCCGTTTTCTGTCGCCGATTTCCATTTAAAAATGGCCTCTGCGCGAATTCGAACCATTTTGGGCCGAATGACCGACTCCGCTCGCCCGCTGCAAAACTTGGCCGATGAGTTGAGCGCGACGACGGAAGAAGTTTCTCAAGCGCTTGGCCAGCAAGCGACGGACATTCGTCAAGTGCGTGATGCCGCGGATTCGATGGAGCAAGCCGCCAATGCGGTGTTCGATAGCACTCGTAATGCGCACGGCTTGATAGATGAAACAGTGCAAAGTTGCGCGCAAACCAAAACAACCATTGAGCACACGCAGCAAAATTTGAATCGCTTGAGTAGCCAAGCAGAAAAAGCGACCCAAACCACTTACCAACTCAGCGAGCAAGCGGAAAGAGTGAGCAAACTGATGGAAGAGATCGGGGGAATTGCAGAGCAGACCAACTTGTTGGCTTTAAACGCGGCGATTGAGGCGGCGCGGGCGGGTGAGCAGGGACGCGGTTTTGCTGTGGTGGCTGATGAAGTGCGAGCACTATCCGGGCGTACATCGAAAGCGACATTGCAGATCAAATCCAGCATTGATGACATGCTTGGCACGATTCAGGGCTGGCAAAGCGATATTATTAGCAACCGCGAGCAGACCGAAGCGTGCTCTCAAAGTGCCTCGCAAAGCGCTGTGCGGCTGGCGGAAGTTGAACAAATGATGCAAAGCATGGACAGTTTGATGGAAGATGTGGCCGATTCGGCCAATAAGCAACTCACGCTGTCGCGCGATGTTAATCAGCACATTCACTCTATCGCATCCGCAGCCGAGCAAAACTTGGCGGCCACGCGCATCGTGGAAGAAAATAGCCTGAAACTCAAAGATCAAGTAAACGAGTTTTATCAACTGGCTGAGCGTTTTCAAGAGCGATAGTGGCTCTGAATGGCTGAACACAATAAAACCCAGCGCAGGCTGGGTTTTGTTTTTAGGTCAGTATGACAAAGGTGAGTGCTGGTGCATATCGTTAGGTTAAGTATGCTGAGCGCACCACTGGTCACGCCAAACAACAAACTCCTCCATCGGCATCGGTTTGTTGATGTAATAACCTTGTGCTTCATCACATTGCAGCACTGCTAGTGCATCAAGCAATTCGCGGGTTTCTACCCTTCTGCGACAACACGTAACCCTAAATTGTGCGCTAATTCAATGGTGGAGCTGACGATAATTCTGTCGTTGTTATTCTCTATCATATTGAGGACAAAAGATTTATCGACTTTAAGTTCATTGACTGGTAGCTGTTTTAGATAGCCGAGTGACGAATATCCTGTACCAAAATCGTCGATGGAAAGGTGAAAGCCCATTTTGGCAAGCTCATTTAAGGTTTGTTGGGCAACCTTCGGATCTTCCATGATGGCGCTTTCGGTAATTTCTAAACAGATACCCTCAGCTGGTACCTTGAATTCGTTCAACTGTGAATCAAGAAAAGCAGGTAGCTGACCTGTCATGAGATCCCAAGTCGACAAGTTAATCGAGATGACCATCTGTCCTTGCAGCGGTTGCACGTTATGCCACTGGCTGACGACCTCTCTAATCACCCATTTAGTAATTTCACGCACGAAGCCAGTCTGTTCGGCGAAGGGAACAAACTGATAGGGTGCGATCATACCTTTACTGGGATGTTGCCAACGAATCAAGGCTTCAGCGGCGGCTACTAGCGAGGATTTTGTCTCCACTTTAGCTTGCAGGAAAACTCGCAGTTCATTTTCTCGCACTGCTCGGCGTAACTCAGAAAGTAGTGATAAGTTTTGTGGCGCTGCCGTCACCAAGGCTTGGCTGTAAACCACGATCTGCTCTTTTTTCGATTTCGCAGCGTACATGGCAATTTGTGAGGCGTGGATAAGCGCATCAGGATCGGTGGCATCTTTTGGCCAAGACGCTATACCGATCGACACACTGAGATCAATGTGCGTTCCTTCGATTTCAAACGCATCATCCAAACAGTGCTTCAGTTGCTGCGCGGCTTCAAAAGGTGTTTGGTGGGAGGTCTCCAGCATCACGGAAAATTCATCGCCACTAACATGAGCCGTTATGGCTGGGCGTGTGTGTGCCGTGTCACTTAAACGCTTGGCAACGGTTTTGAGTACACGATCGCCCACTTCATAGCCGAGCACATCATTTACTTGCTTGAAGCGATCGAGGTTTAGCGTAATAACGGAAATTTGCTTCAACGTATTAGACGCCATTGCCTCGCTGAGTTTTTGTTTAAAATTGAGACGGTTTGGCAAACGGGTCAGGGGATCGAAGTAAGCCAGTTGAGTGATGGTCTCTCTCTGATCTTCGATGCTAGTGCGCATTTTGTCGAAACCCCGGGCGAGTTGGCCGATCTCATCGAGGCGATCCGTCCCCTCAATCTCGGAGGAGAAATTACCTTTCTCAAGTTCAGTCGTGGCTTCAGTCAGGGTAATTAACGGCTTTATGGTCCTGTGAGACAGGGCAAAAATGGCTAAAGTGAAGAAAATAATGCCAACACCACTCACCGTCAGATATTGTGTGGAAAGTTGGTTAAATTTCTCGCTGGCCTTTGGCAAAGATTCCAGGAAGACCACATGAACCCAATGCTGTGTCGAGGTTTGTTCGCTGATTACCCCACTGATGAAAACTTCTTGATTGATCACTATATCCTGAAGTGAGTGATCGTCTTGTGCCATGCTGCTGTTTTGCGAACGAAAATAGTCAGCAATGGCCTCTGAACTGGCCACGACGTTGATGGTTTTTTCACCTGTTGATGAAGAGAGAAGGGCAATTTCAATCCCCGCCAGTTGGCTAGCTTGTAAAATGCGTTCTTGGTCAATATCGAAACCCAACAAAACGTAGCCGATCACTCGCGGAGCATGCACTGGAGCTAGGACAAACTGGGTCGGTTTGCCGTTGTACATCATCAGTTGAAAGGGCTTTTGCTTGTCAAAACGTTGAATAATCTCTTTATAGACTGACGTGTCGTCTAGCAAAACAGCCTCAGAAGAAGCGGCTTTTAGCTGCCAGTTAGCATCAATCAAAATGGCGATGGAAGCGTTGATGCGCTGGGCGTTATTTAACAGCGCGGAGGCAATGGTGCTTTGATCTTGCGTGGCGACGGCAGAGCGAAAACCGAAGTCGGAAGCGAGCACTTCTGCACTCTCTTGTAACATAGAATTAGATTGTGCCAACAATTGATTCCAAACGCGTTTTGATACTTCTAATGACTGTCTGATTTCCTCGCGAACATGCTTGTCCACGGTTATATTAACCAAAGTAAGGCTGATGGCCTGCACAGCAATCAGCAGTAACAAAGTGATAAAAATAAAGCGCCTAGATAGACTCTCTTGGAAAAATGCCCAGTTTAGACTCACAATCTCCCTCCAGAATCTGGCATGGTAATACGAAGTAAAATGGGCTCTGCATCGACGGTCACGCTTGAAGTCACAAACGGTGAGCCATATGGTAGGCTGGCATGCCAAACATCAATCTCATACTGCTCTGGAATTTGACCGAGAAAAATAGCCTCACCTTGTTGATTGGTTTGTGTATAGACTGGCGTTTCTGATACCAATATCCAAGCCAGCATGTTGTCATGGATGTTACAACCGAGTTCAACTACGCCTGCTTGGTCGAAGATAACGGGCTGTTCTGGTTTGTCGATGTAGAGCTTAAGTTCAAAAGTTTTCGCCGGCGAAAAAGAGTAAACATGGTGGCGAACCGTATCGCGATTGGGGAAATCAACCGCAGTTCCTTGGGTAATTACAAGCACGCCGGGCACAAACGCACGATTTTTCTGTGCCATTTCTGCGTTACTCAACGGTTTTAGCTGGCTCTTTAATCGATCTGATTTTAGAAATACCACCGCGTTTTCTAACGGCTCTCCCGTTGCTTTTCGAACTTCCACGCGAATCTCAGTGGCTTGCGTCACGCTAGCGGCGAAGCAAAGCAGCGATAACCACCATTGTCTTTTGTACAAGGTACACCTCATAAGAATTAGGGCTCAATTGCTAAGCCAGTGATCGTTTTACCACTCGGGAAGTGACCCAACAGTTTCGCGAGGCCCGTGTCAAGATCAATCACTACCAGCTTTACTGGCAGGCTGGCTGATGTGGTGATGGTTCCAAGCGCGACATTCTTGATATCGCTAATGTCTAATGAAGCATCTTGAATCGGCTCAATACCAAGACCACCTATGGTGTAGAGAACGCCAAGATTGGGAGAAACGGCAGGTGTTGCTCCTTCTTTCGTGCCTTGCATCACCAAGGTTCCGCGCTGCTTATCGATAGCATAATTGGTGGTGAGCTTTTCATTGGTTGGGTTGTAAGTGTAGGCCGCAGCGACAATATCTGGCGTGTAAGCTGCGTTGACATCACCTTGGTCATAAGTGAGCCTTGGATCCATTTGAGTGCCAAGCGTTTTGCCATCAAAATCGACAATAGCACCAGTGTCAGGGTGCAAGCGCAGATTGAGGTTTTGTTTTCCGACCACACGCATCTTGTCTGCTGCTGGGTTAAAATCGAACCCCCAATGTCCATCGTTGATCGGCTCAGTCGGTTTAGATCCCGGTACTAGCGTTGCGACACCTGATGAGAGATTAATGATAAAAATGCGTCCTTGATTGCTCAGTGCATAGAGATCGCCGCGCGCAACTCTAAAATCGATGCCGACAATCTTTTCCCCCGACGCTAATCCTTGCACTGGCAGAGTCGTTTCTATCGAGTTTGGTGAGCGAGGATTGATTTTTAGGAGTTGCTGATAGTTTTCGACCACCCATACTGTGTCGGGTAAATCGGCTGTTGAGGTTGCCGCAAAGAGAGGAAAACTGAATGATAGACAGAGAGTGATAAGACAGGCTTTCGTGCTGCGCATAACTGAATGTTCCTTATTTGTCATTTTTCTTGCTGCCTACAATTGCAGGTCTGCCTATAACTATAGAAGAGTTATAGAAAAAAAAGTGAAGCATTCATGTAGGAAAATGATGGAAAGTGTATGCCTGTAACAGGAAATAAAGTAGGTAGACACAAAAAGCCCCGCTAAATAAAGCAGGGCTTTGAGTTTGATTTGGTCTGAAATCGTGATTACGCGAGAATTTCTTTTGCTGTGTTCACTACGTTTTCTACAGTGAAACCAAACATTTCGAACAACTGGTCAGCTGGCGCAGATTCACCAAAAGTCGTCATGCCGATGATGCGACCGTCGAAACCAACGTACTTGTACCAGAAATCCGCAATGCCCGCTTCGATAGCGATACGTGCTGTTACGTCTGATGGTAGAAACTGCTTCACGGTAAGCCGCGTCTTGTTTGTCGAATGCATCGGTTGATGGCATTGAAACAACGCGTACTTTCTTACCTTCTACGGTTAGTTGCTCAGCGGCTTTCACTGCTAGTTCAACTTCAGAACCTGTTGCGATTAGGATTAGCTCAGGTTTGCCATCGCTGTCTTTCAGGATGTAACCACCTTTGGCGATGTCTGCAACTTGCTCAGCGCTACGTGGTTGTTGCGCTAGGTTTTGACGAGAGAAGATAAGTGCTGTTGGTGCATCTTTACGCTCAATCGCTAGTTTCCATGCTACAGCCGATTCCACTTGGTCACATGGACGCCATGTGTTCATGTTTGGAGTCAAACGTAGAGACGCGATTTGCTCAACTGGTTGGTGAGTTGGGCCATCTTCGCCAAGACCGATAGAGTCGTGAGTGTACACTTGGATGTTCTGAATTTTCATCAGAGCTGCCATACGCATTGCGTTACGAGCGTATTCCATGAACATTAGGAATGTTGCGCCGTAAGGAACAAAACCACCGTGTAGTGCGATACCGTTCATAATAGCAGTCATACCAAATTCACGTACACCATAGTGGATGTAGTTACCAGAGAAGTCGTTCGCTTCTAGAGATTTAGAACCCGACCACATGGTTAGGTTAGAAGGCGCTAGGTCAGCAGAGCCGCCCATGAACTCAGGTAGTAGAGCACCAAATGCCTCTAGAGCGTTTTGCGATGCTTTACGTGACGCAATGTTTGCTGGGTTTGCTTGAAGATAAGCGATAATTTGGCTTGCTTTCTCTTCCCACTGCGCTGGCAGTTCGCCATTTACGCGGCGTTTGAACTCTGCGGCAAGCTCAGGGTACTCGGCTGCGTATGCCTCGAACTTCGCGTTCCAAGCGGCTTCTTTTTCAGCGCCTGCGGCTTTGGCATCCCACTGTGCGTAAACGTCAGCAGGGATTTCAAATGCTGGATGTTCCCAACCTAGGAACTCACGTGCTGCGGCAATTTCTTCCGCACCTAGTGGTGCACCGTGACAGTCGTGTGAACCCGATTTGTTTGGTGAACCAAAACCGATGATGGTCTTAGTACAGATAAGCGTTGGGCGAGGATCCGCTTTTGCAGCTTCAATCGCTGCGTTGATCGCTTCAGCATTGTGACCATCCACTGCTGGGATAACGTGCCAGCCGTATGCTTCAAAACGCTTAGGCGTATCGTCAGAGAACCAGCCTTCCACGTGACCGTCGATAGAAATGCCGTTGTCATCCCAGAATGCGATCAGTTTGCCAAGACCTAGCGTACCCGCTAGAGAACATGCCTCGTGCGAGATACCTTCCATCAGACAGCCGTCGCCCATGAACACGTAAGTGAAGTGGTCAACGATGTCGTGGCCTTCTTTGTTGAACTGCGCTGCGAGCGCTTTCTCAGCCATTGCCATACCAACAGCGTTGGTGATGCCTTGACCTAGAGGGCCCGTTGTTGTCTCGATACCAGGAGCGTAGCCGTACTCTGGGTGACCTGGAGTCTTAGAGTGAAGCTGACGGAAGTTTTTCAGATCATCGATAGAAAGCTCGTAACCGCTTAGGTGCAGTAGCGAGTAAATCAGCATTGAGCCGTGGCCGTTAGAGAGTACGAAACGGTCGCGATCAGCCCACTCTGGGTTTGATGGGTTGTGGTTTAGGTGGCCGCGCCAAAGAACTTCAGCGATATCAGCCATACCCATAGGTGCCCCTGGGTGGCCTGAGTTTGCTTTTTGTACGCCGTCCATGCTGAGTGCGCGGATTGCATTTGCTAGATGTTTACGATCCATAATAAATACCGATAAATAGATTGTTGCTTAAAGGATGTGAAGAGGGGAACGCAAACGTTCCCCTCTATAAATTCTGTAGATTAAAGCTTAGCTTCAATCATTGCTTCTAGTTTGCCTTGGTCTACAGCGAAGTTGCGGATACCTTCTGCAAGCTTCTCTACTGCCATTGGGTCTTGGTTGTGCTCCCACAGGAACTCAGCGTGAGTCATTGCTGCAGGGCGCTCTGCAGAACCTTCCGAATCTACAAGCTTCTCTACAACTTCACCCTCTGCTGCTTCTAGTTCTGCAAGTAGAGCAGGAGCGATAGTTAGACGGTCACAACCAGCAAGTTCTAGGATCTCGCCGATGTTACGGAAGCTTGCGCCCATAACAACCGTTTTGTAGCCGTACTCTTTGTAGTAGTTGTAGATCTTAGTTACAGACAGTACGCCTGGATCTTCTGATGCTTCAAAGTCGCGGCCTTCTTTCGCTTTGTACCAGTCCATAATACGGCCAACGAATGGAGAGATTAGGAATACGCCCGCTTCTGCACAAGCACGCGCTTGAGCGAATGAGAATAGAAGAGTCAGGTTACAGTTGATGCCTTCTTTCTCTAGGATTTCAGCTGCGCGGATACCTTCCCAAGTAGACGCAAGTTTGATAAGGATGCGGTCGTTAGTGATGCCAGCATCGTTGTACATTTTCACTAGTTGGCGTGCTTTCGCTACGCTGCCTTCCATATCGTAAGATAGGCGAGCATCAACTTCTGTAGAGATACGACCTGGGATAGTTTTTAGGATTTCTTTACCGATGTTTACTGCAAGCATGTCACAAGTGTCTTGGATCTGCTGCGTTTTGTCATCGCTTTGAGTTTTTGCATACTCGATAGAAGCATCGATCAGAGGCGCATACTCAGCGATTTGAGCAGCTTTAAGAATCAGAGAAGGGTTTGTTGTTGCATCTTCTGGTTGGTATTTTTTGATTGCATCAATTTCACCAGTGTCTGCTACCACAGTGGTTAGCTTGCGAAGTTGCTCTAACTTGTTGCTCATAATCGATCATCCTATATAACGGGCTACCGCTCGGCGGTCAGCGCCAGAGCGAATACATTTGTAAACTGACTCGCGAATAGTTTAGTGCGGATTTTCCGTCACACTCTCTATTGGTCAGAAAAAATTTAGCGACCGAACATTTGTTATGAACATTTGCTCGATGGCTGAGTAAATGATGTGTCCATATTTATCCTATCAGCCTAGAAAGTCAATGGCTGAATGGGGGGGAAGGTGACCTCTATCAACGTTTTTCTTTGTGGGTAATCGGAGAAAAAGTAAATAAACGTTTGCCCTTATCTGGTGTGGATTAGCGTCGAACAAACATTAACATTTTCGTTACTGAGAAAATGTCATTTCCATGAGCAAAAGTTGCAGCTAAACTCGGCTATAACATATGCTAAGTCAATGAGCATTTGCTCAGATAAGACGATAATAGCGCTCCTTGATAACGGTGGAATGTAGATGAGCGGTTCAAACCAAGAGATATCGATTGAAAATACAGATTTATTGACTGAAATTTCCGTTGCCTACTATCAAGACGGGGCGACTCAGGAAGAGATCTCCAAGAAATTTTCAGTGTCGCGCGCAAAAGTGGGGCGGATGCTCAAGCAAGCGCGAGACGAGGGGATTGTTGAAATTACCGTCAAATATCATCCAGTGTTTAGCGCCAAAATTGAGCAACGTTTGATCGAGCGTTTTGGCGTAAAGCGTGCATTGGTGGCGTTGGATCAACCCAGCGAGGAAGCACAGCGTCAGCAGGTGGCTGGCTTAGTGTCGAATTACCTGACCAGCACGTTGAAAAATGGCATGGTGGTGTCGGTTGGGCAAGGGCGAAATGTCTCTGCGGTTGCGCACCACGTTGGTGTCATTACCCCGCGTGACTGCAAATTTGTCTGTGGCATTGGCGGCATTCACCCACGCGGAGGTATGTTTAACGCGGACCATATTTGTCGCCAGTTGGCAAAAAAATACGGTGGCACTTCAGAAACTCTCTATGCGCCTGCGTACGCCGAAAACCGTGAGCAGAAACGTGCATTTATGCAAAATGCGACAGTAAAACAGACGCTTGATCTGGCGAGAAAAGCGGATATTGCTCTGGTTGGTATTGGTGATATGAGCGAAAACAGCTATATGGTTGATTTAGGATGGTTCACGCCCGATGAAGTGGTGCAATCTCGTTTGCAGCAAGGTGTGGTGGGGGATTTTGCTGGCTACGATTTCTTTGATATTCATGGCAACGTCGCCAACACCGTCATGAGTGATCGCGTGATTGGCTTAGGGATAGAAGAGTTTCGTCCCATCTCTGAAGTGATTGCGATTGCGGCGGAAAACAGTAAGCCATTAGCGCTGCTTGGTGCACTGCGTACTGGCGCTGTCGATGTGATTGCCACCAGTGTGAGTAATGCCCTCACTGTGCTGAATTTAGATGAGCAGATGCAAGGTCGGCAAGCTTGAGTTGACCCCTTTTTTCTGGCACAAAAAATGTGCAACGGGTGCAACCTAACGGCGAGAATTCTTAAATGACTCGCAGCTTGATGAGATTGTCGGGATGAAAACGGTTCCTGAGAGTAGCTTAGTGAGGTTAACTCTGGAGGGAATTATGAAAAAAACGCTTATCTCTGTTGCACTCTTAACCTGTTTTAGCGCTGCATCGTTCGCAGGCGACAAAGTGGTTGCGGGTTACTTTGCCGATTGGCAATACGCCAATCCATCGAACCCCTACACAGTGCAAGATATCCCCGCTGAAAAGCTGACGCACGTTATTTATGCCTTTTTAAGCATGTGTGGACCGCATACTGGGGCCTCTGATACCGTGCAAAAGCTGGTTGCAAAGCAGTGTCAAGGCAAAGCGCCTTTCAGTGCCATTGTGGTGGATACGGAAGCTGCGCTAGAAAAAGATTTTGGCAAAGTGTCAGTGAAAGTGCCTTATAAGGGCCATTTTGCGCAGCTCGCTCAATTGAAGCAGCAACATCCACAACTCAAAATTTTGCCTTCTTTTGGTGGATGGACCATGTCTGAGCCGTTCCATGCGATGGTCAAAGATCCTAAAGCGATGGCGCAATTCTCCAAAACTGCCGTTGAACTGATTCATCAATATGATTTCTTTGATGGGATTGATCTTGACTGGGAATATCCCGGCGGCGGCGGTTTAACCACCTCTCCGTGGGACCCTGCAACCAAGTTGTCTGACGAGCAAAAAGCGGTAGAGCGTGAAGCCTTCACTTATTTGGTCAAAACCATGCGTGCAGACCTAGATGCATTGGAAAAACAGACAAAGCGTGAGTATGAGTTATCAACCGCAGTGGGTGTCGGCGCAAAAGCCGCGCAAATCGACTGGAAATCAGCCTCACCCTACCTGACCAACATGTTTGCCATGACCTACGATTTCCTCGGTGGTTGGGGTCAGCAGACCGGACATATCACCAACTTGCATGCCACAGAGCGCAGTTGGTGGGGGATGGGGGCTGACGTCTTTATCAATCAAATGATAGAGCAGGGGATCCCGAGTGAGAAACTGGTGATTGGCGCTGCGTTTTATGGCCGTGGCTGGCAGGGCACTAAGAATTACGACGGCCAAGCGCCAAAAGCAGACTTACTTTCTGAACAAGGGGCGCAGTTCGGTACTGGAGAAAATGGTTACTTTATGTTCTGGGATCTGGTGAAAAACTACGGTGAAAAACAAGGTTATCAATATAACTACGATGAGCAATCTCAAGCGCCGTATCTGTGGAATCCTGAGAAAAAAGTGTTTATCTCTTTTGAGGACCAACGCTCCATCAAAGCGAAAGCGCAGTGGGCGAAACAAGCCAACTTAGCGGGTATTTTTACTTGGGAACTTTCGGGCGATCCAAGTGGTAAGTTGGTCGATGCGATGTACACCGAAATGCAACAAAAATAGCGTATCGCATCTTAGACTACCCCGCCTTGTGCGGGGTATTTTTATCGAGATATTCAGTCAGAGCTTTAATATCCAGAGGTTTTGAGTAGTAATAACCTTGCAATAGATCGCAATGACATTTTGCCAGTAGATCAGCCTGTGCCCGCGTCTCTACCCCTTCTGCCAACACCGCCATACCGAAGTTTTTACCGATTGCGATGATGTTTCTCACCATATTGTAGGATTTTGCGTCATGTTCGATGTGATCGACAAAACTCTTATCTATTTTCAGTTCATCAATCGGAAGTGCTTTGAGCATACTCAGTGAAGAGTAGCCTGTACCAAAGTCATCCAGTGAAATCTTCAGGCCTAATTGGTGGATTTCTTGGCAGATTGGTTTGAACTGCTGCAGATCTTCGATAAACAGATTTTCGGTGATCTCAAGGGTGACGGACTCTCGATCAAAATTGGCTTCTTCGATCACTTTGAGCAGGTGATAGGAGAAGTCTTTCTGCATGAACTGTTTAACTGAAATATTGATCGAAAGGTTGAGCTTACGTCGCTGAGGCTTAACGTAAATAGCCATCTCATTAACGCTGCGCTCAATAATAAATTTGCCTAATGTGACCATTAAGCCGGAGCTTTCGGCGATCGGGATAAAAACGTCTGGTGGAATGAATCCTAGCTCATCATCTTGCCAACGCACCAAGGCTTCCACACCATGAAAATGACCATGCACATCCACCTGAGGTTGATAAACCATCGAGAGACTTTTGTTCTCAATCGCCAAACGTAGGCGCTGCTCCACCCGCATTTTGTACAAGTGGTCAGCCTGCATCTCGGTGGTAAACAGGCGAAAGGAGTTGCGATCTTGCTTGGCTTGGTACATTGAGATGTCTGCTGCGCGCAGTAGTGCATCAAGATCGGCTCCATGGGTTGGGTATACCGCGATGCCAATGCTACAACTGAGTAAAAAATGCACGTCATTGACTAAGTAGGTTTGTGACATGCTGGCGATCATCTCTTTGGCAAGAATGCGCAACAAACTTGGATCGGTCTCTCTGACTAACATGATGAACTCGTCACTGGCTTCACGGACGATTAAACGTTCAGGAGTCAGAAAACTGCTGAGCCTTTGAGCAATCTGCTTTAAAACTTGGTCGCCAAAGTCATGTCCGTGAGTGTCATTGACACTCTTGAAGTTGTCGATATCGATGAATAAGAGCGCGAAAGGGGCCGTTTTGTTCTTGGTCCAAAGAGGAATGGTGTTGCGCAAATAAAGTCGATTCGGCAGGTCTGTCAGGGCATCGTGTGTCGCTTGGTAGTTGAGCCGTTCTAATGTCTCTTTCTCATTTTCCGCGATCGATCGAAACTAATCCATAAAAGGCCAATTGAACGGCGAAGAAAATCAGCAGATAGAGGCCAAATTGTTGGTGAAATGTTTGATTGAGGAAACGCATGTCGGTGGTAGACACCGCCCAGAGTTGATAATCCGCCAAATATTTCACCGTCATTATTTCGGAGTGGTTAAGGCTGTTGGTGATAAAAGTGACGGGTTTCTGTTGCCTTTTTAATTCGGCCTCTGTAAGAGAGATATTGGCTGCTACGGCTGTGATTGCTTGCCGATAGCGAACATCTTCCACGGGAGTCGCATAGGGATCAATACCCATATCTTCGGCTGAAATAAAGGTGCGGTAGAGATCTTCGCGGATCAGACTAACGCGGTTGAATGGGTTGTCGTGGATGTCGTTACGAAAGACCAGTGTTGAGTCCACTTTCAGCCCTGCGGTCATAACCGCAATTACATTCCCTTTGCGATCTCGAATCGCTTTACGGATGGGGATCACCAGCGTTTGTAACGCAGGCATGAAGTAGGTCCGTCCGAGCACCATTCGGTTGGAATTTAACGTTTGTAAAAAGCTTTCGTGGGTGACCGGATTGAGTTTTAGGTTGGTCATGTCCGAAAGGTGAATATTAGAACTTACCGCGAGGAAGTTACCTTCGGCATCGCTCAGACCGAATCCGCCTATTGCGGAATGGATGTTCATCAAATCATCCAAGATGGGCCGGATCTGCATAGCAGCGGTGAGGGTAAAATCGTTTTTCAAAATCAGTTGGCGACCGACCACTTCGAGTAGCGACTCCTGACTTTTCAGTAAAGAGTCTACCGAGGAGGAAAACAGTTCCAACTGGAGCAGTTGCTTATCCTGATACTTTTGTATATTTGATTGATATAGAGAGCGGCTAAAAAGGGCAAAAAGGATGAAGGTCAGCGTGACGACCACCCAATACACCATCCAGATATTCCGTTTAAATCCTGCCATTTTTAGCCTTCTAGTCGTTAGGCAAACTCCTAAACTTCAATCGGAAGTGCAGAGTTACTACCCCATTCAGTCCATGAACCGTCATACACTGAAAGATTACGGTGATTCAGTAGGTAGGCGCCCAGCAACAAAATACAGGCAGTGACACCGGAACCACAACTGAAAATGATGGGCTTATCACTTACTAATGGTAATGGTTCGAACGCAGCTTGCAACCCAGACAAAGGTTTAATAAAACCACGTTCCATCAGATGAGAAAATGGCAAACAAACCGAACCTGGGATATGGCCGCTACGGATGCCTTCACGAGGTTCAGCCACTTGGGCATGAAAGCGCTCTTTTGAACGAGCATCAACAATGTTGGCACTACGCGCATTGCTATGAATCAATACATTATCAGCACTAAGAAAGTAAGTTTTATCGAGTGTGCCGTGAAAGTTTCCTTTCTGTGATGCCGCTTCAAAATCAGACTGGGTCGGATAACCTGCTTCAACCCAGGCGCGTAGGCCACCATTTAAAATCTGCACATTGTGATGTCCCATCGCTTTGAGCATCCACCAAGCGCGTGGTGATGCATAGGTGCCTGCATTGTCATACACCACAATATGGCTATCTTGGTTTAGACCTAGCTGCTGCGCTTTTTGGTTGAATGTACTTTCGTTGGGCATCATATGTGGCAATGAGCTGCTGGCATCGCAAAACTCGTGGTCATAATCAAAACGTCTCGCTCCAGTAATCACTTTGTGCAAAATTTTCTGTTCGGCATTGGGGATGGTGAAATCAATGCTGGCATCAAGAATGATCACGTTAGCTTGATGTTTGATATTGTGTAGTTCCTGCGCGGTAATCAGAGGGGTCATTACAACTGTTCCTTATTGTTTATCTCAGTCCATTGCCAACAGACGGTTAAGTTAGAGAGTTATCCAGGAAGATTTTACTGGCCTTGGCAGACAGGGCAATTGGCTAGTTTCGTCAGTTTCATTTCTCGCCAAGAAAGTGTCATGGCATCAAATATCAATACTTTGCCCACCATGGGCTGACCGAAATTCGCCAGCACTTTGACCGCTTCCAAAGCTTGCATCGCACCAATAACTCCTACCACGGGTGCCATCACACCCGCTTCGACACAGCTTAAGGCGCTACTGCCAAACAGTGCACTCAAACACTGGTAGCAAGGTTGTTTGGCATCTTGATACAAGAACACGCTGATTTGTCCTTCCATACGGATTGCCGCACCGGAAACCAGCGGCGTTCTTGCCACAAAGCACAGACGATTGAGCTGATTGCGCGTCTCGACATTATCGCTGGCATCAAGCACCAGATCGTGTTGGGCGATAAGTTCGGCCAACGCTTTGTCGTCTAAACGACCATCTATGGTTGATACGTCAAGATATGGATTAAGTTCACGCAACGATTGAGCTGCCGATTCGACTTTCTTGTTGCCGATATCAGCATCATGATGCAAAACTTGACGCTGTAGGTTAGACAGCTCTACCACGTCATCGTCGATCAAGGTGAGCTTTCCAACGCCAGCGGTGGCGAGATATTGACTGGACGCACAACCTAAACCCCCCGCGCCCAGTATCAGCACTGAGCTCTGTTTGAGTGCCTCTTGCCCTGCAAAATCAAACTGGCGCAAGACAATTTGACGGTTATAACGCAGCATTTCTTGGTCGGATAAGATCTCCACTGCGTGCTCCTAGTACATTGTCGAATTAAACGGTTGAATGGTGACGGTCTCTCCCGCTTCGACGCGGCCGCGCTCACGTTCTAAGACGACAAAACAGTTGGCCAAGCTCATAGAACGAAACGCACCTGAACTTTGATTTCCGGTACTTTCTACCACAAATTGGCCATTTTCGATGCGATAGACGCCACGCTGATAGTCGGTTCGACCCGGTGACTTTTTGAAGGCGCTTTGAGTGATGGCGTGAATGGATTCTGGCGCCTTCCATTGTGAGTGACCAGCCAGCTTGGCGAGCATTGGCTGCACCAGCACGTACAAGGTGACGATGGCAGACACCGGATTGCCGGGCAGGCCACAAAACCAAGCGGTGCGAAGTTTGCCAAAAGCGAATGGTTTGCCCGGCTTAATCGCCAGCTTCCAAAAACCGATCTCGCCCAACTCTTGCAAAATGTCTTTGGTATAGTCCGCTTCACCGACGCTCACCCCACCTGATGTCACCACGACATCTGCCAAAGATTGCGCCGTGTCAAAGGTTTTTCTCAGGGTTTCGGGGCAATCGGGAATAATGCCAAGATCGATGGCTTCGCAACCGAAATTCTCAATCAGCGGTTTAATGCCGTAGCGATTGCTGTCGTAAATCTCGCCTTCCAACAAAGGCTCACCTAATGATTTCAGCTCATCTCCGGTAGAGAAAAACGCCACTTTCGGTTTGCGCACCACAGTGACATGGCTGATGCCAAGCGAAGCGATCATCGGAATATCACGCGGGGTGAGTCGAGTGCCTTTCGCGAGCACGAGATCGCCACAGCGGATGTCATCACCGATAGGGCGGATGTTCTCGTTGGGTTTAATCTGACACTGCTGAATAACAATACCTGTCTCACTCACTTGGGTGTTTTCTTGCATGATCACCGCGTCGCAGCCTTCAGGGATCTTCGCACCAGTCATGATGCGAATACAACTATTCTCCTGCCATTCCCCTTCAAATGGTTGACCAGCAAAGGACTTTCCCGCAAGAGGAAGCGGTTTGTTTGGTTTAAGATCGGCGAGACGAATTGCATAACCATCCATGGCGGAATTGGCAAATGGTGGAACATGAATAGGGGAAAGAACGTCTTCGGCGAGCACAAAACCCAGTGCTTCAGCGAGAGGAAGTTTCAACGTTGTTTGAATTGGTTTAATACCGGAAAGCATTTTTTCCAGCGCATCTTCAATAGGCATTAAGCCTGGTGCATCACAACAGCCCATAGTGAATTCCTGTTGAATTAAGATATTAGCGCACTGTAGCACAGAACAAAGGTAGGGAAGAATGTCCCTCGGTAAAATATGGATGTAATTATTCAAAAATACGAGTATCCTTGTCAGCCATCCAAAAGGGGTAATCTTCGGTTGGGTGATGCTGTAGCAGTAAGAGGAAGTACAATGTCAGGTCTGAGCGAATCCGCTAAATTAGTCAAAGATGCGCTAGAAAAACGTGGTTTGGAGACACCCATGGTGCCAAACCAATTCAGTCGTGAAGAGAAGAAAGAGAAGATCGAGCATCATATGCGAGAGATTCTAGCTCTGCTTGAACTGGATTTGACCGATGACAGTTTAGAAGAAACGCCTCGCCGCATCGCCAAAATGTACGTTGATGAAGTGTTCTCTGGGCTCGATTATCAAAACTTCCCCAAAATCACCGTGATTGAAAACAAAATGAATGTCAGTGAGATGGTGCGTGTCAAAGACATTACCCTCACCAGCACATGCGAACATCACTTGGTCACGATTGATGGTAAAGCGGCAGTGGCTTACATTCCGCGTGGCAAAATCATTGGTCTATCAAAAATTAACCGCATAGTTCGTTTTTTTGCTCAGCGTCCACAGGTGCAAGAGCGCATGACACAGCAGATTTTAGTCGCGTTGCAAACCTTGCTGGAATCCGATGATGTGGCGGTGACAATTGATGCTACTCACTACTGCGTGAAATCACGTGGGGTGATGGACGCCACCAGTGAAACCACCACCACCGCATTAGGTGGGATTTTCAAAAGTAACCCCGCAACTCGCGCAGAATTCTTACATGGCTTGAGATAACGAGAGCCACAGAGAAACAAGCGTCAACCTAGGTTGGCGCTTTTTTTATGTCTCTATTGTTGGGGATTCGTTGCCGCGATCTCTGGCCAGTACATTTTGAAGTAACCCACCGAAACCCAAACAACCAACAAAGTCGCGATGCTTAGTTCAAAAAAGCCGAAATTGTGCAACCAGTGCCAATGGGGGTGGGATTCGGCAAAAAATTGTGTCAGTCGATGCATGGCGATGGCACTGATCACCGAAGGGAAGGTGACGGCGGCAATTGATGGCTGGAATTTAAGACGCAGCAGACGAATGTAACAGAGATAAATCAGCAAGGTCATGGTGATAGCGATGCCAGCCAGAGCGCCGGTTAAAATGGGATCAGGCTGTTTGAAATTGACCAAATAAGCGGCCAGTGACAAGTTCACTGGAGCCGCCATGATGGCGAGTGTAGGCCTTGCTCTTTTGGGCAAAGAACCGAAAAACACCAAGCGATAGAGCACTAACGGCAGTAAGAAGAAATAAATGCCGATGCAAACCAGCGCCAAGGTTTCGGAAAAAACGTTGTGGCCAAATTGTGACCCCGCCAGCGAACCACTAATGAGCCCCACCGGATACAAAAACCAACTCGGCACGATATTGGACATTTTAAAGTTCATGATCTGGAAGCTGAAAAACAGCACCATCATGGTGAAATGCAGCAAAATAGCCATAAACCACAAAGGATAAGCAACCGTTGGCGAAACCACTGCCAGATAGTCACACAATATCAAAAGCGCCATGCTCATCGGCGCCATCAAACTGCCACTCAGCGGGTGACGGATATCGTTGAGAAACGTTCTTGCGCTGGTGGCATAACGAACTAACACAGGCAAAAGCAACAATGCGCCGAGAGTGGCTAAAAATGGGCGAATCGGAACGCCAATCTGCGGGAGATACAAAGCCCACGCCTGTCCTAAACCAATCATGCCTAGTGCAAGGGCCGCTTGTGACGGGGGAACGCTTTGCACTTGAACAAGTCTTTTCCAGTTCAACGATAACTCCATTTATTTCGTTTGAATTTTGGGGAAAGGTGCCGTCTGGAGTGTGTTGATGGCGAAGTTGGTGATGACACACCAAATTGTTAACGTCTTTGTAGGTCTGAAAAGGTTATAACAGACAAGCTGATGTTCGTTTCGACTCCGACCAGAAGGCGCAGGGATGTTAACAACTTTAATGAGAAGTTGCGCGAAAAATTTAACACATGACACAAAAATGCCGGGAAGTGTGATTCCCGGCTGAAAATATGGGACGTTACGCCGCGGGTTGTTCGGGCAGATCTTGCTGGCGAAGCTTTTCGTTTTTGATCGTACGATGCAAAAGTTGGCTGTAAATCGGTTTACCGCCACACGCCTGCGCGCAGATCACGGCGCCAAGGCTGGTGATAATCAGCGGTAGAATCAGGTAGTAGTTGTTGGTCATCTCGATCACCAGCAAAATTCCGGTGATGGGAGCACGTACAGTTGCAGCAAACAGAGCGCCCATGCCCGCGATGGCGAACATACCGGGTTCAATCGGCAAATCTGGCAGTAGCAGTTTCGCCGTCGCGCCGAAGGCGTAACCAAACAAGGTGCCAAGTGCGAGCATTGGGGCAAAAATACCACCAGGTGCACCAGAGCCGAAGCAGATTAAGGTAGTGGCAATACGCCCGACAAACAGCCACACCAAGACAGAGATGCTGTAGTTGCCAGTGGTGATTTCAGGGATCAGATGAATGCCGCCACCAGTTAATTCCGGAATGTAGAGCAGTAACAGACCAAATATTCCGCCAAGGCAGGTACCCGTGAGCAGATAGCGTTTACGGTCATTCTTATGAATGGCGACAAACGTATCTTGCGCGACGGTAACCAGCTTGTTGAACAGCACGCCAAACACACCAAATAACCCGCCGAGCAGAAGAAACAACCACAGCGCTTGCAGTTCAGGCGGCTGATATTGTGGCATGGTAATGACCGCGCTTTGTCCATTAATAGTGCGAAAAACAATATTCGCCATTACGGCGGAGATGATCACCGCGCGAATGGAGATCAATGAGTAACGAAATTGCGGGCGCATCTCTTCCACGACAAACATGATTCCCGCGAGAGGGGCGTTGAATGCCGCCGCTAAACCGCCCGCGGCACCGGATGCGAGTAGAGAGTGGCGAGTATCGTCATCTTTGACGCGGAAAATATCGGTGACCATACGACCAACCGCGCCACCCATCTGCACTGTCGGACCTTCGCGGCCAAGCACCATGCCAGAGCCCAGCGCGCCCATACCGCCAAAAAATTTCACGGGCAAAACTCGCCACCAGCGTACCGGACGAATGTTATCCATTGCCCCTTCGATTTCGGGAATGCCGGAGCCAGCGGCTTCCGGGGCGAAACGGTGGACCAGAAAATACCCGACAAAGGCGAGTGCGGCACTAATCAGAATCGCAGCTAACCACAGTGGCAGTACGTGGCCAATTTCGTCGCGCAGCCACTCGGTACGAGTTTCGGAAACGAAGTGCACCGCAATCTCAAAGTAGGTGCCGACTAAACCAGCAACAATGCCGACCAACGCCGAAAGAAAAAGCACAGAAATCGGTGTAGAACCTCGAGAGAGAAACTGGTTAATGGCATCTTTAGGGACTCGCACTAACACAGATTGCACTATTCTCTCACGTTTGGTCATTACCATTCTCCGCCTTGTATGATAGGGATGCCGATTATAAACGGGGCCGGCTATGTGTCTTAATCAACAAAGATGCAAATTAGCTTTGCAAAATTAATAGGTGCTACAAATATTTACATGTTTAAGGTTCTGCAACGAATAAAAAAGATAGAATTTTTATCTCAGATTCCTTGCAAAGTTGCGTTTATGAGCCACACTTAAATCGTAAAGCAACATGCTGCTCTAAGAAGGAGGGATGTGAGGTTTTACATACAATTTGGATGGATTCAAAACCCTACTGTAGTGCCTCGTATATTGTTTGGGATGCAGCTATAGACATCCCGATTCGCAAACTCACGATTGAGTACGAGGTTAAGGCGCACGCTAGTGCGCCTTTCTGTTTGGTAATTTTTCGCTTATGCTAACTTACCAACTCGTTGAAAAACGATGCTTCTTCAGAATAGATGCCGAATTTATGTCTCGTTATTTGTTTCTTTTTCTCTTTTGCAGCTGTTCGGTATTCGCTAACCCAGCGCTCCTCTCCGGACAACTAACTGGTCAACAATCGGCTCTGTCGGCAACATCAATTGTAGAGAAGGGTGATTTTTACCAGTGCGGCGACGATGAAAGTGCGCGCTACTGTATTGATGATCTCGTTTATTATCAGAGCCATTTTTATGCAGAAGTGACTTTCGAAAAGCGTGCTTACCAGATGTTTATCTTTGCCCCCTACAGCGATTTTCTCTGGACGCAAATCCAATTGGGTTTTGCGAAAGATCGCTTGCAGCTGGCAAAGGTGACCGCCGCCGATCAGACGTTTGACGTCAAAGCGCAGTGGCGCAATGTCGTCGATGAGAAGGGTTTTTCTGCACTTGATAAATCCTTGATTCTTTTTCTCAATCAAATCAAAGCAAAGCCTCAACAGCAAACATGGCTGCCGAAAGCTCAATATTTGAGTGATAACCCAGAGCTGAGTGTGGAGTTTAGCCATGATACTCAGTCGATAGAAACTGCGCATCACTCGTCGCTTAACTCTTTCGCCGAGCGAGCAAGAAAGGCGACCATCGCCTCTTTGTCCAAGTACCCATCCGCTTTTTTGTGTGCACGAAGATATTGGTAGCCGGCGACAATACTTTGATGCGCTGCCATTTCCTCGTCTGTCAAATGTCGTCCGGTCACGTGTTGATAGGCCATGCGATAAGCGGGGGCGTCCACGACCTCGGCTTGGCGGTACAAATAACCACAGCCTGTGGCCAGCCATTCCAAAGAGCAGTTTGCCCGAACGGCAATTTGATTGGCTTTGGAGAGGCTTGGCTCGCTACCATTGAGATACTTACGGATCAACGCTTCTGAAAGGCCAACACGACGGGCAAAACCACTGATGCTCTCTTCACCAACTAAGGTGTTTAAACGCTGCGCAAAACTCATTACTTCGTACTCCAGTTCGAACTAATCCAGTTTACGCGTTGAGCCAATGGCAAAACAAGTCTAGGATTGTCGACAGTTAAAGAAAAGGAGAACACCATGGTGGCAAAAGTAGTGATTGCACCTCAAGGGCCTGAGTTTTCAGAGCTGATCCAAGGATACTGGCGTTTGGGCGAGTGGAACATGACCCCTCAGCAGCGCTTAACTTTCCTCAAGCAGCATATTGAAATGGGCGTGACGACGGTTGATCACGCCGACATTTATGGTCAGTACGAGTGTGAACGCCTGTTTGGCGAAGCGCTGGCGTTAGATAAGAGCGTACGCCGCGACATCCAAATTGTGAGCAAGTGCGATATCAACTTATGTGGAGAGAAAAACCCACTTCGTAAAGTCAACCATTATGACACCAGTGCGGCGCACATCTATCAATCGGTGAATAATTCGCTAGAGAGATTAGGTGTGGATGAGCTGGATGTCTTGCTTATTCATCGTCCTGATGCCTTGATGGAGGCCGACGAAGTCGCTGAGGCATTTAACGAACTGCACAAAGTGGGCAAAGTGAAACACTTTGGCGTGTCAAACTTTTCGCCACGTCAGTTTGATCTTTTGCAGTCGCGTTTGAGTAAACCTCTAGTGACCAACCAAGTAGAGATTAACCCGCTCAATTTTGACGTGGTTCACGATGGTACGCTTGATCAAATGCAGACGCTCCGCACAAGACCGATGGCTTGGTCATGCTTGGGTGGTGGCGCTCTGTTTCATGGTGACAGTGACCAGGCGCTAAGAGTACGCAACGAGTTACATTCAATCAAAGAAGAGCTTGGGGCGGGTAGTATCGACGAAGTGGTTTACGCTTGGGTGAGACGTTTACCCTCAAAACCACTACCTATCATTGGTTCAGGTAAAATCGAACGGGTGCAGAGTGCGGTGAATGCACTCAAGTTGGAACTGAGTCGCGAGCAATGGTATCGCGTTTGGGTCGCCTCAAAAGGCCACGGTGTGCCTTAGAACACACTTTTCAAGGCTAGCCTAAACGGGTGAAGAGTGTTCTTCACCCGTTATACTTTGGAATTTGGACTATCTTTGTCAAGCTGGCTAAGATAACACTAATGGGAAAAACAGACACAAGGACGGTGGAATGTTGTCACGCATCTATGTTCGGATGACGACGAGTGGGCGTTTTATCCTAGGACTACTTGGCATGCTGTTGCTGCTGACAGGATGCTCGAACAAAATGGTGTATAACCACCTCGATTGGGTGGTGATGGAGTACATCGATGACTATGTAACGTTGACGGATGAGCAAGAAGAGCTAGTGGAAGAGCGCTTGGATGTGCTGCTGCAATGGCACCGAGAAAGCGAATTGCCTATCTATCTATCCCAGTTGCAATTGCTGTCCACCTTGACTGAAACTCAGCTCTCAAAACCCTTTCTCGCCGCGCAAAGAGAAGCACTCACACAGCACCGCTATCGCATCGCACAAAAACTGGCTCCTGATCTTTACGCTCTGGCACTATCACTAAGTCAGGCGCAGCAAGATGAGCTTTTGAAAAATATGGCAAAGGCTCATCGAAAACGTGATGAGAAATATGCGGATTTAAACGAGAAAGAGATCCGAGAACGTTATCAAGAGTTTTTTATCGAAGGTGTGGAAGAGTGGTTAGGAGAGCTCACGCCTGCGCAACAAGCGCTGATAAAACAGTGGTCGCAAGAAGTCACCATTACGACAGCCGATTGGCGCGCATATCGGGCAGCCTTACGTCAAGCGGTCGAAGAGCTATTTAAACACAAGCAAGATCCACACTATTTCCAGCAGCACCTGACTCGTTTGCTGCTTGACCCCGAAAGCTACCATGGAGATGCATTTAAGCAAAAGTTGCAGTCGAACGTCGATCTAGCGGACGGATACATTCTGCAACTTGCGCGTTCCATGAACGCGGCTCAATGGCGTCATTTTCATCGCGAGATTAGCGATTGGCAGGAGCTTGCCAGCGAACTGCACGCGCAGGTAATAGCAAACAGATAGCAGAAAAATAGTCACCTTATGTACGTTAAGTACGGGCAATGCAGTAAAAACTGATTCAAAGCAATTTCTCATCCTTTCAAGGGCGTAAGATAGTTCGGCCGAATATCGCCTTGCAGCTCAAATCTCCTTGTTCTATTCGGCATTAGAAGTAGAGAGCATGCCCCAAAAGCAAAAATCCGCTCCTCCTGTTGGCTACCATGATGAGAATTGCTATGAAACATCTAGTACAAAGATTTATTCGCTACGTGACGTTTGACACTCAGTCGAATGCCAAGAAAAAATGCTGCCCAAGTACGCCGGGGCAGTTGAAATTTGCCCAGCACTTAAAGCAAGAGCTCATCGAACTCGGCTTGAGTGACGTACACCTTGATGACAATGGATATTTGATGGCAAAACTGCTGTCCAACGTGAGCTATCCTGTGCCTGCCATCGGATTCATTGCCCATATGGATACCGCGCCGGATGCATCTGGCAAACACGTTAAGCCACAAATTATCGAAGATTATCAAGGTGGCGATATTGCACTTGGTATCGGCGACGAGGTGCTTTCACCGGTCCAATATCCCGATTTGCACTCACTGCATGGCCACAACCTGATTGCAACCGATGGCACCACGCTACTAGGCGCAGACAATAAAGCTGGAATCGCAGAGATTATATCTGCCATTGAGCTTCTTATGGAAAACCCGCACATCCCACACGGCGATATCTGCATTGGTTTTACTCCGGATGAAGAGATTGGCCGTGGCGCAGACCATTTTGACGTGACCCGTTTTGGCGCTGAGTGGGCGTATACGGTTGATGGTGGCCCGCAAGGTGAGTTGGAGTACGAGAACTTCAATGCGTCCAGTGCTGACGTTATTTTCCATGGCGTCAGTGTTCATCCGGGAACCGCCAAGGGCAAAATGGTCAACGCGATGACGTTGGCGAGCCGTTTTCACTGCATGATGCCAGAAGAAGAGACCCCTGAAGGCACTGAAGGGTATCAAGGTTTTTATCATTTGAAATCGGCGGAGATGGGTGTTGCGCGTTCGGAACTGGGCTATATCCTACGAGATTTTTCACGCGAGGGCATACAACAGCGCAAAGCTTTTATGCAGAAACGGGTCGATGAAATGAACGCGCAATTGAAACACGGTTCGGTGGAGATCTGTTTTACCGATAGTTACTTCAATATGAGGGAAAAAGTCGAGCCTTTCCCCCACATTATTGACATTGCCAAACAAGCGATGGAGCAGTGTGATGTTGAGCCAGTGATTAAGCCGATTCGCGGTGGAACTGACGGCGCGAGATTATCCTTTATGGGACTTCCTTGCCCGAACTTATTTACCGGCGGATATAACTTCCACGGCATTCATGAATTTATTTCTATCGAGCAGATGGAAAAATCCGTCGAAGTGATCGTGAAAATTGCAGAGATGACCGCCAAACGCTACGCCTAATCGTTGTGTTCCAAACAGTCGGCCCGGTAATATCACCGGGCCGATGTTTTTGTTTTGGCAGGTAACAAGAGATTAGCGAACGTCATCGCTGTTTAGGTCGGCCAGCGGTAACCAGTCCACTTCAACCCCCGCTTGATTAAACATATCTTGGCTGACTTGGATCTTATCTCCCCAGCGAGAGAGAAAATCGGCGGATTGCTCAGGGCAATGTACTCGCGCAATCCCTGTTTGGATGATTTTCGCCGCACAGTTTGGGCAAGGAAAATGCGTCACCCAAATATCACAACCATCGAGATCTCGTTTCGAAAACAAAATAGCGTTCTCTTCGGCGTGTAAGGTTTTGAGATATTTCAGCTCTCGTTCATCAGTGTCGACGCTGTCGGAAACACCATGTGGATAACCATTAAAACCCACTGAGACAATACGATTTTGTTTGGTAATCACCGCGCCGACCTGCGTGGAGGGATCTTTACTCCAAGACGCCACCAGTTCTGCCATTTGATAAAAACGCTTAGCCCATTTAGATATCATCTTTGTCCTCTCTACCGAAGGCTGTAATTGCTTGCATGATAACGCATTTTCTTTAAAAAAATAGTCGTTGCGTTATTTAAAGTAGCACCTTGGACCATTGCGCTCTTACTGCAAACCGTGCGTTTTTCTTCTCAGCGATTGCGCGTCTTAAACTGCGCAACCGCTTTATCCATGTCCTTGGCTTGAGAAGAGACCGTGTTCACCTCTGCCAAACACTCTTGGGCTGAGTGCATGTTGTTTTCAGAAATGGTGTTGAGCTCGGCAATCGAATCGCTCACTTGTCCCATCACAATACCCTGTTCTTCAATGGCTGAAGCGATACGTTCTGAGTTCGCTTGAATATTCGACATGTCGGTAATAATGCGCGCCAAACTGGCATCTAACTGCTCAGAGGCATGTAACGTCTCTTGGCCTTGCTGATTGCACTGCTCAATATCACTGACAACCTTCGCCATTTGCGACTGAATGGCCGCCACCACTTTGGTGATCTCTTCGGTTGACTGGTGAGTGCGGCTGGCGAGGGCGCGAACCTCATCGGCAACCACGGCAAAGCCTCGGCCTTGCTCACCTGCACGCGCTGCTTCAATCGCTGCGTTAAGGGCCAGTAGATTGGTCTGCTCTGCGATCCCTTGGATGATGACCACTGCGCCGCCGATTTTGTCCACGTGGTCGTTGAGGGAGTGAATAGATGTTTGGCTATTGGCTAAAATGCTGGTCAGTTGATCGACGTTCTTCACTGTCGATACCACCACGTTACGCCCAGCTTCGGCGTTTTTCGCTGCTTGTTGCACCCCTTCAACCGCCACAGAAGTGCTTTCCGAGATCTCGCTGATGGTGGACACCATTTCCTGAACAGAGATGGTCATGGTGGAGGTGTGATCCGCCTGAACATGGAACTGCTCAATCACGCCCTCCAGTTCATCGTGCATACTGTTGGTGCTGGAAGTGAGCTGGGTCGATTTCTCCTGAGAGTGAAAAATGAGCTGCTCAATTTTCTCTAGCAAGGTATTGAAATAATTGCCGATTTCAACCAATTCGTCATTGCCTTTCATCTGGCAGCGTAAACCTACGTTGTTGGTTTCACAGATTCGGTGAATCGTATCAGACAGCACTTGAACTTGATGATTGATTGAGCGGGAAATCTGCCAAATAATCCCCACTAGAAGTAAGAGGACGAGAGCGGTGACAGATTGCTTAATAAGGTCCATTTGCTGGGTTTGCTCGTTGTACGCTTCGTTGAGAGCATTGGCAAATGTTTTGAACTGCTCTTCTACAGTGTGGGAGAGATTACGCACTTCCCCTAACAGCCCCTTGTTGTACTGTACGCCAATAGCAACATGCTGATTGGCCACTTGCGTGGCGCGGCTAAGCAGGGTGCTGCTTTCTATGCCGCTGAGGAGTTCTTTTTTCACTTCACCTTGCAATACATTTTGATTGAACTCCATCAAGCGTAAAACTTGTTCTGCGCTAGATGCGTCTTTTGCTCGCTTGAGCTCTTGCAGATAATTGCCTAATAATCCTTGCTGCTCGTTCAACCCCAGAGTTTGATACGCGGCGACCAAGGTTTGAAAGCCTTTTTGGTAGGTGAGTAAATCTTGTCGCAACTGAGTGCTTGATGGCAATTGGTTGCTAGTGAGAATGGCGGCGAGCTGTTTTTCCGTTGAAAGAAAAATATCAACGTTTTTATCAAAAGTAGACAAGTATTTAACGTCACTGCGAAGTAAAAAATCCTTTTCGTTACGACGAAGGTTAAGCAGTCGAATTTCCAAATCCGCGACGAGCTTGATGGCTTGCTGAAGTTGTTCCGATTTAGAAACAAAGTGAGAGGTTGAAAACAGTAGGGCAACAATCCCCACAATAGCAACAACCCCCAAAGAGTAGAGCTTCTGCTTGATAGTCATACGGTATCCTTAGATATGTAAGCAGTTTTATAGTCATTCGTACTAATTATACGTTTATAACGAATGGCAATAAAATTATAAAATCTTATAACCCTACCTAGCTCGCATTTCACTACTGAGTTGTAACTAATTGTTTAAAAGGTAATTTTTCCTCTTAGGCCTTTTTTGGCTCCTTGGTGTGTTTTTTGTTCAAGTCGCCTTTTAACCGACCCTTTGGTTGGTTTTGTTGCCACTCTTTTCTTATCTTTTTTTATCGCATTGCGAATGATTTGTGCCAAGCGCTCCACAGCATCAAGCCGATTCTTTTCAAAACTGCGGTGTTGCTGAGCTTTTAACACCAGAACGCCCTCTTTATTGATGCGACTGTCTCCGAGATTTAATAAGCATTGCTTATGGAAATCTGGTAGGGTCGATTGTTTAATATCGAAACGCAAATGAACCGCACTCGATACCTTATTCACGTTCTGCCCACCGCAACCTTGTGCCCGAATAGGTATTATTTCCCATTCGTGGCTGGCAAGAACAACCGAGTGAGAGATTTTTAACTCCTGCAACCTTGACTCCTTAATACTAGCCCTTAATGAGCAAACTGACACTTAATATACTAGAAAATGAAAGCTATGAACAAAAATGACTATTCACGCTATGAAGGTTTGATCTTCGATATGGACGGAACCCTGATCGATACCATGCCCGCACATTTAGAAGCTTGGCGGCAAACGGCTGAATTTTTTGACTTTCCTTTTGAGAGGGAGTGGCTGCATGGGCTGGGTGGTATGCCGAGCTTTAAAATCGCCAGCGAACTCAACCGCCGCTTTGGCCTGCAACTTATTCCCAGTGAAGTGTCTGCGTTTAAGATGGATGCTTTTGTCTCACTGAAAAATTATGGCGATATCATTGATGTCACTCATCGTGTGGTACAAGCTTTCCTCGGCAAGAAAAAACTGGCGGTTGGGACGGGCAGCCAGCGCCAGAGCGCCGAACGTCTGTTAAAAAACAGTGGGCTGCGCAGCTGTTTTGATGTGGTGGTGACTGCGAGTGATGTCACGCGACACAAACCAGAACCGGAAACTTTCTTGCGCGCCGCAGAGCTTTTAGGACTTAGTGCGCAACAGTGTGCCGTGTTTGAAGATACCAAACTTGGATTGCAGGCAGCACATGCAGCGGGTATGGACTGCTTTATGGTTGAAGGTGAGGCGTTGGTATTCTATCCGGTGGCCGCACCACTAATTGATCGTTAGAGATGTACACGTTGCGAGTACCAAGTGCCACCAATGAGCGGCACTTGGTCGAAGTTTTACTGAATTTCAATCAGTTCGACGTCAAAAATAAGTACGCTAGCTGGTGGGATCGGGCCAGAACCGCTTTTGCCATAGCCGAGTGAGCTTGGGATAAACAGCCTTACTTTCTCACCTTCAACCATATATTGCAGGCCCTCTTGCCAGCCTTTAATCACTTGATTCAGGCCAAAGCTAATGGGCTCACCGCGCTGAACGGAGCTGTCAAACACGCTGCCATCAATTAAAGTGCCATGATAATGGACTTTCACTCTGCTTGATGCGCTTGGGTGTTTATCACCATGGCCTTTTTCCAGCACCTGATACTGCAAGCCGCTCTCTGTGGTGATTACCCCTTCCTTTTTGCCGTTTTCTTCTAGAAAGGCTTGGCCGATAGCAAAGTTGGCCTCAGACGCTTTGTGGCTTGTCCAAGTACGGTAGATAAAAAAAGCCGCGAGCAGAAAAATAATAATAGGGAAAACGAATTTAGACACAAATGACCTCTGCAAAGTTAAGGTTGATTAAGTAGATAAGTGATGGTTTGGGCGATCTCATCTGTACTTTTATGACCACCAGTCAAGACTTGATATTTGCCTTTAACGATAAAAGTGGGTACCGCGTTAATTTGTGCTGCTTGAGATGCCGCATCCGCTTGCTGAAACAAGGCAAACATCGCTTGCTGCTGCTCTTTTTCCAACTGATATGGGCTGATGAGGTGACGTTTCTCAAACGCTTTTTCAAGCGCTTGTTGTTTCTCTATGCCCGCCACATCAGGGCCCATTTGTACAGCCGCAAACAGCTCTTGCATGAAGGCGTGATCTGGCGTCTGTTTTAGCTGCATCACTGCGGTATAAAAAATAAATGCGCTGATTTGTGCGCTGTCATTAAACGTAACGTGCATCTTGCCAAATTTTTGCTTGGTCTGCTCTTCCAGTTGAGGAATCACCTCTTCCATGGTTCGGCAGTGGCCACAAGTCAGGGAAAAAACTTCGGTAACCGCAGGCAGATCAAAAGCCTCAAGAGAGGTGGGCAAAGTTTTATATTGCGCGCCTTCTTTGGGCTGTGTGGTGTCGCTACAGGCAACAAGAGTGAAGATGGCGGCTGTGGCCATCAGCAGTGAAACGAATCGTTTATACATAGTCATGACAACAAGAGAAAAAGAGTAGCGATTTTACCCACTAACCACTTATAGGAAAACCGAATGTTTGGCATAAATCGCAATTTGAAACAATAAGCTATTCTTTAAAGCGGTGAGCCACAGTGGCTAAGCAACTCGCAACACTCTGCACGATATGACCTGGTTCAAGCGCTGAACCGCATGTGAGCACGCTATTTTGCAGAAACGGACACAATTTGCTAAAGATTTTCAAATTGGGTCGATATGATATTGAGAAATAACCATTTATGCGTTTGGGGTGTCGATGAGAACGAGTCTATCGCTTTTGTGCATTTTACTGTCTGGGTGCAGTAGCCTGATTGCGCCTCCAAATATGCTCGATACGGCGCCCAAAAATGAGGAAGCTTTGATTTATCCTGATTGGGGCGGGGAAGTCATAACACAACCAGAACAACCAGTCACCCGTGACGTGACACAGAAAAGAAGCGAGGCTAGGGAATCGCTGCAAGCGTTTTTGCAACGTAATCGGATCGAATATCAATTGTTGCCTGGGAATCACATGATGATTCATTTGACCGAAATCATTCACTTTAAAACGGCTTCAGCCGAAGTGTCTGCCGATTCGACTAGGTGGATTGGTTTGCTCGGAGATTATCTCTCTTCTCGTGAAGATATTGACATCGTGATTGATGGTCACGCTGACAGTACAGGGACAAGTGGTTTTAATAACTCGCTTTCAGAGCGGCGTGCTGAAGAAGTGAAAAAGCAACTGTTGATGTCGCAAGTGCCTGAACGTAGGGTGTACACGCGTGGTTACGGTGAGTATCTGCCTGCCTGTTTCGAACCGCTCTATTAACGGACGCAAATGCAATCGTAGGGTTGAGTTGACGTTAATTTTCACCCGTTAATCAGAAAACAGCAGCATTCAAGTACAAAGGCACCCACCAGTGCCTCTGTACTGTTTTTAGGCAAATTCTTTTTCAAGATAGGCAACAATATCTGAGGATTCGTACAACCAGCGAGTCTGACCATCTTCTTCAATGCGTAAACAGGGAACTTTGATTTTTCCACCACCTTGCTGCAAGGCTTGTCGATGTTCCGCGTTGTTTTTCGCGTCGCGCAGTTCAAAGTGAACCGATTGCCTTTTCATTGCTCTGCGCACTTTCACGCAAAACGGACACGCCTCAAATTGATACAGCGATAGGTTTTTGGCTTTTGCATCGACCAAAGCTTGTGCTTCTGGGCTACGTTGTATGCCTTTGGGAGCAAAAATGGCATTTGCCAGTAGGATCAATTTGCCTAAAAACCAACGAATAAAGCGCATAGCGGATCTCCACGTTTAATAAATCGCGTCGGAGTGTACCAGCGTTGCGCTTGTTACAAAACCATGAAATTTATCAAGCAAATAGATTGCGTATTCGTTGCCAGAAACCCCTTGGCGGATTGTCGCGTTGGTAAAGCACTTTGCCTTGATAAAAACTTTGCATAAACTCGCTGCGAATGGCATCAGGTTGCATTTTTAGAAACGGGCTGAGGTGCTGTGCGGTTTCGTGGCCGTGATCATTCGCTAAACTAAAATCCATGTTGAGGCGACCTTGCACAAATAACCATAAGGTTGTCACCAAGCTGAGATCTTGTAGCGTAACGTCGTTAAAACGTTCGGCGAACTCTTCTCCCAGTTCACTCTCGAACACTGAATGCATCGCTTGGCGACTTTTCGCATGTTGCATGAAATCGGCGAGTGTTTCACTGTGGGCTTTGGTCAACAAGCCGAGTAGGAGCAACTGCTTGGGTGTTTGCGGCTTATTTTCAACCACTCGCAGATATAAATCGTTTTGCCCAGTGCAAAAGCGGGTGAGAGCTTGTGGGTGGTTTTCTACAAATTCAAGTGTATGGACACCGATGTCACTTAGCTGTTGCTCAAGTTCATTCATGGGTTTGTAAACCTTGCCAGTCGATTTGCTGGTGGAAGTGGTCACCATCGACAAAAATTGAGTTTCCGGAGATCATCACCGACAATGTGGTGCCTCGTTCGATCTGAGTGGCGAAAGCGTCCACCGCCGCCGCATCCAATTGATAAACGTTAACAGGCAGTGATTGAAATTTTCCCTTATTCTTTTCCCACCATACGGCGCTTTTGCTATTGAAGCTGTAAACGGCGACTTGTTTGGCTTGCCGAGAGGCTTTTTTAATTCGCTCGGCTTCGGGTTTCGCCGACATCTATCCAAACGCTGATGGAGTCGTCGTACTCTTTCTTCCAGATGTCAGGCTCTTCCGTACTCGATAGTCCTTTGGTGAAGGCTAGGTCGGGCTGGGCATGTAAACAGAATGCAAGCAAGCGCGCCGCCAAGCGCTCAAGTTTTTCAGAGGGGTGCAGTGCGGTGGTAATGGAAATCGTATCAAAATAGTCGCGATTCATATCGGTTAGGTTGATACGGAACTTGTAGATCGTCGGTTTGAGTGCCATAAGATTGAATTTCAAGCATAAAAATAGCCAGCACTATGGCTGGCTACCGTAAAAATGTCCAGTCTAATTAAAGCACTGTGATTTCTTCTGCTTGAGGACCTTTTTGGCCTTGAGAGATGACGAAAGACACTTTTTGGCCTTCAGCGAGTGAACGAAAGCCATCACCTTTGATTGCAGAGAAGTGTGCAAAAACGTCCGGGCCGTTTTCTTGCTTGATAAAACCAAAGCCTTTAGTTTCGTTAAACCATTTTACGGTGCCGGTTACTGTGTTAGACATGTGTAAATCCTATCTATATCAAAATTTATTTAGCCGAATTGACGACTGGTATTGCATAAAGAAAAAAATACATTTGTAACCCACAGTTCTGGAATTTTGTAAAATTCGGTGAAATGTGTAAAACAAAAGACTTCCTTTCTGTTCGACCCAAAGTCTAGGTCAACTTACGCAAGAGTCAATGGATAAACCTCGGTAAATTGAGATTATTTGTCGCCAATCACTATTTTCTTTTCGACTATTAATCGATCTTACAAATTAATGATGCGTCAAATAAATTTTGCTGATGGACAAGATATAAATAATCTGTCAACTGATATAAGAATTGACAGCCAACGCGCTTTGATCTCAAATAGTCGCTGAAATGAGACACCCCAGGAGGGAAAAGGAATGAAATGCAAAAATAAGACTCACTCTGACACTCATGAACACGAGTTGGGCAGAGGAGTGATACAAGATAACGCGCTTAAGGCGTTGGTCACCAGCCAGTTGTTTAAGACTCGGGTGGTGAAAGCGAAAAAAGGTAAAGGCAGTTTCAGCCGTAAAATGAAACACAGAGGCAAAGAGCCCGGTGCAAAGGGGATGAAGAAAATCCATTTTGCACCGGGCTCTTTCGTTATAGATGGTTTAATACCAGTTTTGCGTTAATGCTCTATTTTCGGTGAATAGATAGCGTACGCGGTAATTTGGCCTGCGACAATCGCCGAAAACATGAACAGAGCGGAAAGTCCAATACTGGGGATCGGCAAAATAGATTGCTCAAATACCGACTGACCTGCGCTCACTAACACGCGGCTTCCCGGAACTAAAATGATGATGCCTTGCACAATATATATTGAGCCCGTCAGCTCCATTTTTTTAGCTAGCCACGTGCCGTACAAGGTGATCAGTACCGTTGTGATCCAAGTGCCAACCACCCAGCCACTCTCAAAGCCCAAATATAGCGGCCCCCACATGCCAAGCATTGCCACAGGCAAGCCGAGAAACAATGTCCAAGGGCCTGGCATTAAACAAAATACCTAATGAAACGGAAAGCAAGAACAAGCCGAAAATGTGCATCCAGATCGGCACCTGATTGGTGTATGAAATGGAGGTTGCTTGCCCCCAGATCGCTTCGCCGATATTGAGCCCCATAACGATGCCCACAAAGAGTTTTATCAACGTCAACACGCTCTGACCAAAGAGGCTGGTACCGGAAATCAGATCGTTAAAGGCGAGACATTCCAATGAGTTGGCGATGGAAAGCCCCGGTACAAACAAAATGACCGCGGCAATACACAGTGCCCAGACGGGGATGGGTAATCCTGTGTTGGCAAGAAACGCGACGAAAATGCCTGTCACCAAGGCAGAGAAGAACTCCACCGCAATAGCACGGCGTGAATGAAAAACTTGTTGGCAGAGCCAAATCATCAGTCCAAGTAAAAAGGCGAAGCCGACGGCTTCTAAAGTGCTGCCGACCAACATCAGATACGCAGGCGGAATGCCCATGTTGGCCATGGCAATCACCCATTTGGAATAGCCAACAGGTTCGGGGACTGGTTCACTGCTAGGTTGATTAATTCGGATGATGGTGTTTGCCAGCAAACTCAAATTAATTGAGGCCGGTTTGAGGCGTTTCATCACAACCGTATTGTTGGCGTCGGTAAACTGGTAATTAATCGCCGTCGGCGTCGCCTGTATCATTACGTCCACGCCATGTTTTTGTGCGTAGTGCTGGGTATATTTTTCAACTTTGTAAGGTGCACAACCACTGCGATGCAGGGTATCGCCAATTTCTACGATTTTCTTAATTCGGTAGTGCGACGGCATAGTAACAATCTGAGCCAGTTTTAAAGTGGCGTAAAGTTATCAGAGCGTTTGCAAATTGGCGAGATGGTCGATAGCTATTTTTTAACATTTTTATCGTTAGCGTCACATATGCTTAAAAGAGCGGATTGTGTAGCGAGTATAAATGCCTCGGTGGCTACTCGAACATGAACCATGCCATCAGAATATTGATGTGATTTTGCTGAGCAAATGACGGGTTATCTGCTGATTGTGAGAAAAATGGCGCGTATGCAAACTGCATTTGAGAAAAGTTAGTGAAATGTATGCTGTGTGTGCGAAAATTGTTATGGTGGGATCTAAGTGTACTCAGGAGTTGTGGGATGAGTTTTTCAATATCAGGGAAGTTGCAGCTCAGCTTTTTGTTACTTGCAGTGCTGTTTATTGCTTCGTCAGTTTTTACGTATCGCACGACCAATGTGGTTGAGCAGCATACGGCGTCGCTACTCAATCGTGATCTGCCAACTGTTGATAGCAGCCGAGCGATTCAGCAGTCTATTCAAGAAGTTATCTCTACTCTACGCGCGTATATGTTGTTGGGTGGGGACGAAAATAAACGAGAAACCCTGCATCAAGCGCTGACCACCGTTCTTTCTCGTACGGAAGAAGCATGGCCACGAATGCAATCGCTGATCGCCCCTGAAGAATTTGAGGTATTGTCGCAGCAGTGGCAAACGGTGGTCACTTTAGTTAATCGGGTGGTTGAATTGAGCCATACCGATGAAAACTTACCAGCGCACAGTTTGTTCCTCAATGAAGCCGCACCAATCGCCGAAGTGGCTTTGGATCAGATCCAAGGACTGATTAACGATGAGGCGGGCAACCGAGAAGGCGGTGAGCGTAAGCGGTTGTTCAAAGTGTATGCGGACAGTTACACCTCACTTGCCAATGCACTCTCCGCAATGCGTGATTATCTGCAGTATGGAAAGCCAGAGCACCTAGAGAAATATCAAGATTTTATTACGTTTCACAATCAATCCGTCGCCGAAATTGAGGAAAAAAGTGCGCTGATGTCAGAAAGTGATCGCGATTTATGGTCACTGTTTAAGGAGATGCAGCAACTCTACTTCCCACTCGCTGAGCAAGTTATCGCCCTGCGCAATGCGCCTAATTGGAACCAAAGTAATCAGATCATGGCCTCAGAGCTGGTGCCAACAACGAGCAAACTTAATCAACGGCTAGAGCAAGTGGTGCTGAGCCAACAGCAAAAAGCCGATCGCAGCGGAGAGGGGATCCGTCAGTCGATGAAACAAGTGGTGATTTCGCTGGTGATTGCTGTCGCTCTGACCGTACTCGCCGCTGTTGTGTTGTCGGGATACTTAGGTCGGAATATTGGTCGGCGTGTCGTGTTGGTGTCTGAGCGGGCCAGCCGTATCGCCTCGGGCGATATCTCTCAAGCGCCTTTGAGTGTCGAAGGAACGGACGAACTGGCAACTTTAACCGATTCGGTAAACCGCATGAATCACTCTTTGTCTTCAATTGTCCAAGGAGTGACAGACAAAGCCGCATCGGTCGACGCAAGCATGAGTGAGTTACTGTATTCGAGTGAGAGAACACTCCTGCAAATAAAAAGACAGCAAGCGGATATGGTTGAAGTGGGGAATGAAGTAAACGGCGTGGCTGATGCTGCGACTAACACCCTGCTTCAAGTCGAGTCGTCAGCGCAAAGCCTGGCGTATTCCAAAGAGAAGATTTCTCAGGGGCATAGCGCATTGGAGCAAAACCAAAAAACCATGCAATCACTCAATCAAACCATTCAAAGTGCAGCAAAAATGGTGGCAGAGTTAAGCCAAGCGAGTGAGCAAATCGGCAAGGTGACAGAGGTCATTGAAGGACTGGCCGAGCAAACTAATTTACTGGCGCTGAATGCCGCGATTGAAGCGGCTCGTGCAGGTGAATATGGGAGAGGGTTCGCCGTGGTGGCGGATGAAGTACGTTTGCTCGCTAGCCGGACTACGGAATCGACCAGCGAGATTAATACCATCGTCAACGCAATTCAAAGTTCAACAAGCTTAGTCGTGAGAGAAATTGAAGCCAGTCAGTCGCTGGCAGTCAGTGGTGAAGAGCATATTGAACAAGCGGTGGTCGAATTGAAAGAGAGCATTGGACAAATTAATAAGCTCAATCAGCATTTCACTGAACTGGCGAATGCTGCGCAAACGCAATCGGATGCGACTCACTCCATTACCCAGTTGATGACTGGTGTGCAGGAGTCGGTATCCGGTGTGGCAGAGAACAGCGACGCTTCCAACCTTTGTGCAAAACAGGCCCAAGAGAAAGTGAACCAATTAAATCGAGAGGTTTCACAGTTCAAAGTTTAATAACATTTTGTCCTTCGGTTTGTTGTTGAAAAATTAGAAAATTGAACGACACTTAGCGGTAAACTACAAAAATATTCAAACGATAAAGGACTTGCTCAATGCATGTCGCGCATTTGATACGCGTTTTATTCACCTTTGTCTTACTTGCTCAAGTTGTGTTTTGTTTTAACACTTTTGCTGCTGAGGAAGATTCGGTAAAAAAGAAGCTCAGGGTGGCGAATTCGACCTCTTGGAAGCCGTTCTCTTATGTAGCCGAAGATGGTTCAAAACGAGGCATCTTGATCGATCTATGGCAACGTTACGGCGAGAAAAACGGGGTAGAGATCGAGTTTGTCTTGTCGGATTGGAATGACTCTATTCTCGCGGTTCGGCAAGGAAGAGCGGATGTTCATGCAGGTCTGTTGTGGTCCGAGAAGCGCGATCTCTTTTTCGATTTTGCCAATTCCATTATGACCATCAACACTCAGTTGTATCTCAGCCAGAGGATCATTACTTCTGATCTCAATGCTATTCTGAGCGGTTTGGATGCGCAGGGAGTTGGTGTGGTTGAGGGCGGGTATGAAGAATATTTTATGGCAAAAACCTATCCGGCGGCGAGGTTGGTCAAGTATCCCAATAATCGTTTGATGATAGAAGCGGCATTTCGCCATGACATCGACGCTTTTGTCGCCGATCTGCAAGTCGCGAACTTTTACTTGTACACTTCGGATCAGTCCACTGCGTTTGTGCCGGCACTTTATCTTTATTCTGGTGATATTCGTCCCGCTGTCGCTGAAGGTCAACAGGACCTGCTCAAAGAGGTTGAACGCGGTTTTGAGCGAGTGGGCGATCGCGAAATGGATAAAGTGATAGCCAGTTGGAGCACGATTCAAACCGTGTATCCTAAGTTTTTGTTTCCAGTAGCATTAGCCTTGTTTGTCATATTGTCCTGCAGCTATATCTTGCTGCTCAAGCGTACCGTGAAGTTAAGAACGCAAGAGCTACAAACAGCAAATCAAAATTTGCTCGATCTCTCTCGGCGTGATCATTTAACCCAAATTAGTAATCGACGCTTTTTTATTGAGCAATTAGAAACGTTATCGACAAAGGACACTTCGGTTGCGGTGCTGATGTTTGACATTGATGATTTCAAGAAAATTAACGACGAGTTTGGTCACGCCACAGGTGATGTGGTGATTCAGCGAGTCGCAAGGTGTGTGGAACATGAATTACCGGATAACGCGCTATACGCCAGAATCGGTGGCGAAGAATTTGCAATTGTACTGTGTGGCGTATCGTATGTAGAGGCTGAATCGTTGTCACACCACTTGTGCAGCGCGGTGTCTGAACTCACTTTTATCCAAATGCCCAACGAGGTGACGATCAGCCTCGGCTGCGCATATTATCCCTACGTTCGTCAGAAAGTGGACTTAAATGCAGCCGATAAACTGATGTATCAAGCCAAAAGGCAAGGAAAGCATTGTGCCGCAGTCGCTCAGATTGAACTACAAGAGCGCAATATCTGAGCACTTGGAATGTGTTTGAGCATGATTTAACCATTTGAACTAAAAAGGGCTTTTCTTTTTTATTAGATGTGGCATAGTAGCTCCGTCCTCACGATGCGCGGGCATCGTATAATGGCTATTACCTCAGCCTTCCAAGCTGATGATGCGGGTTCGATTCCCGCTGCCCGCTCCAAGTTTTCTTCTTGTTTTTCCCAAAGCTAACTTCTGCTCAATATCTTGCTTGGATCTGTGCTTGCGCTGTCTCATTAGTTTGTTTGTGTACATAACTAAGAGAAAATACGCGCTAAATAGCGGTTCACGGTCTGGTAGCGCTGTGGCAGGTCGCGGTTTCTTTTTTGCACCAAATATAAAGTTTCTCTCACTTCCGTTTTTGGGCTGACAACGAATAGGCTTTCGCTATCGACAAAGTTTGTGATGGCACTTTTTGGCAGAACAGTAAATCCCAAACCTCGAGAAACCGGGAGTAAGATTTGGCTCAGTTGGTTGACGTAGCCCGATTTTGGCAGCTTATCTAGGTTGATCTTAGACAGCGACTCCAGCGCACACGCATTGAAATAAATGGATAAGTAATGCTGGGCATCAGGATGATCAATCACCCCAATATCGCATAGCAAGTCGGCGTTAATTTCACTTTCTTTATAACACTTTGGTAAGACCAAACATAAAGTCTCGCTGCCAAGAACGCTACTTTGAAATAGCCTTTCGTCGGGCTTTTGGGTGACAATTCCCAAATCAATCTTATCTGTCTGCAGATCATTGAAGATTTTCTGGTTGGGGGCGGCTTCAAGATGGATCTCTAAATCTAAGTGCGCTTGTTGCAACGACAGTAACTGTGGATAGAGTTGCAATGCCAGTGAACCTGAACAGGACAACTTACACACACCAGCAAATGGATTGTCAAACTCTAGGCTAGCAAACAAACGAGCTTCAGCGTCGGCGCTCTTTACGGCGTGTTCATAGACCAATTTTCCTTGCTCTGTAAGTTCAAAGGTTTTATTGATTCGCTTTATGAGCGCATGACCGCAGAGCTCTTCAAGTTTTCGAATGTGCTGGCTGACGCCGGGCTGGGTCATATGCAGTCTTTCTGCCGTGTGAGTAAAGTGCCCCACATCAACTAAGGTTTTGAACGTGTTCAGCCAGATTGGATTGAGCATAAATGTGTCCTTCATACAGCCAAAAATGGATGGAGTGTCCTATTTGTTTTAAGGCTCTGCATAGAAAGCAACATAAAAGAAGCACTGCGCTGATACAAGTAAGGATTAGCTAATGGCTAATCCTTTGAACCGATGGCGACAAATTTACTCGGCTGGTTACTCGTATTCTGATGCGTAAGTTTCTTCGTACGAGTGAGAGTAAAGCTCGAAGAGATTACCAAACGGGTCTTCCAAATAGACCATCTTAGCAGGCCTTGCATCATCTTCTGGGTGGTAACGCATCACATCCATACGCACTTTCCCGCCAAATTCTATCACTTTCTCCATCACACCTGAAAAATCGTCGGTTTGCAGGCAGAAATGGAAAATACCTAGCCGAGAGAAGTCTACGTCATGGCGCTCTTGGCGTTCCTTCATCTCAAACAGTTCGATACCGATACCATCTGTCGTGATGAGGTGCGCAATGTTAAAGCCTTTAAAGCCCTCACCAAAAACCGCGATACACATACGACCAATCGCTGTTTCTCGCTCTTCAATCACTTTTGTATTGTTCATGACGATTTTTAGCCCCAAAGCTTGAGTATAGAACTCCACCGCTTGGTTCATATCGCCTACCATGATGCCGACGTGGTTCATTTTCATGACTTTCTCCAAATGCTATTTTCTGAGTGGTTACGACCGATAGAGAAAGTCTATGTGAGCATAATTGAAATGTTAAATTATCAAATATTCTGAAAATAATAATGAAAAATTATCATTTCAACCGCTCAAAGATAAAGTGGCGTGAAATCATGCCACTCTTCTGGTAACTGATTGTTAACTAAGCAAAATACTTTTCGTTTGTTTGGCGAAAGATGCTGAACCGCAGTGCCGTAATGCTTTCGGTAGATGCGCTCTAACACTCCGCGTTGCTCGAGTGTTTGTAGCCCCAGTTTTAGGTCTTTTTGCAGTTTGGTTTGGCTCGGATTTACATAAAAGACAATTGGCAAAGGGTAGAAAAGCATCAGGCTGGGCTCTATGACGAGCCGACTGGCCTCTTGTGGATGGTCATCAAGTAAACTTTGTGCTTCGTTGATACCGAGCGGGATAAAGTCACACAGCCCTTCTTGTAGCAGTAAGAACTGTTGTGCCAGCGTTCCTTGCTCCAATACCTGAAAACCATTTTGCCGCAAGAGCTCTGCGTCTGCCCAAGTGCTAGGAATGCCAGCGATACGCTGTTGTAGTTCAGAGAGCGATAACTGGGCAAATTGATCCTGTTCACCACGGCGTACAATCAAGACACGGCAACCCAAGATACCGCCGCAAACGGCGTGAGGTACCATCAAATATGTGCCTTTGGCAAACTTAAGGTTGCCAGCAACTGTGGTGGTGAGATCGGTGCCTAACGCAAAAATGTTGGCTTCATCACTGGCGAGAGGGTAGTCCGTAGTATCATGGAAGATGTTGTAAGGGATTTCTTGAGCTTGTAGGACGGCACGTAGTACATCGATTTCGTGCTGTTGTCTTGTCCATGATTTGTTGCCATTCCAGAAATTGAGCATAGTAAGTGACTCCAACTTGTATTCTAACCTTATCATTTCACAGAATATTTACCAAAGAAAGCGCTTTCTTTTATGTATATAAAAAATCAACAAAAAGTGAACGGCCAAGCAGATGATTTGCTCTCTTCTCGGACAATAAACGTTTGTTATGTCACAAAATTCATGGCGACGAATATATTTTAACTTATTGATTATATGGGAATATATTTTTTGCCATTAGAGGTGAGTGTTATTAAGTTATTGAAAAGTATGGTTTAATTAAATCTGTGATCTCTGGTCGGTTTTATCCATCTCCATTTGAATAGTTGTTGGCAAAGAGGAAGAATGAATCAAAAGAAAGCGCTTTCTTTCTCATCTTGCTACCAATAAAACCGTTATTGTGCGCACAATGAGGAGTGCATCTAAGAATTATAAGAAATCGCTTTCATGGGGTGTAACTAAAACAAGGACAATGTGATGCAAAAGAAAACTCTGCTCGCAACTCTCGCTGCCAGTCTAATGTTAACTGCAACGGCCTCTACAGCGGCTGAGATCAAACAGGGTGGCACCTTAACCGTGCCAATCATCAATACGGGGTTTGTTGACAACTTCAACCCGTACACCACCAAGGATCTGCTGCACGGTGTCATGTTTGAACCTCTGTTGGTGTTTAATAACATGACGGGGAAAACGGATTTTCGTTTGGCGAAATCGGTGTCTTACTCGGATGACTTGAAAACCCTCACGCTAAAGCTTCGTGACGGTTTGAAATGGTCTGACGGCACGCCACTAACCGCAGAGGATGTGGTTTACAGTTTCATGCTGACCAAAGATGCGCCAGCGTTTGACCAAAAAGGTATTTGGTCGGCGAAAAATCTGCAAACCATTACCGCAAAAGATGCGACTACAGTAGTCTTTGCACTCAATGAGGCGGACTCGACGTTCGCGTGGAACCTAGAGCGTTACCACATTGTGCCTAAGCACATTTGGTCAAAAGTGGCGGACTTAACCACCTTTACCAATCCAAATCCGGTGGGTAGCGGCCCAATGACGGTAGTGAAATACGTTAAGCCACAGCAAATGGAACTGTGCCGTAACCCGAAACTACTACCTTGAAGGTCGCCCATACCTTGATTGCGTTAACTTCCGCTCTTACAACGACAACTCGCAAATTCAACCTGCGTTGATCAAAGGTGAAATCGACTGGGGTTCAAACTTTATTGCTGATGTGGAATCGACGTTTGTCGCGCAAGACAAAGCCAACAACCACTTCTGGTACCCAGCCAACGACGCGATTCACCTGTACGTCAACACCAAAAAAGCGCCGTTTGATGATCTGCGCGTGCGTCAGGCATTGTCAATGGCTCTGGATCGCCAAGAGATTGTCGATATTGCCGCTTACGGTTATCCGACGCCCAACTACAATGTCGGTGGTATTGGTGAGCTATACAAAACGCACATCGACCCTAAAATTGGGCAAAAATATGGTTATTTAACCCAATATAACCCAGAAAAAGCGAAACAGTTGCTAGAAGAAGCGGGCATTGTGGATCGCAATGGCGACGGTTTACGTGATAACAAAGATGGCTCAACGGTTGAGTTTGATATCGAAGTGGTGAACGGCTGGACTGACTGGATCCAAGTGGTGCAGATGGTCACGGAGTACTTTGACGAAATCGGCATCAAAGCCAATGTGAAAACCGTGGACTGGGCGGTGTATGACGCTAACTTGAAAGAGAGCAAATACACCATGTCGATCAACTGGTCGATGGTCGCCACCAACCCAATTTTGGCCTACCAAGAGTACTTCGCAACCTCGCGTATCGGTAAAACTTGGCACGCGGGCCACGGTGTGCACTCGCCTGAAATCGATAAGCTGATAGAGAGCTTTGGAAAAATCGGCGATGCGAAAAAGCAAGAAGCCATTCTTTCTCAATTGCAGGAATACACCGCAGAAAATCTACCGTTTATTCCTCTTTTCTCTAACCCAACTTGGTTCCAATACAGCACCAAGAAGATTGTTGGCTGGCCAGATGCAGAAAACCCATATGTACAGCCAGTGTGGTATGACGGCGGTAAGCGCGTGATCATCCTCAACAACCTACACCTGAAATAAGGGATTTGTGTTTTCAATTGTTAGGAGTCACCGCCACGGTGGTGGCTCCTAGGTTAAAAGGTGTGTTATGTCGTTTTTACTTCGCCGTTTTGGCTTTTATTTTACTGCCTTCCTGATTGCGATTTCATTCAACTTTATGTTGCCGCGCTTGATGCCGGGGGATCCGGTGGATGCTCTGTTTGCCGCAGCGCAAGGTCGAATGGACCCCGCTCAGATGGACGCCGTTCGTGAGATGTATGGTTTTGTCGATGGCAATCTGTTCGAGCAGTATCTGGCTTACATGAAGAGCGTGTTTACGCTTGATCTTGGCCCTTCGGTACTGATGTTTCCGGTAAGTGTATCGGATGTGATTGCCATGGCGCTGCCGTGGACCATGTTCCTTGCGCTCGGCTCTTTAATTGTTGCACTGATCATCGGTGTCAGTATCGGTACTTATGCTTCTTATCGTCGTGAAGGACTGTTTGGCCAAGTGGTGCCACCGGTGTTGGCTTTCATCAGTAACTTCCCTTATGTCGTCACTGCGCTGCTGCTGTTCTACTTTTTCGGTTTGAAGTTGGAATTGCTGCCGCTGGCGTACACCTACGACCCTGCATTAGAGCCGGGCTTTAACCTGGAGTTTATCGGCAGCGTAGCGAAACACGCGGTGCTTCCAGTCGGTTCGATGGTGGTGGTCGGTATCGCCACTTGGGTGTTTAACATGCGCAACGCGATGATCAACGTGCTTGGTGAAGATTACGTCACCATGGCGGAAGCGAAAGGACTGAGCAGTTTCCGCGTGATGTACCGCTATGCAGGCCGCAACGCGATTTTGCCAGTGGCGACTGCGATTGCCATGGCGATTGGTTTCTCCTTCGCCGGCTCGATCATGACGGAAGTGGTGTTTAACTACCAAGGGCTGGGCAACATTCTACTCAAAGGTATTGTGGCGCGTGACTACCCATTAATCCAAGCCATCTTGTTAATTCTCGTCACGGCAGTTTTAACGGCGAACTTTATTGCCGATCTGCTCTACGTCTGGCTTGACCCCCGCATTTCGAATTAAGGTGTACCATGGACAAGATCATTAATACTAATAAAGCGTCCGAACCCGTTGAAATGATCGCTCGTGAGCCTCGTTTCTCGTGGAAAAAGACCAAAAAAACACTAGGTAAAATTTACGCATTCTTCTACGGTAACCCGCCAGCCATTATTGGTGGTTTGTTACTGACCATTATCCTGAGCGGAGCACTATTTGCACCGGTATTGGCAACCCACAACCCAGAAAAGCGCGTGGCTCGCCCGCACGTCGCGCCGAATGCAGAATACGTTCTCGGTACCACGCGTAGTGGCCGTGATGTCTACAGCCAAGTGCTGCACGGTGCGCGAAAGTCACTCACCGTAGCAATTGCTGCGGGCGTGATTGCCATGAGCTTGGCAGTGATCATCGGTGTTTCCTCCGGCTACTTCGGCGGCAAAATCGATGAACGCCTTAACTTTCTGACCAACGTGTTTCTGGTTTTTCCCCAGTTGCCCCTTTTGATTGTGCTGGCGGCTTTTCTCGGTCAGGTGGGATCCTTGGTGATCACCGTCTTGCTCGGAATCACGTCGTGGCCTTGGGGCGCACGGGTCATCCGGTCGCAAACCATGGCGATTCGCAATAAAGAGTTCATCATTTCGGCGGAAGTGATGGGCGAGTCAAAAATCCGCATCATCTTGGTCGAAATTCTGCCAAACCTCGTTTCCATCGTATTCGGTGGCTTCTTAGGCACCGTGATTTACGCCATGGGTGCGGAAGCGGGCCTAGGCATTCTTGGCTTAGGTGACGCAACCGAAGTGAGCTGGGGCTCGATGCTCTACTGGGCGCAAACTTCCTCATCGCTCTACACCGGAGCATGGTGGGAGATGTTGGTACCGGCGTCCGCATTGGCGATTACCGGCGGCGCGTTGGCGCTGATCAACATGTCGATCGACCAAGTGAGCAACCCGAAACTGCGCACTGGCCCACACATCAAACTGTGGCATCAATTGAAAAAGCAAGCCGATAAACGTCGAGGTCTACTATGAGTCAGTTACTTGAAATCAATAACTTGTGCGTAGATTACGTCTCACCCAATGGCGTGGCGCGCGCAGTGAATAACGTAAGCTTAACCATCGCACCCGGTGAAACCTTAGGGCTTGCAGGGGAGTCTGGCTGTGGTAAAAGTACCTTAGCGTTTGCCATCTCGCGTCTGCATAAAGCGCCTGCGCTCATCTCGGAAGGGGAAATCCTCTATAAAGGGCAAGATGTGTTGAAGATGAACGATCGTCAACTGCGCGATTTTCGCTGGAACGATGTATCGGTGGTGTTCCAAAGTGCGATGAACTCGCTCAACCCAGTCATTACCATTGGTGAGCAGCTGACGGATGTGATTTTGGCGCACCGCAAAGTGTCTTACAAACAAGCTCATGAGCGTGCGGTAGAACTGCTAAAAGTGGTCGGTATTCATGGCGATCGCATGAGCAGCTTCCCGCACCAACTCAGTGGCGGTATGAGGCAGCGCGTGGTGATTGCGGTGGCACTGGCGCTTGAGCCGAAACTGATCATCATGGACGAGCCAACCACGGCGCTGGATGTGGTGGTTGAGCGTGAAATTCTCAACGAGCTGTACGAACTCAAGAGCAAGTTTGGCTTTTCGATTCTGTTCATCAGCCACGATTTGAGTTTGATGGGCGAAATCGCTGACCGCATTGGTGTGATGTACGCTGGCAACTTAATTGAGCTGGGCGAGGCGCAGCAAGTTTTTGGCAATCCGCAGCACCCTTATACCAAAGGATTGATCTCGTCATTCCCGACCATTCACGGGCCAAAAGAGCGTCTTTACGGTATTCCCGGTAACCCGGTCAATCTGCTCAATATCCCAACGGGATGTAATTTCCAAGAACGCTGCGCTATTTGTGCATCCGTGTGTAAGCAGCAAGAGCCACATCTCAAACATGTCGGCAACGGCAGCCTAGTCTCTTGTCATTCAGTGTAGTTTGGGGGAAATATGCAACAAGTAAACACACCTGAAGTGATTCTTTCGGTTAAGAATCTGGTGAAAGATTTTCCTCTGGGTCAATCGGTGAAAAGTAATCTGATGCGCGCGGTGAACGATGTGTCGTTTGAACTGCGCAAAGGCGAAGCGCTGGCGATTGTCGGTGAGTCGGGCTCGGGCAAAAGTACCGGAGCACGCATTTTAACCCGCATCTACGATAAAACCTCCGGGGAAGTCAGCTTCAAAGGCCAACCGCTGGCTGATTACATCAAAGAAAATGGTGAGTTGGAATACGCACGTCAAGTGCAGATGATTTTTCAAGACCCCTTTGGTTCACTCAATCCGGTGCACACCATCTATCACCACATTGCGCGCCCGTTGCAGATCCACAAACGGGCCGATAACGCTGCTATTCCCAAACTGGTGTTTGAACTGCTTGAGCTGGTGGGCTTGTCGCCAGCCAAAGAGACTGCGGAAAAATACCCGCACGAACTCAGTGGCGGCCAGCGCCAGCGCGTTGCGATTGCACGTGCTATCGCCGTTGACCCGGAAGTGATTTTGGCCGATGAGCCGATCTCGATGTTGGATGTGTCGGTTCGTTTAGGCATTTTGAACTTGATGGCGGATCTGAAAGACAAACACGGCATCTCATTTATGTACATTACTCACGACATTGCGACCGCGCGTTACTTCGCGGAAAAGACCGCAGTGATGTACGTCGGCCATATGGTGGAGTGGGGGGATAGTGACAGTGTGACGCAAAACCCGCAGCATCCGTATTCGCAACTGCTGCTTTCGGCGGTGCCAGAAGTGGGCAAAGCGGGGAGGCGGGAGTTGCAAGCGAAAAAAGGTGATATTCCACTGTGGAAACCCAGCAGTATTGGTTGTCCATTCGCGGCTCGCTGTCTGAAAGCGACTGAGCAGTGTACGCAATCGCTGCCAGAACCCACCCAAATTGCAGAAAATCATTTTGCTCGTTGCCATCACCTTGCTGGGTGATGGTTAGCTTATCTATTTAAAAAAGCGCAAAGAGAAAGCGCTTTCTTTTAGTCGGAATGAAATTATGAATCTTACTCAGATTAAAAACCAAACAGTCACGGGTTCTTTTGTTGATTTACTTGGCGAGCGTTACTACAAAATCGCCAACGTAGACAGAATGGCGCCATTTTTTATTAGTGTGGTCTCTTCCAGCGACCATTGGCTGTTTATCTCCTCAACAGGCAGTTTGTCGGCGGGGCGTATTCGCCCTGAAAATGCCCTTTTCCCGTACAAATCGGTGGATCATATTCATGAAAGCGCGGAAAACACCGGCTCGAAAACCATTGTTCGTGTACAGCAAGATGGCCGCTGGGTGCTGTGGGAACCGTTCAACCGTTTCCACGATGGCTTGTACCAAGTCGAGCGCAATCTTTATAAAAACAGCATCGGCGACAAAATCGTTTTTGAAGAGCTTAATCACACATTAAAACTGAAATTCCAATACTCATGGGCTAGCAGCGAAGAGTTTGGCTTTGTGCGTCGCGCGCAAATCAGCGATCTCTCTGGCCAAGAGCGTGAGCTCGACATTCTCGACGGTTTGCAAAACCTATTGCCGTCGGGCGCACCTCTGGCGGCGTTGCAAACGCGCAGTGCTTTGGTGGATGCCTACAAGTGGAATGAGCAAGTGGAAGGCACGTCACTGGCGCTCTACACCATGTACGCTAAGTTGAGTGACCGTGCAGAGCCTGCCGAATCCCTGTTAGCGACCACAGTGTTTAGCATCGATAACGACTACGGCCAAATTCTGCTCAGCAGCGAACAGTTGGGCGAGTTCCGCTGTGGTAAGCCAATTGCTAACGAGCCACTGACACGTGGCGTACGCGGCAGTTACTTGATCAACAAAACCATCAAGCTGACAGCAGGGCAGAGTAAGCACTGGTTGATTGTGGCGGATATCGACAAAAACCATTGTGATGTGCGTGCTTTAGAGCAGCAGTTGGCGACGCCCGCGAATGTAGAACAGCAGATCGAGGCGAGTATTGCACAGAATCAGCAAGAGCTGATTGCCCTGATGTCAGGCGGGGATGCTTGGCAAGTGACCGCAGAAGAGACCACGTTTGTGCACCACTACGCCAACGTACTGTTCAACAGCATGCGCGGCGGCGTGATTGAAAACAACTACCAGCTCGACAAGCAAGATGTGCTGAAAACCATGCGCAAAACCAACCAACAGGTGGTGGCGCGTCAGCAAACCTTCTTCGCTGATCTGCCAGAGAGTTTCACTCACGCAGAACTGGTGCTCCTGGCGAAGCTCACTGGCGATGCGCAGTTGCTGCGTTTGAGTTACGAATATTTGCCACTGACCTTTGGCCGTCGTCATGGCGACCCAAGCCGCCCGTGGAACCACTACGAAATCAAACTCAAAGATGAACACGGCGAAACGTCTGCTTTCCTATCAAGGTAACTGGCGTGACATTTTCCAAAACTGGGAAGCGTTGGCGCTGAGCTATCCGGGTTTCATCTCTTCATTCATGGCGAAGTTTGTTAACGCCTCGACCATGGATGGCTACAACCCGTATCGCATCACCAAAGAGGGCATCGATTGGGAGCTGCTGGAAGCGGATGACCCATGGAGTAACATCGGTTACTGGGGCGATCACCAGATCATCTACTTGCTGAAGTTCCTTGAGTTGGCGAAGAAATATCAACGTGAAGAGCTTAGCGAGTTGCTCACTAGCGATCTGTTTAGCTACGCCAATGTGCCGTACGAACTGTGTGGCGTGGACAAGTTGTTCGCCAATCCAAAAGACACGGTGGCGTTTAACTATGCTCGACAAAAGCGCATCGAAGAAAGAGTGGCGCAGTTGGGCAGTGATGGCCGCTTAGTTCTCGAAGGGGAAGAGAGCGTTTACATGGTGAACTTGTGTGAAAAAGTGCTGGTGCCTCTGCTGTCGAAACTGAGCAATTTGGTACTGGATGGCGGTATTTGGCTTAACACTCAGCGCCCGGAATGGAACGATGCCAATAACGCGATTGTCGGCAATGGCCTCTCTATGGTTACCTTGTACTACATGCGCCGTTATGTCGCCTTCTTGCAGGGATTAATGAGCGAACTGCCGTCATCTGTCTCGATGTCGAAAGAAGTGTTTGATTGGATGCTCGCCATCACCCGTATTTTGCAAGACGCAACCAAAGAGATCCGTCAAGGTACGGTGAACCGTCAGACACGCAAAGCGATTTTGACTCTGCTAGAAAAATCGGCCGATGACTATAGACAGCGCGTTTACCGCATGAATGGTTTCTCGGGCAAAACCAAGGTGGAGAAAAGCGCGCTAGAGAAACTGCTGGAAGCCAGCCTTGTGGTACTTGATTCGAGCATCGAGAACAACTTGCGTGAAGATGGTTTGTACAACGCTTACAACATCCTGACTTACTCGGGTGAAAGCCTCAACATCGAGAATCTCTACCCTATGCTGGAAGGGCAAGTGGCGGTATTGAGCGCAGGCGTGCTGACTCCGAAACAAGCCGTTGAGTTGTTGGACAAACTGTTTAGCAGCGACATGTACCGTGACGATCAGCAAAGCTTTATGCTCTATCCAGATCGCCAGTTGCCCGCGTTTGTTGAGCGCAATCGTATCGCGCCTGATCAAGTTGAAGCAACTCGTGTCATTAGCGAGATGCTAGCGAAGGGTGATCAACGCATCGTGCAGCGTGATATCCAAGGCGATTGCCATTTCCACGCTGCGTTTGAAAATGTCGATGGGCTACGCAAGGCGGTCGCACAGGTAAAAGCAGACTATCCTGAGCTTGGCAAAGAGCAGTGGGACGAGCTGGATGCGCTTTACGAGCAAGTATTCAACCACCGCGCCTTTACTGGCCGCTCCGGCACCATGTTTGGTTACGAAGGTTTGGGCTGTATCTACTGGCACATGGTCTCCAAACTGCTGCTGGCAGTGCAAGAAAACTACCAGTTTGCGTTGGAACAAGATGCAAACAGCGAAGAAACCAAGCAGTTGGCGCACTACTACTACCGCGTTTCGTCAGGGTATTGGTTTTAACAAAACGCCGCAAAATTACGGCGCGTTCCCAACCGACCCATACTCACACACGCCAAAACACGCGGGTGCGCAGCAGCCTGGCATGACAGGCCAAGTGAAAGAAGAAGTGCTGACGCGCTTTGCCGAACTGGGCATCGAGGTCAAAGAAGAGGCGATTCGCATTCAGCCGACATTGCTGAGAAAACAAGAGTTCCTTACCCAATCGACCACGTTTAGCTGTTTGGCGCTGTCGGGTGAAAAGCGCAGTTATGTGCTTGAAGCCGGTCAGCTTGCGTTCACCTATTGTCAGGTACCGTTTATCTACCAGATCAGCGAACAGGCGCAAGGACATATTGAAGTGATGATGAACGATGACAGTGTGCAGCTTTTTGATCAACTGGAACTTGAGCGAAATATCAGCCAAGCGATTTTTGCTCGCACGGGTGAAGTGGAAAAAGTGCTGGTGAGCTTGCCAGAATCCATGCTTTATCGCGGTTAAATTCTACAAATAAGCCGATGAAAACAAAATGGCCTCACTAAGATGTGAGGCCATTTTTTCTTTTACTAACGTGCTTTTACTAACATGCTCTTACTAACAAAAGATCAAGGCGGGGAACTTGCTACTTTTGGGTTGAATCGCCTTGTCTATTGGCAGGCTTTCACCGAATCTCGTACCACCAGTTCTGGCGTCAGTTTGTGCTTCAATGGATAGCTTTGCTTGTTGACTAGCGCCAATACCCCTTTGGCCGCTTCGCAGCCCATTTCCATCACAGGGAAGTTCACCGTGGTTAATCGTGGGCGAATGTGCTGGCTGTGAGTATCGTTGTCAAAACCGACCACAGAAAGATCGTCGCCAATTGCCAATCCGCGTTTCTGCGGCCACATCGTAAACCGCCAGAGCAATGTTGTCGTTTTGGCAGAAAATGGCGGTGATTTGTGGATCGCGATCGAGCAGACGGCGCGCCGCTTCGTGGTTGCCTTGGTGGTCAAAACGTCCTTCAACAATCAAGTTAGCATCATAAGCAATACCAAACTCGGCCAGCGCATTACGATAACCTTGCAAGCGCTCTCGGCTATCGCCTTTGCTCAGTTGACCTGTAATGCACGCCACTTTCTTGTGACCATGTTCAAGAAGGTGTTTGGTGGCTAAATAGCCGCCAAGTTCGTTATCAATAAAAATGCAGTGATCAGCGATTTCAGGAATGTAGCGGTTCAAAACAATTGTCGCGTTTTGACGTTCAACCACCTCAATCAGCTCATCATCAGAGAGCTTGTCGGAATGAACAATCAAGCCATCCACTTGCTTTGAGCGCAAAAAGTTAATCGAATCTTGCTCTTTGGTGTGAGACTCCTGACCGCTGGTGACGATCAAGTGAATGTTGTTCTGTCTTACGGTGTTTTCCGCGTGATGCATGAGTGGGCCATAAAATGGGCCGTCTAGCGAGCCGACTAACATGCCGATGCTGTTAGAGCGGCTTGAAGCGAGCGCCTGTGCAAAGGCGTTCGGTTTGTAACCAAGCTTTTCAATCGCTTCGAAGACTTTCTTACGGTTGGCTTCTTTTACCGTTGGATGGTTATTAAGTGCTCTTGAAACCGTTGATTGAGAGACATTCGCCAGCTCAGAGACTTCTTTAATGGTGATCAATGGAACTCCCCTTATGTTGCCTTTTGAGTTCAAGTCGACAGTGTAACCTCGTGTTCTCACAGCACCTAGCGCTCTTGACATCGAGATGACAAATATTGGAACTGAACAAGGTTCAGCGCATCTGCGTCAAATTCCATCACAATTAAAACGTGGTAGAAGCGATTATAATGTGATCTATGCATAAAGAAAGCGCTTGCTTGGTGATAGAGGTCGCGTTTTATACGATTTATAGCCGCTACAATGGTCAGTAACGGTGGATTCCATCGATTGCAATATAACGTACTGCTTGTTGTGGTAACAAATTAGTTTCAATGTTATGGCTTCATTAACAGATGGGCCTATTTTTTAAACTTTTAAAGAAAGCGCTTTCTTTGCTACTTGCCAAAGCCGAAAGCATTTAATCCAATCGTGATCGCCTTGTAATCAAGGGCTTAGGGACAAAAGGGAGAACCACAGTGGTCAATCAATTTCACTTCATAAAATCGAAACTTGCGCTCGGCGTTGCTATAGGACTCGCTTTCGCTTCTCAAGCGCATGCCGCGGAGATGAGTAGCATTGAATTTCATGGGTATTTTCGTGCTGGTGTGATTAATAGTGTGGAGAATGATCTAAAACGCTCTAATTTTGCTGGTCAAAAAGAAACATTAGGTCGTTTAGGTATTGAAGCCGACAACGATTACAAAGCCAACCTCGTTAGCAATTGGGACTTTGACGACGGTAGAAATTTTCGTATCAATTTTGGTGTAGGAGCAAAAGGGAAAGAAGCAGGATTATCTTCCAGCGCGGATGGATTTGATGCGGCGATCACTAATGCGTTCGTCGAGCTAAAAGGTGTTTCACCAACGGGCACGTTTTGGGCTGGCAAGCGCGAATATGGTAAGAGTGATAATTATATTTTCATGACCGACTTCTTTTACACAGATATGTCCGGTATCGGAATTGGCTTAACGGATTTAAGCCTTTTTGGCAATGAATTTGATCTTGCCTATATAGCCAGTGACAGATATGACGAAAATACAGACCGATGGGCAGATTCTCCAGCACAAGTTGGTCACAATGGGACTAACTTAAATAATCTTCTCCATGCAATCCATATTGGAACCAGTTTTGATAATCTCTCTGTATCCGCTTTATTAAAGGCGATGCCAGACAACTGGGATGCACAGGGCAAAGAGTGGGCTGAAACCGGTTTTGATTTAACACTGACGTATAAAATGTCGAGCTTCTTTGGTCTAGCTGGCAATGGCTTTTCAAATATTATCGCTCAAGCTGGTAAAGGCTTGGGGGCTGGCAATTTGTTAGGTGGCACCATAACGGACTACAACGCTTATGCTCCCGGCTCTTTAGCTCAGGGGCAGCATGACGACTGGGGTGCGGCAGGCGATGCGCGTCAGCTCCTCTCAAAAGTTGAGGATGATGATACCTCTGCAAGAGTGATGCTCTGGGGGGGCTATACTTTTGATAACGGCGTCGGGCTTTTCCCATCCATTCAAGGTCAGTATAACCATATGGCGTCAGGGGATGCTCGTTTCACAGAGCGACTACAACTACTGGTTGTCTGCAATGACAAGAATGACAGTGCCTGTTAGTTCTCATTTCTACGTTCAAGGCGAAGTAGGCTACGCATACAACAATTGGGGCGGCAGTTCGTGGAACCAATCTAAGTTGACCATTGCACCAACGTTTATTTTGCCAACTTCCGTTGGAGTGAATCCGGAAATCAGACTATTAGCCTCATATTTACCTAAATCTTGGACTAATTTAAATGAGGTTTCAGGTAAGCCTGAGGATGACTTTATTGTTGGCTTCCAAGCTGATCTTTGGTGGTAAGTTAATTACGTTAAATGAAATGGCATAAGAACTTATTTAATTAATTTAACTTAAATTTAATTTATATAAGCAGTAAAGCTAAATAATTAAATTTCGAATTTTTATTCGCTCGTAGTCGCTCTTTATTGAGCGATGAGTGACGATTGATCACAACCAAAATTATCATGGATATATTTTAAGGACATTTGGATGAGCAACGAAATAAAGTATTTCAGGCTGACTAATCTTGTGTTGGCCAGTGCGATAGCATTATTGATCAGTGGATGTGGTGAAGAGAGCCTAACGAATCCACCGACAACCCCTGAACCACCAACGACGAATCCGCCAACCACGAACCCGGGTACGGACTTCGTGATTTTCCAAGATCAAGTTAATAGTGCTTGGCCAGCATGGGATTGTTGTGGTGGCACGACACCCACCAATCCCGTGGAGCTTGGGGACTATGGCATTGTGACGGAGTTTACTGTGGGAGCAACACCAGCCGTTTTGGGTTTTGTTCGCTCTCAAACTGCAGGGCCACTCGATATTAGTGCCTATCAAGCCAAAGGGACGGTTGAATTTGATATCAAATTGATGAGTGCGCCGATTGCTGGCCCGACCAACTGGTTTATCAAGTTGGAAAGCAATGGTGGGGCGATTAATGCAGGCGGTGAGGAAGCGGAAGTATCGATCACCGCACCTCAGGTCAACACATGGCAAAAGGTCTCCATCCCGGTGGCGGACTTGGCTAACTTAGGGCTTGATCTGACAAGTGTGGATAACTTCTTGATTTATCCAGCCTGGGGTACAGGAGAAGGGGCGGTATATCGCGTTGATAATATTAAGTTTATCCTCGATGGCGTGACGGAGCCGCAACCAGACCCAGATCCGACACCAAGACCTGATGCAGACAGCGGACTTAAACTGGATCTCACTCAAGCGGTGACGGATTTCGGTGGTTCGGTCTCTCAGTTGGGGGTCGCCGATCCTGCGGTTTTAGCCGCTGCATCGTCGAGCAGTCAAATCATCAAAACCACCAAAACCGACGGCGCTGAAACGTGGGCCGGGACAACCTTGGGCGATCTGACAGCGATTCCGTTTGCCGACGATCGGCAAAAAGTCTCCGTGTGGATCTACTCTGAAGAGAGCAGCATACCTGTATTGCTCAAGCTTGAAGACCAAAATGACGGAGAGAAATTTGTCGAAGCGCTGGCGACAACCACGATTGCGGGCGCTTGGGAAAAAGTGACGTTTGATTTCTCGCTTCCTCACGCTGGCACTGTGGATTCCAGTGTTGTTTACGATAAGAAGTCCATTTTCTTCGATTTTGGCCAACCGGGCACAGGGACGGTGTTCTACTGGGATGACATGACTTTCGTTGATGCCGATAGCACAACCAATCCCGATGAACCGGATTTACCCACCGAACCTGATCAAATCACACTATTTAGCGATGCAGCTAATCCCAAATGGGTGGCGTGGGACTGTTGTGGTGGCTCGACACCTAGCGTTATCACAGACTCAGATAGCCAATATGGTGCAGTCACGGAGTTTGTGATTAACGGCCCCACCGTGGTTGGTTTCTCATCGCGCGCAGATGCTGGTGCTGTTGATGGTCAACCAATCGACGTGAGTGCTTGGCAGGACAAAGGAACGGTTTCTTTTGACCTCAAACTGACCAATGATGCGGGCGCGACGGATTGGAAATTTAAAGTAGAGTCCGCGAGTGCTGCAACGGCATTGGAGATGAGCTTGGCTGAAGCACCTGAACTGAATACGTGGAAACATTACCAAATTAGTCTCAATGATCTTGCCAGTGCGGGATTAGACCTAGCAAAGATTGATTTGCTGATGATCTTCCCTGCATGGGGCTCGGGTATTGGTTCAAGTTATCTGGTAGATAACTTGGTCTTCTCCGCAACCGGTGCAACGTCGCCTACTGTTCCTGACGAACCGACCCTACCACCGGTCGACAACACCGGCAACTTACTGGTTAACGGTGACTTTGCGACAGATAAACTCGACCCATGGTTTCAAGTGGGCGGCGGTAGTGTTTCCTTGATTAATGGCTCCGTCCGCACATCTGCGGGTTTCCGGCGGAGAAGCTCGAATCAAACAACAGCGCATTGGTCAAGGGACGTTAGTTGCAAATCAATCTGTTACGGTCACGTTTAACATGAAAGGGCAAGTGACCGATGGTGGTGTGGTCAATGGTGTGGTTCATACAGAGTCACCAGCTGGCGTTTCTGGTACAGAGGTGCTCTCTTTGCCTGCGCCAACCAATGAGTGGGTAGAACATAGTTTTACCTTCAATATTGGCAGCGATCCTGAGTGGGGTCTGGGCTTTACCCTCGGTGGCGTATGCGGTGCGGTGGCGGGCTGCTCGGTTGCCGTCGACTTTGACAACATCCGCTTAACAGCAAACTAATCAGTCGGTCTGTGCGTGTGATTGCACAGACCAAATTCAACGATCACCATCGATGATGACGTCTCAAAGAGTTAGGAAACAGAGATGAAGAAACAGAATTTGAAACTCCTCGCTTTCGCGGTTAGCACACTGTTGTTAAGCGGCTGTGGCGATGAAGCCTTGAGCAGTAATCCCGGAACAAATGATGGCAATGGAAGCGTCGTGCTCACGCCACAACCTAAACCGACTCAACAACCCACCGCACGTAATGGCGACGCCTTATTGGGCAACCCTCAATACCCGGCTATTTCTTATGGGGCCTGGCGGTCAAATGTACGTGAATCGGGTGATAAAGTTCCGAGCGTTACGCAGCAGATTGAAGATATGAAAATCCTCTCTGCACTCGGTATTAAGGTTATCCGCACTTACAACACCCAAGGGTTTATTGGCACGGACGGTAAGTCCAACACGGAAAACCTGCTGGAGGCGATAAGCCAACTCAAGCAGCAAGACCCCAATTTTGAAATGTATGTCATGCTCGGCATTTGGATTGATGCTTTGAACTCATGGACCAATCTCACCGTTGAACATGACAAAGACAATCCGAAGAATTTTGATGAAATCGCCAAAGCAAAGGAGCTTGCGCTCAAGTATCCCGATATCGTTAAAGTATTGGCGGTAGGTAACGAGGCCATGGTGGATTGGGCGCCGTACCATGTCACACCGCAAATCATCCTTAATCATGTTGAAGATCTGCAGCAGTGGAAGCTTGGCAGCGAATCAACCAAGGACATTTGGGTTACCTCTTCAGACAATTACGCGGTTTGGTCTGGTCAAGATGCCAATGGCAATCAGAGTGAACAGGCGGTGTTGAAAGCCCTGATCAAAGCGGTGGATTATGTGTCACTGCATACCTATGCGTTGCATGATACTCACTATCATCCCGACTTCTCACAGCAGTGGAAAGTACCGCAAAGTGAGCAGAATCTTACCAAGCAAGAGCAGATTGACTCGGCTATGGATCGTGCCTATCAACATACATTAGGTCAGATACAAGTAGCGCAGAGTTTCATCAATCGTGTTGATGCAATGAAGCCCATTCACCTAGGTGAAACTGGTTGGTCCTCCATCTCGACTGATGGGTTGGGAGCTGGGGGCACACAAGCGGCTGATGAGTATAAACAGAAGCGTTTTTATGACGACATGCGCAACTGGAGTGATCAATTTGGTGCTTCGCTGTTTTTCTTTCAGGCTTTTGATGAGCCATGGAAAGGGGATGCCAACAACCCATCACATTCGGAAAAGCATTTTGGGCTTATTGATATCAGTTGTTCCGTGAAGCATGTGCTTTGGCAGCAAGTTGATGCACTAAACAATCTGGGGTTAACCAGAGATTGCCCGGGAGCAGGCTTTACAGCGAGTTACTCGGGGGATTTCGCAACCCTAATGGACGCGGTTTTAGCACCACCTAAAGCGCCGATTGACACGCCACCAGCCGAGGGAGAGTTCAAAGTGCTGGGCAACAATGTCTATTCGGGCGCCAGTGTCTATGGTTGGGACAACCCCATTACGGCTTGGGCTGGTGTCAATGATGAGACTGGCGTTTTGACTGTGGCGGCCGATCCGGCGTTAGCAGCGGTTTGGGGATGGGGTGCAGGCATAGGCAATAGTGCCAATCCGACCAATCTTTCTTCCTCCAGCAAAATGACCTTCGAGATCCGCGGCCTTGATGGCAGTGAGAGCCAGCTTGCGACATTTGGTTTTTACCTTGGTTTTCAAACCGCGGCGGGCGGCGGCAGTAACCATTGGGTACGTTTTAATGCGGGACAGGGCTACACACTGAGTAAAGATTGGGTAAAGTACACTATTGATCTCAACAAATTTTCTCAGTTTTCCTCTGCTGATCTAACTAAGGTCACCTCGCCATTTACTATCGCTGATATCTATGAAACGTCGGGTGGTAGCGCGCCAACTCGCAGTGATATCGAGGTGAGAAACATCTCTTGGCTTGAATAGTCAATCTTGTTTAATCGGGGATATCGCAAGCTATCCCCACCATAGCCTACTTACACCATTCGTATCCGATCAAAGACGTATCGGAGGGAGATCTATGTTTACTATTACGTGTTTAACCCGTTTAAAGCCAAAGGGTTGTGTTGAGAAAGCGAGAAAGTCACCCCGTATTTTGTGCCTGTTGTCCCTGCTTTTGTCGAATACAGTGTATGCGGGCTGGGAAGTGCAGTGGATTGATACTTTCGAGGGCGAGGGGGTGAATTGGAATAACTGGACGGCGCAAACTCAGGCGAATTACAACAACGAGGTGCAATGCTATACCGCCGATGATCACTCCGATCAAAGAAACTACGACGTTTCCAACGGGACGCTGAAAATCATCGCGAGAAAGGAAAGGGTCAATTGCCCCTCGCTCGGCGGTCAAAGCAAATCCTGGACGTCGGGACGCCTTAACTCCAAAGACAAACGCGAGTTTCTGTATGGAAAACTTGAGGCAAGAATTCGTTTTCATAACCTAGAAAAAGGGACTTGGCCTGCATTCTGGATGCTGGAGAAACCGCATTGCGGAACAACCCATAAAAGGGGATGGAGACAGTGCTCACTGGCCTCAACGAGGCGCTGGGGAAATCGATGTTTGGGAATGGTATGCGCACCAGCCCGATCGCTATATCACCAACTTCTTTAATGCCGAGGGCTGTGGTGGAGAATACCGTTATTCTTATCCAAATGGTGCCGCCGATGTACTGGATTGGCATCGTTATTCGATTGAATGGACAAAGGAGAAAATTGATTTTTTTATCGATCAAACGTTGGTGGTTTCAAGAGATATTCGTCAGTGTCAGCAATATCATGAACCGATGTTTGCTTTAATCAATCTCGCGATGGGGGGGATGCTGGGAGGAGCTATTGATCCGAACTTGCAGCAAGCAACGTTGGAAGTGGATTATATCGCACACTGCCAGACGAATGAGACAAGCCAGTCACTTTATTGTAATGAGGAGACTCCTCGTAAAGAGCCCACTCAACCAGAACAACCCACGGTTAATGCCTCATTAAGCATGTATCAAAATGGTGTTGCGACCACAGAGGTCAACCGAGCATCAGGGCAAGTGACGGTGCTGGCCGACCTCGAACTGGATCCCGCCGAAGCCGACAACTATAGCCTCTACTGGCAGGTTCAATCGCTACACAACCCAATTATCGACGGTAAGCAATTGCGCTTTGATCCGATCTCGATGGACAAGGGGCAATATCAGGTCGGTTTATCTCTCGTACACATCGATGACGTTGATTCAACCTTCTCAAAACAGCTGTATTTTTCCGTCACTGAATCTGACAGTGCAAGCGGGGAAAGTAATACCTCTTCGGCAGGCGCAACACACTTCTTCTCTTTTGCGGCGCTGCTATTACTGGCGATTTGGCGCCGAAAATCCAACCTCTCTATTGATTAATATAAGGAAATAATCTCATGAGAAAGATGCCTTCAATATTGGGTGCATTGCTTTGCTCTGCCTTGCTGGCCGGATGTGGTGGTGATTCAGGTACGAAACCGTCACCAGATACAAATCTGCCGTCTTTAAACCAGTTAACCGTAGCCATTCGTAATGCCAATGATCAACAACCGATCGGCAATGCAGAGGTGATCGTCACATCTGAAACGCAAGAAAACTATCGCCGCACCACCGATGCACAGGGAAGAGCGCAGTTTCAGTTAGAAAGCGGTCGTTATCAAATCGCCTCTGCTCCAACAGGTTTTCAAGCTGGCCAACTGAATGTCACGTTGGCCGATAGCGATCAGTCGGTCAATCTTGATTTGGAAAAAGAGGCCATTGTGGGTGGATCCGATTTGTATCTGTTTCACTCCGACTATGAAGATTCCCACTACATGCAATTTTGGGGTGATACTTGGGGATCCGGTGCTAATGTAGAAAATATCAGTAACGACGAAACGTTCTCTCGCGCGCTTAAGATATCCAGTGGCACGAACTGGGGATTTGGCGCCGCAATCGCTTGGGGAAATGAGCAAGCTAACGCCATTGACGTACGTGCTTACAACTATGCGCAGTTCTACCTCAAGCCAAGCGGTTTCACTCAGGTGGAAGTGGTGGTTAACGGGTTTAGCATTCCTGAACAGAAAATTACCTATCCAATGAGCGATGGAGAGGCGGTCGGCAATGGTTGGCTTAAGTTTGAAGTACCAATTCCCTCAGTGGCGGATTTGCGCTGGTTTGGTCTTGTTTTTCTTTCGGATCAAAACAGCAGCGTTATGCTGAGCAACCTCTCCTTCATCCATAAAGAGGTACAACTCAGCGAACCAACCAGTCCTGCACCCGTGCCTAATGTGACAGACTCACAGGCGTTCTCTATTTTCAGTGATTCACTGCAAGAGGATAAGTTTGTCTCGTTGTGGAATGAGAACTGGTGGAATGCGCCAATTTACTCATCCGGCGTTATCGAGGGCAACCACTACAGTCGTTATGAAATCGCAGGGGCGGGAAGCAATGGCGGTGTTGTAGGTATTCAGTATGGTATTGAGTATGGCAGTGTCGATGTGTCCAAACATGATGTCTGGAATATTGACTTGTATGCCGAATCTGGCATCGAGCGTATCTCTTTACAGCTCGTTTCTACCGATGGCTCGGCAAGCTACGAAATTAGCAATCCCGTTACCAACCAGTGGGTTAGCTATTCGATACCGATGTCCAGTATGCTGGCCAATGATCCCAATGCCCTGAACACCAAACAGATGCAAATGGCTGGTATTCAGATGTGGGGGGCGGCAGGAAAAGCGCTCTTTGTAGATAATTTCTATTTCTCTGGCAGCGCAGAGCAACACCAATTGGCCGTGACCGTCAAAAATGAATTAGGGCAACCTTTGCAAAACGCAACGGTTTTTGTTGGTCAAGATGGTGAATATGACACTGCATATAAACAGAGCACCAATGCCAGTGGTGTTGCCAGTTTGCAACTGTCAAAAGGCAAGCAAAAGGTCAAAGCCACGGCAGAGGGATATAGTGTGGCTCAATGGTTGACGACACTGGATAACTCGCTTCAAACAACGATTTCCCTTGAGCCTCTTAAGCCTGGCCCTACAACGCCAGCACCAGTACCCAATGTTGACAGCAAAGCGGTTATCTCGCTGTTTAGTGATGCATTAGCGAGTGATTCATGGATAAGTTATTGGTCAGATAACTGGTGGAATGCACCCAAGCATGAATTGGTTAAAATTTTGGGTAACCAGAGCGCGAAATTTACGCCAACGCCTGATGGTGTCAGTGGCGGTGTGACAGGAATACAGTATGGTATTGAACGCCCTGTTGATACGAGTAATAAATCCGGCATGCATCTTGACCTTTATCTCACCTCTGGCATCAACAAAGTACAGTTTCAGTTGCTCTCATCTGGCGGACCACTTATCTATACGTTAGATAGTTTAGAGACGGGTAAGTGGCTGTCGGTTGAGCTGCCTTTTACAGCAGCCGATGGTAATAACGCCAGCTTTGATCAAAGTAAAATGCAGCAGTTGGGTATGGCACTTTGGGGATCAACCAGTGATAGCGTCTATTTAGACAATATCTACTTTTACTAGCACTTAACGCCAAGGCCATTGTAGGACGCGATAAGTGACTATGCTTTATGATTTCGGAGTGTGTTGGTTTGCCTAACGGATAAAAATCGATAGAACTGTGATTAGTCTCAATTGAAAGCGCTTTCTTTTATTGCTGCCATCACAGTTTTGATCATCTCGGAAACAGTAAGATAGTGGCTGAGTCTCCTTTTGGGGGCGTTTCTTGTGGGCCGTCACGTGCCCACATTTTTTCCTGCACAGAGAAAGCGCTTTCTTTGCGCAAAGGATAAACGTGCACATTAGACGAATTAGCATGATGAAATACTCTTGAGGGAGAAAACATGAGAAAAAACAAATATTTTCAGTGCCATCAAATCGCCATTGCCATTTCAATCGGTTTGCTAGCCGGTTGTAGTCAAACAGGTTCGAGTGACAGCGCTTCCGGTACCGATTTTGTTCAAACTAAAAAACCAGTGATGCTACTGGACAAACCTACGCCACCGAGCGCAAAGTGGCAACTGGTATGGGCGGATGAGTTTGACGGGAGTGAAATCAACAAGCGCAATTGGAGCCTTGAACAAAACTGTTGGGGGGGCGGCAACAACGAGCAGCAGTGTTATACCAAGCGCAGTCGCAATGCTTTTGTTCAAGATGGCTACTTGCACATCGTGGCGCACAAAGAGAGTTTCACTGGCCCGGATGATGCCGATGGTAAACCGGGGATGAACAAAACTTTGCCGTTTACCTCGGCACGTCTGCGCTCTAAAGACAAGCGTGACCACAAATATGGCCGTTTTGAAATTCGCGCCAAATTGCCATCTGGGCAGGGAACGTGGCCAGCGATTTGGATGCTGCCCACCGATGCTAAATATGGTACTTGGGCGGCCTCTGGTGAAATCGACATTATGGAAGCGGTTAACCTGAAAGCACAATCCGATGCGCCGAGAGCGCAAGCGGGTGATGGTGAAAATCGCATTTACGGCAGCCTGCATTATGGTAAAGCATGGCCAGATAACGTCTTTAGTGGTCAAGGTGCTTCGCTGCCGAACAACATCAACCCAGCAGATGACTTCCACACCTATGCGATTGAGTGGGAAGAAGGGGAAATTCGTTGGTACGTCGACAACATTCACTACGCCACACAAACGCAAGACGAGTGGTACAGCCAATACAAAGTTGATGGCGCTTTGGTCAATGCAAAAGGGGCGGCACCGTTTGATGAGCGTTTTCATCTGCTGCTCAACCTTGCTGTGGGCGGCTCTTGGGCGGCCAATGCGAATGAGAAAGGCGTGGACAAGTCGGACTTCCCCAAAACCATGCTGGTGGATTACGTGAAGGTGTATCGCTGCTCGGTTGATCGCTGGAAAGGCAAAGGCTGCGCGACTGTCGGTGAGCAGGCGGTGAAGGTCAAAGGGCACAAAGCCCCAGCGATTTTGGCGCAAGACGACAGCTACGCCGATGGGCCAATGTTGGATGTTTTCTCCGATAGTCTCAACAGTAACTTGGCCTACGGCAGCTATGATCCAATGGATATCGTGTCTCACCAAGAAGTGGCCGATGGTGAGCATGGTCAAGTGTTGAAGATCACCAAGCAAAACGGTGCGGGCAACCTCTATTTCCGTTCACCCACCACCGATGTGAGCCATTGGTTAGAGAGTGGTGAGTTGATCTTTGATATCAAGGTGGAGTCGATGACCGATGGCAGTGAGTTGATGGTGAAAATCGACAGTGGCTGGCCAAAAACCAGTGATATGACGGTGACACTACCACCGATTGGTCAGTGGGGCGAAGTGCGCATCAAACTGGCGGATCTGTTAGCGCAGTCCAATCGCTTTGCGGCTGGCAACAAAGCAGATCCGAGTATAATCAATAATTTATTGGTGTTTGAGCCGACAGCTGCAATGACGTTCAGTTTGGACAATATTCGTTTCGAAAAGCGCTAATTGGCGTGTATCAAAAAAAGCTCGTGGTGAAAATCACGAGCTTTTGTGTTTTTCACGTGGCAAAACGTTTTACAGTGTCCCCTTTATTCATTGATAAGCTAAATATCAATTTGTGACGAATATCCGAGAAAGCGCTTTCTTTAATGAGGGCGATCACGGTTTTGATTTACAAGATCCTTTTATACTTATTTTGCACTGAACAGAGTGGTTGAAGCTTTAGTTTTATTAGCTTCTTTCGATAGTTTTGGCGTGGGGTTTTGCTCTGCACCTTTCACTGTGTTCAGTTTTTTTATAAATAACAAAGAAAGCGCTTTCTTAAGGGCTAATGATGGAACATGGAGTTAATATGAAACTTTCTAAGCTTACCCTTGCTTGTCTAGTCGCGACAGCAGGTTTATCCGCTACCCCGATCGTTCACGCTGAAAAATCCGATGGTTTTGAGTTCCACGGTTATTTCCGTGCTGGTGCGCTTTATAGCGAGAACGACGATTTCAAACGTGCGAAATTCCCAGCATCGAAAGAGCGTCTAGGTCGCTTGGGTATTGAATCGGATAACCACTTTGAGCTTGCGCTACAGAAAAATTTTGAAAACGATGACGGGCAAAAAATCCGCATCAAAACGCGCGTCGGTGCCGATAACGCACAGTCAGCCGGCAACAACCAACTTGGCACCAACGCAGATGCGGCCAACAGCAGCATCGGTATGGTGGAAACCTTCGTTGAGTTTGATGGTGTGACCGAAACTGGCACGCTTTGGGGCGGTACGCGCTTCTACGGTAAAGACAACTACATCTTCATGACCGACTTCTTCTATACCGATATGTCCGGCACCGGAGCGGGTATCGAAGGTGTTCAACTTGGTGGTTACAAATGGGATTTCGCTTACATCGCCAGTGACAATGCCGAAGGTGAGTGGTGGGCGCTGAATGCGAACAACCCAATGCACTCTGTTCACGTAGGTGTCGATTTAGACGGCGTTGAATTGCATGCCATGGCGAAATATTTACCAGATAACATGGTCGATGGTAAAGAGTACGCGAGTAACGGTATGGAAATGACGGCCATTGTTCATACAGATAGTGTGTTTGGCCTGTCAGACAAAGGCTTTACTAAGTACATCGCGCAAGCAGGGAAAGGTTTGGGTTCCGGCCAGCTACTTGGCGGCACACTCACTACTTACAACGCATGGAAACCAGGTAATGGCGCGTTGGAAGGTCCGGCCAACGTGAAAAAAGTCGAAAGTGGCGATATTTCTGCTCGAGCACTGGTCTGGGGTGGTTACTTCTTTGAAAATGGCGTGAGCATCTTCCATTCGATTCAAGGTCAATATAATGATCTGGATAACGGTGGCAAAGACAGCTGGGCATCGGCGATGATTCGTCCTTCTTTCCCGGTTTCAAAGAACTTCTTCATCGCGACAGAAGCGGGTTATCAGTACAACAAGTGGGAAGACGCAAACGGCGTGGGTGACGATGCGACCAACTACAAACTGACGGTTGCACCAACCATTATCGTCCCAACAGGCTTTGGCCCTGCGCCGGAGATTCGTTTCCTCGCCACGTACCTTGACGGTTCCGCGCGTGACAAAGCGGACCTTCTAGTGGGTATTCAAGCAGACATGTGGTGGTAAACCACACGAGGTAATGGGAGAGATTACCTAGTAGGGCGTGAGCTCGTTGGGGAACGCCACGCCCATTTTGCGACAGGCAAGTCGACGATACGGGGGAACTTGTTTTTGTTGCATGAATGCAAACCACTGCCATTCATCGCGCCGCTCAACCGAGCGGCTTTTTTTCATTTTTGTTGCGCCACGTATTGGCGTGGGCTTTGACCAAACTTCTGTTTAAAGCATTTGGAAAAATAGTTGCTGTCACTGAACCCACACAGCTCCGATATTTGCTGAATCGACATACCAGGTTCGTTACTCAAGAGATCGCGCCCGTAATTGAGCTGCATTTCACGCAAATAAAGGTTAGGCGAGGTGTTGAGAAACTGCTTAAACAGCCGTTCCAATTGACGCTGGCTGATAAACGCGGCTTGGGCAATATCCCCACTGTGAATGCTGCCATCGGCAAAATGCTGCTCAATAAAAATCAGCGCTCGGCTCAGTGCCAGCGTGGTTTTCGGCAGATCGTGCGTTTGCTGCTGATACATACGCGCCAGAGTAATCACCAATTGCTGCATCAAACTGGTGAGCATGGTTTCAAAGCCGCTTTCTCCGTGTTGGTACTCAATTCGAATCGCTTCAATCAACTGGGCAATTTGCGGCAGTTGCTCGTCATCAAGCGTGAGCTTGGCGCGATATTCACCAGTTTGGCGGGCAATCGGCTCGACCTTAAACATCGCCTGATAGCCCGACAGCATCCTCAATGAGGGCGTTTCGAAAAAGGGCGTGCCCGCTTCAAACATCAAATTGATGATTTCCAGCTGATCAACATCTTGAAAGGCGTGCTCAATGTCACCGTTAATCACAAACACATCCCCCGCGCTGAGAGGATAAACATGCGAAGCAACAAGGTGGTTGCCTTTGCCACTGACGACCAAAAACAGCTCAGAAAAGTCGTGTTTGTGCAGGCCAAAATCACTGTGATGGTGGCCATCAACATAAGCAAATTTTACATGCGGATATCGCAGATGCTCCTGCAGTTGATAGGTGATGCTCATGTCGCTATTTTCCTTTTATTGGTCGGTATATTGGTAGAAATACGCACTTGGCAAGCTTACACTGAAGCTCAATCAATGAGAATGCCAAAGGCAAAAATAAGGCGATAGAGCGATGAGAAACCCAGCGATAGACAAAGCGCAGCAAGCACTGGTGTCGGTGAGCCGTCAAGCGGCGGCAGAAGGCATCGTCTTGCTGAAAAATGACGACCAAGCCCTTCCTCTTCAGCCATCAGAGGTGGTTTCTCTGTTTGGCCGCTGTCAAGTGGATACCTATCGCAGTGGCACAGGGTCTGGCGGTGCGGTGAACGTGCCTTATGCAGTGAATGCATTGCAAGGTTTGCAAGCCAATCCGGCTATTCAACTCAATACTTCGTTAGTCGCTCTGTATCAAGATTGGCTAGCCCACCATCCGTTTGATGATGGCGGCGGCGGTTGGGCGGCTGAGCCGTGGTTTCAACATGAAATGCCATTGACCGATGAGCTGGTGGCACAGGCGGCGTTGCAGTCTGACAAAGCGCTGGTGTTTATTGGTCGCACTGCCGGTGAAGATAAAGATTACGCGGATGAAGCGGGCAGCTACCGCTTAACCGAGCTGGAAACGGACATGCTAACTAAGGTGTGCCGTCACTTTACGTCGGTGATCGTGGTGATGAACGTGACCAACATTATCGATATGTCGTGGTTAACTGAGCTTGAAAACCATCAAGCGATCAAAGCGGTGCTCTACAGCTGGGCGGCGGGGATGGAAGGGGGCCACGCGCTGGCCGATGTGCTCTCTGGCACTGTCTCACCCAGTGGTCGTTTGACCGACACCATCGCCTATCGTTTGCAAGATTACCCTTCATCTGCCCATTTTGGTCGAAAAGACTTCAACCTCTATGCTGAAGATATTTACATCGGCTATCGCTACTTTGAAACCTTTGCCCCAGAGGCGGTGCAGTTTGAGTTTGGTGCGGGCTTATCTTATACCCAATTTGAACGCCGTTTGCTGCAGTGCTCTAGTGACGTGGCCGATGCTGGCGGCGATCTCACCAATGCCAACGCGCTGACGTTTGATATTGAGGTTCGTAATGTCGGCCAACAATTTAGCAGCAAAGAAGTGGTGCAACTCTATGTGGAAGCGCCGCAAGGAAAACTCGGCAAACCCGCACGTGTGCTGTGTGGTTTTGATAAAAGCGATGAAATTGCACCGAATGGCCGTGAAAGAGTGCAAATTACCGTGCCGTTGTGGGCTTTGGCTTCCTATGACGACAGCGGCGTGACAGGGCACAAAAACAGTTATGTGTTGGAAGCGGGTGAATACCGTTTCTACCTTGGGGGGAGCGTACGCCAAGCGGATCTGCTTGATGCCGTGTGGCAACTCGACCAACTGCGGGTGCTAGAAACCCTTGCAGAAGCCTGTGCCCCAACGCGTGAGTTTGAACGCCTAGTGCCCGCCGAGCGCCAAGCCAATGGCGTCTATCAAACTGGCTATCAGCCTGTGCCACTGCGTACGGTGGATCTGGCGAAGAGAATCGAAGCGAATTTGCCGCCAACTTATGCACTGACGGGCGATCAAGGCATTACGCTGGCCGATGTCGCCCAAGGCCGCGCCAGTCTAGATGCGTTTGTTGCCCAACTCACAGCCGAACAACTGGCCATTCTGGTGCGTGGTGAAGGTATGTGCAGCCCGAAAGTGACGCCGGGTACCGCAGCGGCGTTTGGCGGGGTGTGTGACTCACTGTTTGAGTTTGGTATTCCGGTCGCTGCGGCGGCCGATGGCCCTTCGGGCATTCGCATGGATAGTGGCCATCAAGCAACTCAAGTACCGATTGGCACATTGCTCGCCTGCACATGGAACACCGAGCTCAATCAACAGTTGTATTATTTGCTGGGCCAAGAGTTACAAGCCTACCAAATCGACACCTTGCTCGGTCCGGGTATCAACATTCATCGCCATCCGCTCAATGGTCGTAATTTCGAATATTTCTCGGAAGATCCACTGTTAACCGGTTGGATTGCGGCTGCGCAAACCACGGGCTTAAGACAAGCGGGCGTTTCCGGTACCATCAAACACTTTGCGGCTAACGACCAAGAAACCGCACGAGTGGATGTAGATAGTGTCATGTCGCAGCGCGCGCTGCGTGAAATCCACATCAAGCCATTTGAAATGGCGGTGAAGTATGGTGAGGCGTCCACCATCATGACTTCCTACAATCCGGTCAACGGCCATTGGGCGGCGTCCAATTATGATCTCAACACCACCATTTTGCGTGGTGAATGGGGCTACACCGGCATTGTGATGACCGACTGGTGGGCAAAAATGAATCACCCCGTTGACGGGGGCGAAGAGAGTAAGCGCTTCACTGGCTACATGCTACGAGCGCAGAATGATCTCTACATGGTGGTGGAAAACGACGCCGCCGAGCGCAACCCGATGGGCGACGACACATTGCAAGCGTTAGCGCAAGGTGAGTTGACGTTAGGCGAGTTACAACGCAGCGCGATGAACATCTGCCGCTTTATTTTGCAAGCGCCTGTGATGCAAAGACCGCTGCAGGCGTATCAAGCGGTGAAACCTTTTGCGCCACTGTCGGCACAGGCGCGTCACGCCGTGCCTGAATCGGCCCCTATCTGTTTTGCGGATCAAACCATCGAACTCAACAGCCAAAGCGCCAGCCGGTGTTTGTTGCAGGTAGAATGCAGCGGCACCTACCTTTGTTGTGCTCAGATGGCCTACGATCGAGAAGCGTTGGCGCAATCGTCTTGCAGTTTGAGCATTAATGGTGAGTTTGCAATGTCACTGCCGACCAATGGCACCAACGGGCAGAGTGTCAAAGTGGAAGGTCGTGCGATCTCTCTGTCATCGGGTGTGTACTGGCTAGAAAGCCAATTTGTGAAAAAAGGCGCGGTGTTGCAAACCTTACGTTTTGAGCGACAAGAGCAATAAGCGCCGCCAGTTTGCACCACATTTAGCCATGAATTTTGTATGTCTTTTTGCGCAGTTCCTATACAATAACACGCACATTTTTATTGTTCATTCAGACTGCTCTGCAACCCTTTTGTGGAGCAGTTTTTCGTTTTTCCGACGATCGATTTTTCATATTTAAGGTCAACAAAATGGCTAAAACCCAAAATATCAACCAGCGCATGTCTATCGTGACGCTCGCGTGGCCGATATTAGTGGAGATTTTGCTACGGACAGCGCTCGGCACCAGTGATGTATTCATGCTCTCTGGTTATTCAGACAAAGCGGTTTCCGCCGTGGGCGTGATCACCCAACTGACATTCTTCCTCATCATCGTCTCTACTGTTGTCAGTAGCGGCACCGGGATTCTCATTGCCCAATATAACGGTGCAGGCCGCGATCAAGATGCCACCCACGTTGGGGTGGCAAGTATTGCGCTTTCCAGCGTGATTGGGGTGATCCTCAGCGTGTTGGCGGTGCTCGGTGCAATGCATTTGTTGCCCTATTACGGTTTGGAAGCGCAGGTGGAACAATACGCGCAAGAGTATCTGCTCATCAGCGGTGCGATGACTTTTAACGTCACCATTGGCATCGTGTTTACCACCATTTTGCGCAGCCACGGTTATTCGCGCTCGCCCATGACGGTTAACCTCATCAGCGGCGTGCTCAATATCATCGGTAACTATATTGCACTCTATCAGCCGTTTGGTTTGCCTGTGTATGGCGTGCAAGGCGTGGCGATTGCAACGGTGGCCAGCCAAGTGATCGGCACGACGATTTTGGGCGTGCTACTGTGGCGCAGCTCAATTGAGTTGCCGATGCGTTTCTCTCGCACAAGTGCGCAGCGCGGTCTATAAGAAAATCCTCAAAATCGGCGGTATGAACGCAGGGGAAGTGCTTTCGTACAACATGGCGCAAATCACCATCGTCTATTTTGTGGTGCAGATGGGCACTTCGTCTCTTGCGGCGTTTACCTACGCGCAGAACATCGCACGTTTCTCTTTTGCGTTTGCCTTAGCCATTGGCCAAGCAACGCAAATTCAAACCGGTTACTACATTGGTAAAGGGTGGATAGAGAGCATCACCAAACGGGTGCAAATCTACTTCTTGGTTGGCTTTGTTTCATCGGTCACGGTGGCGAGCACCATCTACTTTATGCGTGATGCGATCTTAACGCTGTTTACTCAACAGCCGGAGATCCTCATGTTAGCCGGTTCCCTAGTGATGGGCTCCATTGTGTTGGAAGCAGGGCGTGTGTTTAACTTGATTTTCATCTCGGCGCTCAAAGGGGCAGGGGACATCAAATTCCCAGTGCAAATGGGCATTTTGAGCATGTGGGGCTTGGGCGTGGTGTTTTCGTATCTGCTCGGTATTCACTGGGGTTACGGCGTATTCGGCGCATGGATGGCGATTGCCCTCGACGAGTGGTTCCGTGGCCTGATTATGGCAAGGCGTTGGCGCTCGCAGGTTTGGACGCATTATAAACTCAGCTAATGCATGAGATAGAGTCGTAAAAATTTAGTGTATGTGGCGCTTGAGAGTATCTGTGTTGATATGGTGAATGACGATCTGAGACGCAGAATGATGAGGCGTTGATGAATTGCCCATGCAAGTCAGATGTAATGACTGCATGGGGCGCGACTAAATTCTCTATCGTGGAAAACTTCCACCCAATGTAAAAGTCGTCATTTAAAATCAAAAAATACAATTTATGTATAGGAATGGTCTTCACGGTTAACGACGGGGTCGCTCGCCTTTGTGTTGTTCTTCAAAGCAACACCGAGATTGGTGCTGATAACAAGCTCAGCAACGCTGTTGTCTATATGGCCCAGTTCATTGTTATAAAAATCCAACACCACGATCCCGAACCTCTTTCCTTTAGTTTTGTTGCGTAAGAACTCGCCAAGACCAGGATTCATTTTCGGGTTGACTTTACCTATGCCTCCACCCCAAGCGTACTGGTAAGGGGTATGGCCTAAAAATGAGTAACTAATGCTGTTGTAGGTTAGATGCATCACACCGTCGTCAGGTGTCGCTATGGCATTGTCAATTGAAGCTTGGACGGCTGCCATTTTCTTGTGTGTATCGTGTTCTTGATATTGATCTTCTATCGCAAATACTTGGTTTTCTGGTGTAGTTAGCGTGAAGGTTTTATTTTTTTTCCAACCTTTGGATAGATCTATCCCCATACTGCCAGGGAAGCGTCTTAGCAATACAATCTTACTTTGAGCTCGTGCCAATGTCGGTACTCGTGACCCTAAATAAAAAAGGTGCTTGTACTTTTCCAGAGCGATGTATTGGTTAAATTCTGCCTGTATATCGTTTCCGCTACCTGTTGCTGCATCCATGAGCATAACGACGGTTTCTGTCGGATTTTCAGAAAGGAATTTCAAGCAATCATCAAGAACATCTCCGAAAGAAATATCGCAGTTGACGATGCCATGGAAAATACTCAGAGAATCAAGCTGGGATCCGTTTGCTGTGACGCGAATATCAAGAAAACGAATACCGTCATTTAGCTGAGTATAAATATCGAAGTTTTGTGTTCGGGCTGGGCCTGCAGGTGCTTTCTGGGTGCCAGAGTCATGAGTGCCCGGCAGAGAAATTTGGTCCAGCGTTAATTGAGGATCGAGCGCGCTCATCCAGTTACGAGTCTCTACGTACGTCATATCTTTCTCCAATGTCGATTGTTTATTGAGAGCCATCATCTAAAGGATGGGCATTCTCACAAACAAAAGCTTTGTTACGTTTTGGGTATTAATCCATGAGTCAATTGGGCCTAGCTGCTTTTGCCGCTAGGCCAACTGAGTTTGGGAAAAGTTATGGATGTTGATAACGACCCGTCATGCTTGCATCGGTATCAGAATTGTTCATTTGAAACAAAAACAATTCGACTTCGGTGTCGGACTCGCTGGTTTGCGCTGCGATAGAGCCTGAGCCAACTTTACGTTTGCCTAGAATATCAACAATGAGTTTGGCGCTACCGACGACACTACCAACAGGATTTTCGGAAATAATGTTCTTAACGACACGCAGAGAGTCTTTAACTAAACCCTCGGCGTAGTGCTGATTGACGTTGCCCCACGTTACGCCGAACATTTCCTTTGAACCAATCCACCAATTGTTGTTCGATAAAAAGTGGCCTTGTCCTATAACGAAGTCATCGAAAGTGTAAGTGACGCCATGAATATAAAGAGATAGTTTGCCACGAACGGCAAAATTTAGCTCTTCAGGTCGTTCGTCATTGTATGTTTTTGCTATACACCCGCCTGCTCTGGTGTTGTTTAGGAACCACTTTGCTACGTCCTTTGAGTTATGTCGTCCGGCTTTTACGATAAGAGTATTGCCCTTACAGGTAACGCCCTCATAGGGTTGGCCGCTGGTGACTTTATGGTCTGTTTCAGCAAAGGATATTTCTGATAGCCCTTCAATGTTGAAGGTAAACTCGTTGTTGTGCAGTGTTGTCATGCGTTTTGTCTCCTAGCTCAACGATATTATTGTCGTTTATTGGTTAGGTGAATAAATCACCCAGACTGCTTGGTTTCTCGCGATCAAAAGGTAGTAGGCTAAAAGTGAATATACAACTAATTTTATATTAATTTGATACTTGAAATATTCATCCCTATTAGGGTGATTTTATTGAGGGAAGTTCAGCGGCTGAGCTGTTATTAAGCAGTCGTTATGGTTAGCCTTAACTCGGATAAGAATTGAAGGGAGCTAAAAGCTGGTTCTGCCATCATATCTTTCGACCAAGAGAGCAAGAGCAACCGCAAAGAAAGCAGCTATGCATAAACTCGTAGGCTATTCTGCTTTGTCGATGACTTTTATCAGGATTTTCTATGAATTATCAACAGACCTTAGTAAAGTTCTTAGCGAAGGATTTGAAGGACGATGGAATTATCTTGATAACGACCCACCACAAGAATAGGAAATCGTGATTTCTTGCTGCTTGGGACGAGTGATATAGTCAAAAAGGCTTCTCATTGACCAACTGAAAGCCCCCCCCCTCAAATTGAGCATTCTCGTCATAAAAGTTTACATGGTTCATGCCAAATTTACTTGGTGGCTTAAACCGACCTCAGGTTAATAAAATAAGAGGCCGAAAATCGGCCTCCAAGAATGTGTATGATTGAAACTGGCTTGAGTTTATTTTTGCTCGGACAAAAAGTGCACGGCTTTGTCTGGGAAATCGGTAAATAGACCGTCTACTTTGACCTTGTTATAGAAAACGTCCAGCATGCCAGCAAAATTTTCTGCGTATGGCGCAATACGGCCAGGGTCTGCGCGGAACGTGTAAGGGTGTACTGCAAGGCCGGCTTGTTTGGCCTCTTGCATGAGCGGTAGAACAATCAGATTGTCTTTGGTTGATTTGTCATCCACGAGCATCGGTTTCCAAGGGCCAATCCCTTCTGCGTAGGTTGCCACTTCTTTCATCGCGCCGGGCTTAAAGAACCAGTCGTAATCGTATGGTGTGGCAGTGTTACCTTGGTAAACCATGGTTTCGTTCCAATCCGTGTAGGCAAGAAGCTGCACCAGTTTCAGATCCATTCCCATCGCTGGCATCAACTCGTTATTAATGCGTTTAAGCTCAATCGGGTCGAAACATTGCAGATAGACTTTGCTCTCTTGATTGGTGTAGCCGTATTGCTTCAACACTTTCAATACCGCAGTACTGATGTCTTTGCCTTCATGGCGATGGAACCAAGGTGCTTTGATCTCTGGGTAGATGCCGATATCGTAACCTAACGTTTTGTTAAGCCCTTGGATCAGCTCAATCTCTTCTTGTAGGGTGGGGACGGTGAAATCGCCTTTCCACATCGGGAAACGGTTCGGGAAGCCAGCCACTTTGTTGCCTTTGTCATCGATGTTGAAACCTTCGGTGACTCGCAGTGATTTGATCTCAGCTAAAGTAAAGTCGATGGCGTAGTAGCGCTTATCCGCACGGGCACGATCTGGGAACTTATCCGCGACGTCCGTCACGCGATCAAGATAATGGTCATGCAGCACAACCAACTGATCATCTTTGGTCATCACCACATCTTGCTCGATGTAGTCTGGTTTCATGGCGTAAGCCAACGCTTTGGCTTCCAGTGTATGCTCTGGCAAATAACCAGAAGCGCCGCGGTGTGCAATCACCAAAGGTTTCGCGGTCACACTGCCAGCCGCCAAGGCGGCGAGAGCGAAATAGAGAGGAGAGAGCTTCATGGAATTTTCCTTGTGTTTGTTTTCACTAAATTTTCGAAGGAGTATCCTGACGTTCGAAAATGTAACTATGATGACACTTTCGCGCAGAAAATAGCCCGTTAGCTTACGGCAGTAAAAAACGGGCTTGAGGAAGTTTAATTAAGCAACTGCTTCTTTCTGTTTGTTCTTCGCTTCGTGATGAGCGCGTTCGCCCAGCAGTGCGTAAGTCAAACAAACAATTGAGGTGATGCAAGAGCCGATCAAGATGATAAAGCCACCATCCCAGCCAAAGTGGTCAACGGTGTAACCCAGTACCGCGTTTGCTGCCACCGCGCCGCCCAAGTAGCCAAACAGACCCGTTAGACCAGCAGCAGTACCAGCGGCTTTTTTCGGCGCAAGTTCGAGTGCGTACAGACCAATAAGCATCACAGGGCCATAGATGAGGAAGCCGATAGCCACCAGCGCTGCCATGTCGACACCAGGGTTGCCTGCTGGGTTAAACCAGTAAACGAGTACCGCAAGCGTTACCAACACCATAAACAGAATGCCCGCTGGCGCACGACGGCCTTTGAACAGTTTGTCTGAGATCCAACCACACAACAGGGTACCCGGAATACCCGCCCATTCGTAAAGGAAGTAAGCCCAAGACGATTTGTCAACGGTGAATTCTTTAGCTTCTCTCAGGTATACCGGAGCCCAGTCGAGAACGCCGTAGCGGATCAAGTAAACAAAGGCATTCGCAATCGCAATAGACCAAAGCAGTTTGTTGTTAAACACGTACTTAAAGAAGATCTCTTTGGCCGTCATCTCTTTTTCGTGTGAGGTGTCGTAATCATCTGGGTAGTCATTTTTGTACTCTTCAATCGGTGGCAGACCACAAGATTGAGGCGTATCACGCATGGTGATCCAAATAAATACCGCAACCAATAGAGCGAAGAAGGCAGGTACGTAGAAAGCGGTGCGCCAGTCGTCATTGAACATCCACAAACCGAAGAGGAAGATAGGACCAATCAAACCACCACCTACGTTGTGCGCCACGTTCCACACTGAGACAATTTCGCCCCGCTCTTTGCGTGACCACCAGTGCACCATGGTTCGGCCACAGGCAGGCCATCCCATGCCTTGGAACCAGCCGTTCAAAAACAGCAAGATAAACATGGCGGTAATGCTGCCGGTTGCCCAAGGCATAAAGCCAAAGCAGAACATGACTAAGGCAGACATCACCAAGCCTGCGCTGAGGAAGTAGCGCGGATCAGAACGGTCGGAAACACTGCCCATTAAGAATTTAGATAAGCCGTAAGCGATGGATACCGCTGCCAGTGCGACACCGAGATCGCCGCGGCTAAAGCCTTGTTCAATCAGGTAGGGCATCGCCAGACTGAAGTTTTTACGTACCAGATAGTAGCCAGCATAGCCAACAAAAATGCCGATAAACAATTGCCAGCGCAGGCGGGAGTAAGCACTATCGATTTTCTCGCCGGGTAGGCGATTGATATGTGCTTTGGGTTTGAATATACCAAACATGGTAAGCCTCTTTACTTTGTGTTTTGCGATGGTATAGAAACGGCCCCGAACAAAAGAATGTTGAGTAGAGAGCGGGTGGTTTCTTCTAAAGTGCGAACGAGCAAAATGTTTCGTTCGAAATCGGTTGGATTTTCGTATTGATTGACAAAGTTTTCTGTGAGAAATGTTACATTTCAATTAATAATATTAATAAAACAAGATATTAAGTTGCAAATATGGATGATGTCTCTCATTTTCAACGTGTTACGAAATGGCGTTTTGGAACTTTTGTGGTTGGTTTTTGAGCAAACGAACGTTCGCTGGTTAGAAGTAAAGCGCTCCCGCTGAATGCGAGAGCGCTAGGTTGCTTAAAGTTTGATCTGTTGCAGAGTGGGTTTCCAGCGTGCATGCGTCGCTGAGGATTCAGGACTGACGCCGACAGTTTGGCCGCTAATGATATCTAGCACGTAGCGAGTGTCGCTGCCATCGACATAACGGCTGATCAGCTTGTCGCCTTCCCAGAACCATTTTTGGGCAAGGTTTGCGCCACACTGCTCGACGGTGAGGCGTTGGTCACTACCAACAGTCAGGCAGCGATCTGGCGCAACACGGCTGCGGTAGCGCTCTTCTTTATCAAGGCCCCAAACTTGGTTCCAGTTGCCGTGACAGCTCCAACCGTTGACTTCGCCACCGATGGCTTTTTGATCGCCATCTTTACCATACACATCGAGACACAAATCGTTATTGCTCAAAGATTGCAAGGTGACGTGCGCTTCGGCTTCAAACAACGGATGATTCCAGTCTACACGCACTCGTTGTTTAACGGTTGTACTGTTTGAAGAGTACCCCGCAGGGCCATAAACAGAGAACAGCGCCGAAGGTACCACAGTACCAAAACGAGCACGGTAGTTAAGCTTTACCCCAATCTCAAAGTCTGTGGTGCCACTTTCACTGACAGGCGTCTCGTAAAGTACGTCATAACTGGGTTTAAAGTTAGCGTAGGAGATCGGATTGAACTTGGTTTTATCAAACACCCAGCCGCTACCCCAGTGAGCCGCGGTAAAATAGCAACCCAACTCCTGACGGCGCAGTTCATCACACTCACTGAATTCGCGTTCAAAGGAGATATCGAAATCACTTAGCGAAGAACGGTTGTTGATGCGGTAGTCTTTTGTATCAAATACTAAGGTTTTCGAGTAGTTATAAGTGAATGAACCACTGACTTCACCACCCACTTTAGGGCCGTCCTTATTGACCTCAGCCCCCACTTTACCATTCACGCCAATCGAGTAGCCATGCGTGTCGCGGTGCTGGTAGTTTTTGTTCTCATTTTGTGGGAAATCACGTGCCTTTTTCGGTGTGTAGCCAGAAATCGGCTTAACCCACAAATCGTAGCTGCTGGCAAACGGGCCAATATAGGTGCGACGGTTCGCCCAGCTTTGGAACCAGCTATGCTCTTGCTGCAGCTCGTTCACAAGGTGGATGCCTGTACCGGGTTTGTCTGCATCAACAGTAAAGCGGACAATTTTTGCATCCGGGGTAAAGCCTGCGGCGGTAGCGGATTGCACCGAGCGCATTTGTGCGACGTTAACGCGAACATCAATTGACGCACCAGCATTACACCAATCGCGGGTATTATCAAAATCGCCAGACGTATGCAGGTTACATTTAATTTTTGAGCTGGTGATGTAAATCGGCTTTTCGACAATCGGCACATATTCTTGTGCACTGGTGTTCATCGCCGCGGCGAGTAACGAAAACGTAAATATAACGGGTGTTTTCATCTTAGTTACCTCCGAAGCCAAAACGATCAAGTGCATGTTGCAGAGACTGAGTGATACTCTCCAGTTTCTGCGGTGGGGTTATTGAGCGAGTTACCATTTTCATCGGTCACATCGCTGACAATCGCATTGACTAAGGAATCACCTTGATAGGTGCCAGTCACGACCACTGGGGCTGAAATGCCCAGTCCGGTGAGCTTTTGGCTCAGTGAGAATTGCGCTTCTTCGCCAGCAATTGTCGTGAGATCGAGCACAACGGTATCACCATTCGCGATGTGCTGTTGCGCGAGGTTGAGTTCATCTTCAGAAGCGCTGCCTGCGTTGACGTAAAGCAAATCTTGCTGAGATAAATGGCCACTGTAGAGCGTCACAGGTTGGCGATAGCTTTGCGCGATAGCCTGAGAAATTTCACTTTCACTGCCCAAAATTTGGACATCCGCGAAAGCCTGTGCAGCAAACAAGCTTGAAAGAAGGAGTATTCTTCCTGCTACTTTATTGTTGTTTTTTCGCATAGTTTCCTCATTACGAGTTGGTTTTATTATATTAAACTACCGATCACGAAATAATGTTAATAATCGTAAGGGTATTGGTCCTCATCCTTGAATGTTGAAGCGTTCTTATTCCATCAAGCGACTAATTTGTAACCACTATGAATATTGATGAAAAGGCAATAAATTCTTATTCTGGCTGATATTCACAAAAATAAATATTGTATAATTTTATTATTGACAAGTTTTTTGTGATGTAATAATGACCTAAAATATCTTTCCAATTATTGGAGTTGTATTTATATCTCGTTGTATTTAAATGTTATTTTTACTTATAAATAAGAATTCACTTAATAAGTGGGTATTTTATTAGCTTTAAATGTACAATCTAATTCTAATTTATCTCATGCTCTAGATTTAGAATGATTATTTTATGGTGATTTTATTTTCAGTTTTGTTTTTTAGTATTGACTAAATTCGACCTTGCTAAATTAGATGTTTTTAAAAGCTTACTTTAATATAAAAAATAAAATGGCCATCATTGAAAATAAACTCAGTCAAAAGCAAAAACGTTTTTGTGCTCAGTGCGCACAAACGAAGCAGAGAGCACAAATGTTGTGACTTAAGAGCTAGATCATGATTTATTTTTAGCATCGAATTTATAATTGCCGCCCTTCAGCGAGTTTGGCGGTAAGCAGAAATCGCTCGAAGGTGTCCATTCATTACATGCAAAGCAGGTTTACAATGCTTAAAAAATTATCACTAAAGAATAAACTCGCTGTTTCTGCGAGCGCTGCCATCATTATCGGGGGACTATTGGTTGAAGCGTTGTCTTTTAGCGACGCTCTGGAGCGTTTGGATGCCGAAGTTCAACAACGCTTAGCCAGTACCTCTGCCTCTTACAACCAATATGTTACAGACTGGCTGGTGTCTAAAGAACGGGCTTTGACCGCGTTGTCGCAAGAAGTTGAGAAAAACGCCATTGTGACGCATCTTAAGCAAGTCAAACATTCTGCGGGCTTTGATAACGTCTTTCTCGCTTATCCCGATGGAGGGCAGGACAACGCCAATGGCGTCATCCTTCCACCTGGCAACAACGATCCGCGCCAATGGGGTTGGTATATTAATGCCATCGCCAACCCAGCCAAAGTGTTTATGGACAACCCGACGGTTGCGGCCGCAACAGGAGCCAATGTGGTTTCGCTGGGCAAAGCGTTGTCGCTGCACGGTCAACAGGTGGTTTTGGGCGCTGACGTTGAAATCACCGATATTCTCACCAGCATGGAGAAGGTGATTTTGCCCGGAGAGGGTTACATGGCTATCGTCAATGACCAAGGCAAGCTCTTTACTCATGCCAATACCAAACTACTGAATCAGCCTGTCAGCGCGCTTGGGTTGAACTTTAATGACATTATGCAGGCGGCTCGCAGCGGAAAAGATATTTACGCTGATGTTAATGGCGAGAAGTCGGTGATCTACGCTCAGCCGATCGACGGGACTCAACTGACCACAGTCAGCGTGATCAATTACCAATCCCTTGTCGCGCCTTTGTTTGACGCGCTTTGGGGGCAATTATTACTAACCGCGATCGTCGTGATTGTTTGTACTGCGCTGTTTAACATGTTGTGTACTTTGCTGTTTCGCCCGCTGAACAACGTCTCGCTGGCACTGGAGCAAATCGCCAATGGTAGCGGCGATCTCACCCAGCGGATTGAAGTGGAAAGTGCTGATGAAGTTGGACGTTTAGCCAATAACTTTAATACCTTCGTTAGCAGCTTACAGCAGTTGATCGGCCACATTCGCCAGCAGTCGCACCAGTTGACTGACCAAGCCGACACCAGCACTGCACGTGCGGATCGCGCGGTAAATGAGATTCACCACCAGCAACAGGAAATTACTATGGTGGCGACGGCGGTAACGGAGCTGGCCAGTGCGACTCAAGAGATCGCCTCTCACGCGGAGCAAACCGCTCGAGCAGCACAAGATTCGGCCACCAGTACCAACGATGGCCACGCTCTGGTGCTACACACGAAATCTTCCATCAACAGCCTAGCGAGCGAAACTGGAGCAAGCCAGTGGTGTCATTGGCGATCTTAGCCGCCATGCGCAGGAGATCTCGACGGTGCTTTCCACTATTCAGGGCATTGCTGAGCAAACGAATTTGCTGGCACTCAACGCGGCAATTGAAGCCGCGCGGGCCGGCGAGCAAGGCCGAGGTTTTGCGGTAGTGGCGGATGAAGTGCGTGTTTTGTCTCAGCGCACACACTCATCGACCGAAGAGATCAAATCCACTATTGATGCGTTGCAACAGATCACTCAGCGTGCTGTGGCCTTGATGGAGAACAGCGCAACGCTGGCGGGTAATTCGGTAAGCGATGCAGATAAAGCGACCTTGGCCTTAGAAGAGATCAATGCGGCGGTGAACTTAATTAGTGATATGGCGACGCAAATTGCGACGGCGGCGGAAGAGCAGACACACGTTACCAGCGAAATCACTCAGAACATCACTTCAATCAAAGATGTTGCCGATCAACTGGTGATCAATTCGCAAGACAGCTCAAACGAGTCCAATCAATTGAAGCAACAAGCCTCTGAACTTAGTGCCAAAGTGGCGACCTTTAAATTATCCTGACAGCGATGATGTCGCGATCCATCTCTGAACGGCGCTATTGGGCGCCGTTTGTTTTGAAGCAAGATCACAACCTTACTGCAAAGACAAACCGCTTGAATATAAAGTTAGACGCATAGCCAGAATTTCATAAATTAGATTGATAATCTACGCTTTATAGAATTTCTAATAAGCAATGAGAGCCATCTATGCAGTTCAGTTTAAAGAGGAAAATGGTTTCCTCCGTCGTTTTAGCGATTGCGATTACCGCCGCGACACTTCTTTTTGTTGGGTATCAAACTTTTAAAACTCATAGCTGGAAAGCGATTGAAAGTGAAAGCCGAAACACACTCAGTGCTCATGCCAAGGGGATTGCGGACTGGTTTCATGACAAACAGCTCGCCGTTAAAGGTTTGAAAGAAGAAATCGAGCGTAACCCGCAGCTCGATATTGTGCCGCATTTACGCCAAGCGCTTGTCGCGGGGGGATTTGGCCTGAGTTATTACGGGAATGAACAAGGAGAGATGTTTCGTCATGATCCTTCGCTGAACAAGGCGGGTTACGATCCCAGAGAGCGTGGTTGGTATAAAGAGGCCAAAGCCGCTAATAGTGCTGTGACCACTGCGCCTTACGTCAGTGTTACCATGCAAACTCTAGTGGTGACGTTAACCGAACCCGTTCGACACAATGGCAAATTGATTGGCGTTGCCGCTTCAAATTTGGCGCTCAACAAACTGATCAAAGACGTTTTAGCCATTCAGGTACCCGGTAATGGCCGCGCTATCCTTGTTAATCGTAAAGGCAATGTAGTTGCTCATCCGGATAAAGAGGTATTGCTCAAACCAGTGGCCGAAATAGCGCCAGAACTGAGTATTTCGGAGCTGATTCGCGCCGCTGATAACAATAGTGCGCTGTACGTTGATGTAGCGGGGGCTGCCAAAGTGATCATGGCGCAACCGATCGAATATACCGACTGGTTACTCGTGATGGAGATGGATAAGGCAACGTTGGAAGAGCCGTTATCTGATATGCTGCTTAATCAGACGTTAATCGGTATGCTGGTGCTTGTGGTGATGGCGCTGGCGACGTCTTGGTTCGTGGCAAAACAATTGGTCGAATTGGGTCGCGTCAGTGAAGCCTTGGCTGATATCGCCGAAGGCGACGGGGATTTGACCGTTCGTTTGCAAGTGACTAGTCAAGACGAAGTTGGTCAGTTGGCAGAGAAATTCAATAAGTTTGTCGACCGATTGCATGTGATGGTGAAGAACGTGCGCGATGTTTCTGGTGCGCTCAACCTTGGGGCAAATGAGGCGGCGCGCTCAGCCAGTCAGCGCAGTGAAAGCATTCGTCATCAGCAAGATGAGATCACCATGGTGGCGACCGCCGTGACGGAAATGGCCTCTGCAACCGCCGAAATTGCAGGTAATGCCGATAACACAGCGAAAAATGCCAACCAATCGGTCGAGTTGAGCCAGCATGGCTTTGAGCAGATGAGAAAGAGCCAGCGCTCGATCAATTCTCTTGCGCAAGAACTTACCAACGCCGTGGATATCATTGGTGAACTGGAAGCGCATGGACAGCAAATTTCGACCATTTTGGCCACAATTAGAGCCATCGCAGAGCAAACGAACTTGTTGGCACTCAACGCGGCGATCGAGGCGGCTCGTGCTGGGGAGCAAGGGCGTGGTTTTGCGGTGGTTGCTGATGAGGTCCGCGTGTTGTCGCAGCGTACCCATGCCTCGACCGAAGAAATCCAAGAAAAAATCCAAGGCTTGCAGCGCGCAACCAGCAGCGCTGTTGCGGTGATGAAGCAAAGCCATGAGCTAGCGGCGACCAGTGTCGATGACGTTAACCTCACCGGTGAAAGCCTGACGGCGATTGGTGAAGCGATTCAAACCATCAGTGATATGGCAACGCAGATCGCTTCGGCCGCAGAAGAACAGTCATTAGTAACGGCCGACATCAATGGCAATACCGAATCAGTTCGAGAGGTGAGTGATCGTTTGGCTGTCGATGCGCTGGATGCGGTTGAGCAAGCAAAACGTCTACACGCTTTGGCTGGCGATCTCGACAAAGAGATATCGCGTTTCAGACTGTAAAGACTGACTCGGCACCTTAGGGTGCCGAGCTACTTTTGGGCAAATTATTACCTGAAATCAGGCTCACTTTGGTGCAAGACGATAATTGCGCTATCCTATGTCTCTTCATTTCTATCCATGAAATACCGACATGAATCTACACATCCGCAATGCAAATAGAGAAGACATTCTTGGCATCGCACAGCTCGAACAGCAACTTTTTGCTGAACACGGTTACCCGCTTTTTTTCATCCGCCAAGCGCTCGATTGTTGGCCTGGTGGCGTGTATGTTGCACAGGTTGACAGACAGCTTGCTGGTTATGTCTTGATTGCTCCCACCGATCAACATACAGATGAAGCGTGGATGCTTTCACTCGCTGTTTCATCGGCCCATCAAGGGCAGGGAATTGCGCGCAAACTGGTGCGCCACGCACTCGCTCACTCAATTCAATATCAAAAAATCAAGCTGACGGTGGCACCAGAAAATGGGCCTGCACTGCACCTTTACCAATCGGAAGGCTTTCAACTCATTGATAGAGAAAGTAATTACTTTGGAGAAGGTGAGGAGCGATTGGTGATGTGCTATCAACGCGAGTCAACAGCTTAAGAAAGCGTTAGTTTACTACTGTTCGGGTACGTTATTTTGCAAGTGATATGCCACTTGGTGATTTTCGCCGAGTTAACTATGGTTAATGAACCTAGTGAAAAGAGAACAAGCAAATGGACAAAAATACGCTGCAACAGGAAGTAGACCAAGCGATTCCGCAAGAAGCGTTCGATTGGTATGACGACTATGCCCACGGCCGAATTGATCGCCGTGAGTTTTTAGGCAAATTAGCCGGTTTGGCAGTCCTTGGTTTTAGTGTCAGCTCTATCACGGCGGCGCTTTTACCCGACTATGCCAGAGCGGAGCAAGTGTCGTTTAACGATCCCGATATTAAAGCGACCTATGTTTCCTTCTCATCGCCACTGGGGCATGGGGAAGGACGAGGTTACATGGTCACGCCAGCAAAGATCCTTCAGCCGACGCCCACGGTTTTGGTGGTGCATGAAAATCGGGGACTGAATCCGTACATTGAAGATGTCGCTCGGCGTTTGGCCAAAGTGGGTTTTATTGCTTTTGCTCCGGATGCATTAGCGCCGCTGGGTGGCTACCCCGGCAATGATGATAAGGGGCGAGAGATGCAAAAAAGCCTCGACAGAGAGAAAGTGGAGCAAGATTTTATTGCTGCCGCTCAATATCTCAAGTCACATCCAAATAGTAGCGGTAAGCTAGGTGCCGTTGGTTTTTGCTTCGGCGGTTACGTAGTCAATCTGTTGGCGGCGGTGCTGGGTGAAGAATTGAATGCAGGCGTTCCATTTTATGGCACACCTGCGGCTAAGTCTCTGCGCCGGAGTATCAAAGCGCCGCTGATGCTGCACTTTGCCGAGCTGGATAAACGAGTCAATGATACTTGGCCAGATTACGAGGCGGACCTCAAAGCAATCAATGCCAACTATCAAGCGTTTATCTACGCGAATGTTAATCATGGTTTCCACAACGATTCGACCGCACGCTACGCGAAAGAAGAGGCAGAGTTGGCTTGGCAGCGTACGCTTAGCTTTTTTAACCAGCAGCTACGCTAGCCAAGCAAACGAACATCCCCCACTTTTGCGTTTTAGAGTGCAAAGTGGGGTGGTTAGCGAGAGTTCTAATCGGCAACCAATTCGCTAAATCCAGTCTGCTCGTCAAATGCTCGCTGAAAGACTAAGTCGGGATAGTGATGAATGATGAGCTCAGCGGTGGTGTCTATCAAGCAGCCTTCGAGCAGATGCCCGCCCCAAACGCGGCCTTGTGTATCCGACACCGCAATATGCACATGTTGGTGCTTTGCTGTTAGTGTCCCCATCAATGAAACCAGTTCAAAAGGTGCCTCAAGTGACAACGTTTGCTCAGCGCCCGCAAGGCGGATGTTCAGCGCAGAGAGTGAACCCACACATGAGGCGATACTGCCCGCACTGATAGAGTGCTGGGTGACTATTTCAGCCAGCACTTTTTTTAAATCGTCACCGCGCGTAAGACGAGTGACCAGAATATTGATTGCCATGATTGTCCTGTTAATTTTCAGAAACACCATAAAGACATTCGTTTTATGGCGTTTTGCAAAGTTAGCCTTTTAGGTTACCACGGTCGATTTGCTGAAGCAGTTCATTGGCTTTTTCAGGGCGAAGATACAAACCATCAAAATCACTTTTGTACAGCACACGAGCGGCATCCTGCGGATAGTCCAATTCTTCACCATTTTCTCTCGCCACGAGGTAAGCACTCATCTGTTCTATCGCATCTTTCATGCTATTACTGGCAGCTAACCTCTGTTTATGTTCTTCGAACGAGGCAAAAAACGTATTTCCTATCGTAATCAACGTCTGAAGGGCGATGGCATCACTTGATCAAATGATGTATCCAACAAATCTCTTAGTTGGCTCATCTCCTTGGCTTGCTCAGCAGCAAAGCTCTCTAGTGTGGCATGCTGATTTTCGTAGTGTTTAAACATGCTTACTGTGATTGAGAAAGTCAGGAGGATTAATGCCGCGACTGTAAGTTTGGGAGTGAGCGTTTGGTTTAATCGTCGTTTGTATGGTTCATCCCACCCGCTGGATTGACGCTTATTTTACTGCTGTTGTGGCGTGAGATAGCACGAGCATAGGTAGCCTATCAACTGGATCACCGTCTTAATATAAAGGTAAGGTTCATTCCTTACCTTTACTTCAAAATAATTTGCTACGATTTCAACTCTATTCATCAATTTTGGCCAGAAGAAACGAAAGTATGTAGAGTAAAGAAATTTCTTGTTCTCTAAGTTTTTAGCCACTAACCAATTCATCATTAAGTGCTCATTGAGAAAATGGTTCTTTGGTTGAAGCTGACTTTTCAATCCAATGTTAAATTCTATTCTTATGCTTTTCTCTGCGCTGGCTCATTGCATTGACTAAGGCTATATCTATCAATGATTCTTGATAATCCTCTTAGTAAATTGAGAATGTCTGGGTTTACTGAGGATATTGGAAATTTATAAATCAATAAATGAGTGAAATATAGAGTTATTCTCAAGAGAAAAACCGTGATTTTCCTCCATAAAATAGAATGTGAACACTGTTTCTATATATGTCAATAAGTGAGATTAAATCTGTTTTATGTGGCTGGTATCTCAATGAAATGAAAGTGTCATAAATGAAAATTACATCAAATGTTATAGATAGGAATCATTCTCTATATTTATCTTTTTATAAGGTGTTGATATGTTTTGATAATGTTTTTATTGACGATACCTTTGACTTTATTGTTATTAGATCTCAAATTTTATAATCGTGAAAATTTGTATTCTCATGAATTAATTGACGTAGAGTTTTTCAAAATTATAATCCGCGGGTTCAGTTGGCTGTAGCTAGGGTTATATTTCTTTTTAGTGATAATTTGCGTTTTGTTTCCCGTTGTCGTTTTGATTTAATCAAAACGACAAATGCTATTGAGATTTTTAAATATATGCATGTTAAGGAGAATTCATGTATAAGCAAGGCTTAGTGAGTATACCACTCATTATGATGTTAACCGCTTGTGGAAGTGACAGTAATTCTGGTGCTTCTTCCGATACTCGTCAGTTCAAAGGCTTAAAATTCGCGGGCATGGTTTATGATGGTCCTATTTCTGATGCTACGGTGTCGATATATGTAGGAAATAAACTACTAGCGACTACGAAAACCGATCAAGATGGTAAGTATTCTGCTGAGGCAAAAGTATTTGATGATGAATATGAAAACATCAAGTCTTTGCCTATTACCTATAAGGCGCAGCGTGACCAGATTATATTCTATGAATATGCCGGACAAACCTTAGAGCAGGCGTTAAGCCATGAAAGCGTTAATGCGTTAATTAGTAACTTTTCGACGGTTGAATATGTGCTTGCAGATGTTAACAAGGATTATTTTGTTTCGGCCAATGAGTGGGACGCTTATCAATCCCTTGATCGCAATTATGCAGAGCAGATGATTGTTCGTTATGGTGTTGGCCTCAAGTCTATTGTTGATTTCTCAGGTTCTCTGGCTGGTTTTGAGAATACCACCGTATGGCTTCGCAATTTGCGCAGCGATGTTTCATGGGGCAGTGGCATCGATTAAATGACATTCCTTATACTGCCGCTTGGGATTCTCTGTTTGCCGATACCTGGTTCCTCGATCAGGAGGCCCATCGCTTTGTCAGTATCAATGCTTGGTCAAGTCAGTATGAGAATGTGATTTCTCCCGATCCTCAGCCAGCCAGTGTGAAGTATGTGTTGGTGACCGGATTGCCACAAATGGCGAACGTTGGTGATTGGGTGAGCCCTTCAATGTTCGCGCTTTGGTCGGATACCACCTCAAGCGATATCAGCAACGAAGCGGTGATTACGATTACGCCAGCAACAGCATTGGAAAAAGTAGGTGCGCGTTGGAAAGTAAAACATGCTGGAACCATTACATTCAAAGCTGAATATAATGGTGTCTCTACTTCGAACACCTTCACCGCGGAAGGGGTCGGACTGGACAATATTGTATTGAGTGGTGTTGGCAAAAACGTCAACGTGGGTGATAAGTTGCTGCCATTGGTTTCAGCCATGTGGACAGACAATGCAACCACTGAAGTGACTCGACTTTCTGCTTGGAGTTACACACCAGCGGACGCCATCATGCTGGTCGATGGTCAGCTTCAAGTGGTGAAAACAGGCGAGATCGCGCTGACAGCAAGCTACCAAGGTGCAACGTCAACCATCACCTTTAATGCCGAACCTGCGGCATTGGCGTCATTGCGTATCGAATCAGCCCAGCGAAAGCAATATCTGGGAGATCAGTTCCAAGTCAGTGCTTTAGGCATCCACGAAAATGACTACGTTCTTAATGTCAGCGACAGTGCAGAGTGGACCTCCAGCGATCCAGAAATCTTAGAATCGCTCGGTGGTGGCTTATTCCTGAGCAAAGGTGTTGGTAGTGCAACTGTAACCGCGACTCTTGAAGGTTTCAGCGCGACGCAACAGTTTGATGTGGTGGCGAAACTCACTGGAATTAGCCTCAATCTACCAAACAAGAGTGTTTCTCGTAATCAGTCCATTCAACTTTCTCTAAATGGCGAGTTCAATGATGGGTCGGTCAGCGAAATCATTGAAGGCGTACAGTGGGCAACGAGCCAACCAGAGATTCTCGCCATTGATGAAAAAGGTGTGGCGACGGGCCTGGTTGAAGGCAGTTCCGTTGTCTCTGCTAGCTACAAAGGGTTGACGTTGGAAGAAACGGTAACGGTTACTCAGGCGATGATCATTTCGTCTGTGCCTGAGTTTGTGAATGGTGAAATGGTGCTTAATGAAGGGGCGAAACTGCCTTACGTATTTAAGTTTACCCGCTCAAATGGAGTGGTACACGAGTTCGCTGCGAGCGCTGATGGTTTGAACTTTGAAAGCTACGGTTTCCGTGCAGAAGTGGATGCCTCGGGCTTGCAAATCGCCGATCTGGATAAAGAAGCGGATCTCATGCGCGGTGTACGTGCTGGGAAAACCAAACTTGCCCTTGATTCGGTGCCAGTGGATCTGCAGCAGATTTTTGTTGAGCTGGGGGCACTGGCTAGCGCCTCGGATTACCCAACTCGAGTCGATCTGCCTGTCTCTGTCGTGGACAATCAAGATGTCTATCAGTGGCATAAGCTGGCCGGCAACGCGACTTCAGTCGAGGGCTTAGTACAGATCCAAGCCGTACAAAATGGCAATGCTCTGTATCGCTTCTGGCAAGTCGGCGGAACGGAAAACGGCAGCTTGTTCGTCAGCAAAGTCACGGCTTCAGGTGAAAGCGATGCGGTTGAAGTAGCGCTGCCAACGACGGACTTCAAACTGCTTTCTAACCAAGTTATCTCAGGGAACAACGGTTATGTGATGCTGGTGACTTCGAACAAACATGTCAGTGGCGTTATCCCTGAACACAAAGCGTATCGCTACACGCTTGCGGATGGCACACTGGCAGAAGTTGATACCAGTAAGCTTTACAACAAGCAGTTCAACCTTAACGCAGACAGCTTCTATTTTGCCGCAAATGGTAATTTGGTTCTGCTGAAAGAAGATGATGCCTCCCTGGTGTCCGTGTTTGATTTCACCAGCGACACTTGGACAGATAAAGTCGCTTCACTCAACGGTAAGCCAGTACAGTTGCCTTCTCAATACGCGAGTATTGCGGCACTGGATACAACAGGAATGGATTACGGCGCGTTTGCACCGCCAACGCTGAACATCTTTGATCTCGAGACACAAACCGTGACGTCTCAGCAGTTTATCTACCCTGGCGATGCACAATACTTCTGTGCGGAACCGAAATCAGTCAGCGTTGCCGTACGAGCGGAGCTGAAAGATTCCGGAGCTGGCTGTCAAATTGCGGCGCGTGGTAGCTATGACATCATCGGTTACTGGATCTGGAATTCCATCAATGAAGCGCCTCACACCTTCTTGTTTGCTGATGGCAAATCACGTCGCGGCGGCGATAACTATGGAGTGGCATTGGTGAAACCAGATGGGAATGTTGCCTACAGTGCGGGTCGACAGTCTGTTGATGGTACCGACGTCTTTAATATTGCTGAAATTGTCGATGTGGAAGTTGATGGTGTTATCGAGAAACAAGTACGCCACCAAGTCTTTAATAAGAAAGAGAAGGCGATGGATGGTGCCTACTCTAAGTTCTCTGTAATCGATGGCAATCAGTTCGCTATTGTCAATGCCGATGTCAAAGATGAACTATTCAGCGTCTTCACTCATGGCGTCGCGGTTAAAGATGAACTGGGTCAATGGGCGAGCGATAGCTTCATGTACCAATTGCCAGTCTCTGTTACGAGCAGTGATACTAAGTTGTACAACTTGGGCGACACATTAGTGTTGAGTACTGAAGGTCAAGCGTCAACGGAGTACTGGGTGTTGCAATTGCGCAAGCCACTTCTCGACCCAACCACGGGTGAAGAACCGGCTGTTGAGTGATTAAGGGTACAAGTTGACTTAAGTCTGTAATAGCGATTCGTCGCAAGTCACGATAAGCCAGTCAGGTCTACTGACTGGCTTTCTTGGTAGGACGATGCGCAGATTTTATCGTTCTCATAAAATTGCCATTCCTTATTTCATTTCAGCACTAATCGCTGCGCAGTATCGTTCAGTAATTTCATAACTTGCGCTCGATTCTGAGCAGAGAGCAGTGTTAGAATTTGCACCCCTTGCGAATCAGCAAATAAAAAACAGGAATTTTTTGCGAAGTGAAAATCTTCGAATTGATCACTCTTGTTGTTCGCGGGCACTAGATCTTAGGGAAGCATTAAACAGCAAATTGAAAGGAATAGTTAATGCAAAGAGTCAATGTGATTGGCAGTAGCGCTAGCGGAAAATCAACGTTCTCCAAACAATTGGCGGCTCGTTTAGGTTGTCCATATATTGAGATGGACCGCCTATTCTGGCAAGCTGATTGGCAGGAAACCGATGATGAGACTTTCTTTTCTAAAATAAACCAAGCAACGGACGGAGATGCTTGGGTTCTTGATGGAAATTACAGCCGCACGCAGAATGTAAAGTGGCAACACGTTGATACCATTATTTGGCTGGATTATTCTCGCTGGCGAACGACTTACCGAGCGGTTAAAAGGGCTTGGATGCGCTCTTGGACACAGCAAGAACTTTGGCCGGGAAACTGGCAATCGAGAAAGCTTTAGTAAATCCTTCTTCAGCAGAGATTCTATTATTTGGTGGTCGATTAAAAACTATCGCAAAAACAGGGTGAAATACTTGCTCCTGAAAGAAGAATTGCAGAACTCGCCGATCGGTTTCGTTCATCTAACCACGCCAAAAATGGCTGAGCAATTTTTGCATCAACTAAAATGAGTGATGATGGCTTTGTCATTAAGTCATGCTCATTACTCTCTGTCACTCGCACTTTGAATGTCTGCTCTCCCATTAACGAAATAAGTGGTTAATATCGAGGCGTTGCTAATTTCCGGAGTGAATATGATGGGTTACGAGCCAATGGCGATCTCAAGTTATTTGGGATGGTTGATTTTTTTAATGCTAACTTATCCTTTTGCCTTAGTTGCGATTCAACTTACTGTATTTGATATTCGCATTAGAGCGGTTGTTAATCGCGTATTTAATGTGACGGCATTGCTTCTTGCATTATTCCTTCTCATCATGCATATGCAAACCGAAGTTGTTTATGGCAAGCCTTTGCTGGATGTTTGGCACGCGAAACAGCAGTCCGATACAAAATAATTCAAGAAACCATAATCCATTATTAACGGATGCTAGGTGGTTTTTCTTGAATCCTGTGTAGTATAAGACGCTCTAACGGCGTAAATACTTTAAGCTGCGCAGTTCAATACGCTTGAATACGGTAGACAAAGTTAAACAAAGCAGCAGATAGCAAAAACCGACAATCAGCCAAATTTCGAAAATGAAACCAGAAGAGTTGGCGACCTCACTGCCCACAAACGTCAGCTCTTGAATGGAAATCAGAGAAACGATGGAGGTTTCTTTCACCAGCGAGATAGTTTGCCCCGCTAACGCCGGCGTAATGGATGCCAATACTTGTGGAGCAATCACAAAACGATACTTTACCCAAGCGGAGAGGCCGAGAGAATCCGCAGCTTCCCACTGACCTTTGGCAATGCTACGCAGTCCTGCGCGAACAATTTCGGCAATGTATGCCGAAGAGAGCAAACCGAGACACATCACACCGGAGAGCAAATTTTCCCACAAATTGGCCGGGCCAAACAGCCAAGTTATCGCCGCGGGTGGCGTTGCTGGGTAATTGCGTAAAAGTGTTTCCAGACCAAGTAACGGAATAAGTTGGTTAGAAATAAAGAAATAGAAAATAAAGACAAACACCAATGGCGGAATATTACGGATTAACTGCACAAACGCATTGGCCGGAAACGCGCAGTATCGAACGTTCGCTTGTTCTGGCAATGCCAATCAAGGTGCCCAGTATCAAAGCCAGTAGCATCGACCAGAAACTTAGCCGTAGCGTGGCGAGCAGTCCTTGAAAAAAGTACGGCAAACTGCCATCGGCGCGCGGAGTGAAAATGAGTTCAAGCGCCTCTTGCCAATGCCACTGATAATGAATGCCAACCGAAGAGCGGTGATAGAGCCAAGCCAGCAGCCCAATAATTAAGAGGCTCAGCCCGACATCTAGCAGGCTGAGTTTATAGCGAAAAGGTCGATGCGCTTTAACCGTCATGGGTTATTGGCCCGAGGCAATTTGATCTTGCCAATCTAGCGTTGAGAACCAGTACTCGTAACGTTGCTGCAACCAGCCATCGGCCATGCGCGCTTGGATCCAAGTGTCGAAAAAGGCTTTTTTGTCTTCTTCTCCAAGGCGCACCGCAAACGCCTCATTGCCTTTCGCAAGGCGTTCGCTAAACGGCAGGAACAGTTTATCGCTATGTTTAATGGTTTCGTGTTCAGGTTTTGGGCTGGAGGCAATTACGGCGTGAGCATTACCGTTGATCACTTCTTGGAATGCTTGTGCATCGTCATCAAACTGCAAAATGGTCGCTTTCGGGAAGGTTTCGCGGGCCACTTGCACGGTAAATGCGCCTCGTCTGGCGGCGATTTTCACCCGGCGCGAGTTGAATTTTTCCATCGAGGTGAAATCGGCTGCTAACGTTTTACTGGCTGCAACTTGCACGCCCGAGTGAGAATAGGGCGCAGTAAACAGCACGCTTTTTGAACGCTCTGGGGTGACGGACATACCGCCGATGATGACGTCAAATTTCTTTGCCAAGAGAGCGGGAATGATACCATCCCAAGCGGTTGGAACAAATTCGACTTTCCAGCCGGAATCAGCCGCTAATCGTTTGGCGACATCAATTTCAAAGCCAATCAGTTCTCCTTGTTTGTTACGCATTGCCCATGGAACGAAGGTAGACATACCAACACGCAGCGTACCGCGTTGATTGATACTATCGAGATTGGCAGTTGCGCTTTCGTTAGCCAGTGATGGTGTGCTCAGGCTGAGCCCGAGTAGGCCAGTGAGAAGCGCTGCAATACTTAAGCGAGCGATTCGGTGTTTAAACAGTTTCATGCTTCTTCCCTTAATGTGTTTAATGTGAACGCCAGCGAGCACCGAGGCGATGTTCCAGCCAAGCAGAAAGTGCTGACAGACTTAACGTGAGTAACAGATAGATGGCAGCGACACTAAACCAGATCTCAAAGGGCATTGCCGTTTCAGAGACGATATTCCTGCCTTGGGTGGTGAGATCGAAAATGGCCATCACACTGACGATAGACGAGTTTTTGATCAGAGACACCATTTCATTGGTCAGCGGTGGCAGGGTTCGTTGCAAAAGTTGCGGCAAGATCACATCGTAGAAAGTAAAGAAGGTCGACAAGCCAAGTGATTTTGCTGCTTCGTATTGCCCTTGTGCAATGCCGTTGAGCCCGCCACGCAAAACCTCAGCAGTATAAGCGCCTTGAAACAGCGCTAGCGCGAGCACGGCGGTTGAAAAGCGATCCAGCCCAATCACTGGGCCGAAGACAAAATAGAGCAGATAAATTTGCACCAGCAGCGGTGTGTTTCTGACCACTGCGACATAACCAGTGCCAAGTGCTCGGCCGACAATTGAATGTGACTGACGCAGTAGGGCGGTGGTCAGCCCCAGTAACAAGGTGAAAAGAAGGCTGATGGCAGTGAGCTGCAACGTGACCAGTAGACCTTGCAGCAGTTCAGCGGCCCACCATTCGTCATCTTCAAAAAAGAGAATGTAGTCAGGAACGCGATGCCACTGCCACTGGTAGCCCATTGCTTTGGCTCCTGAATCGAGCAACCAGACTAGTGCGGCAAACATCAGCACTGCTTGAAGCATAGCCAGCAGAATAGGTTTAATTAAGCGCATGGCTTTATGACTAACCATCGCTACCTCGAACCTAAAATTTGTTGGAGAAATTGTTGCGTACGCGGGTGCTGTGCTGCCGAGAAAAGTTGCTCTGGCGGTGCGATCTCTACGATTTCGCCGCCGTCCATGAACGCCACTCGGTGGGCGACCTTGCGTGCAAAGCCCATTTCATGCGTGACACACATCATGGTGATGCCATCATTGGCCAGATCAACCATCACATCCAGCACTTCGTTGATGGTTTCTGGGTCAAGTGCCGATGTTGGCTCGTCAAACAATAAAATCTCCGGTTGCATGCACAGAGAGCGCGCAATCGCCACACGCTGCTGTTGCCCGCCAGAAAGTTGGATCGGGTATTTGTCAGCTTGATCGGCGATTTTTACTCGTTTAAGGAAGTGTTCCGCTCTTTGATTGGCCTCATGTTGACTTAATTTCAAGGTTTCTCATTGGCGATAGGGTTAAGTTCTGTCTCACTGTCAGGTGAGGAAAGAGATTGAAGTGCTGAAAAACCATGCCGATTTTGCCACGGCTTTGATGATTTTCCTGCAAATCAGGCAGAACACGGATTTCTCCAGCGTCGATCGACTCCAAGCCGTTAACTGTGCGGATCAGCGTCGATTTCCCCGAACCGGATGGGCCGCAAATTACGAGAATTTCCCCTTTGCGCACGGAAAGTGAGATCGATTTTAACGCTTGGAATTGACCGTACCACTTGCTGACTTGGCAGAACTCTATCACGCTCATTGGCTATTCTTAGTTATTGTTTTGAGCATACCTTAGCAAAATCAATAAGCTATTTCATCAGTCGCTTCATCTCTCAAGGTTTTTGAGAGGTGAGTTACTCAGCGAATCAAACGCACCACTAAAGCGCCCGGTGCGCGCAGTGGTTCAAGATTGTGGCTTAGAACCGTCGCGGCGACAGGCGCGGTGTAGCGAGCAATTTCTTCCCCAAAGCTGTCGTACTGAATTGCCAGCAATTGGCCCGGGGAAACGGCTTGCAGCAGCTCAACTTGTGGAATGACAAAGCCGCCCACCTCGGCGCGCAGTGATATAATCTCTTTGCCTTGCACACAAGAAAGCGGCGTTGACGGGACGTCGTCTTTGATCTGCAAGTGCGTCAGAATGTTATTGATTCCTTCGGCTGTGCGTTTAACAAGGTCAGATTGCGTGTATCGCCCCATGCCCACTTCAACCGTGATGCAGGGGACACCATGTTGATTCCAGACCGTTTCTAACACGCCCGCATCTCCCGGGTCATCGAGAATGGCATCTGGGTTTAACCAGCGAGCCATATCAAGAGAAGCTTGCAGGCGAAAATCGGCAAAAACATAAAGAGGATACGCTGCGCCGCTGGTTTGTGTGTGCAGATCGATGGCCAGTTGTGCGTTGGGTTTTAACAGTTTTTGCCACAAGGTATTGAGGTAGCGGCTGGCTTCATTCCCTTTTGCATTGCCGGGGAAGTGACGGTTGAGATTGACGGCCGACGTGTCTGGGTCAGCGGAATGAAAATCGCGACTGTGATTGAGCAAACCACTTAAGTTGATGGTGGGGACGATAGTCACGACGCCAGTTAAGCTCTGCCCGATCAAATCACGTGCCACTTTTTGCGCGCTGAGTACGCCGTTGTATTCATCACCATGAACGCCAGCGGTGATGAGCAGTTTTTTGCCCGGCTTTTCCCCTTTGAAGACCAGCACAGGCAGATGTTGCCACTGAGATAAAGCGTTGCTGGCAACGCGAAACCAGAATTTGTGCTCGCCGCTGGGTAAATCATCGACATCCAAAGCCTCAATCACGCGCAGACCTTGGAGAGAATCAGCTAAGAATTGTGTTGCCATTGCAGTGGAGACTCCAAATGACGGTTAAACAAAATACTCTTGAGTAAAATGGGGCAGAGCATCGTCAGTAACGAGCTCTGCCATGAAAATCATAAATAGGAGCGTAATACGCTGAGCAACCGATCGATGTCTTCGCGACTGATGTCCTTATGGGTGACAAAGCGGATTGGATTTCCCGGGGAGACGATGATCTGCTCTTGCTTTAGCTTTTGCGCTAGGGTTGCGATATCGACGCTATCATCGAGTTTGGCAAACACAATGTTGGTTTGCACCCATTGCGGATTGACATCAAACCCGGGCAGTGTCGCAAGCCCGTGTGCCAGCGCTTTTGCGTTGTCGTGGTCCGTTTTAAGTTGGCTCACTTGCTCGGTCAGTGCCAATTTACCTGCGGCGGCTAAAATGCCCGCTTGGCGCATACCGCCGCCAACCATTTTGCGCAAACGACGCGCTTTAGTGATGTACTCTTTGCTTCCCAAAAGCAAAGAAACCGACAGGCGCGGCGAGCCCTTTAGACAGGCAGATGGTCATGGAATCGAAATACTGAGCGATTTCACGCACTGGAACATCCAGCGCTACGGCGGCATTGTAGACACGCGCCCCATCAAGATGCATTTTCAGCCCATGTTTGTTGGTAAAAGCGCGCGCTTGTTGAAGATAGCTTAGTGGTAACACTTTACCGTTAATGGTGTTTTCTAAGCTAAGCAGCTTGGTACGGGCGAAATGGCTGTCATCGGGCTTAATCGCAGCGGCGAGTTTATCAAAAGGCAATGTGCCATCTGGATTGTTCTCAATCGGCTGCGGCTGAATCGAGCCTAACACTGCTGCGCCTCCCGCTTCGTAGCGATAGTTGTGCGCTTGTTGGCCACACAAGTATTCATCCCCCCGTTCACAGTGAGACATCAAGCCGAGTAAGTTTGCCTGAGTGCCCGAAGTGGTGAAAAGCGCAGCTTCAAAACCCGTTTCGCTTGCGGCAAACGCTTCTAACTCGTTGACGGTTGGATCATCGCCGTAGACATCATCGCCCACCAGCGCGTTGGCCATGGCTTCACGCATCGCCGGGGTAGGCTGAGTGACGGTATCGGAGCGAAAATCAATTTTATTGCTAGCCATCATTTCTCCTGACTTTACTGTTTTATTGGTGACTTTTTCTCTTTAGAGATAACCGCACAGTTTGGCTTTACTCAAACAAGCAATGGTTTTGCCATCACTGATGCTGCCGTCAATAATTTTCTCTTCTAATTGCGAGACTGGCATGGTGACGACTTGAATCACTTCATCGTCATCACATTGATAGCGGTTGGTTAGACGCAACTGCTTTGCCACGTACAGATATTGGATTTCATCGCAAAATCCAGCCAGCGGCGTGACTTGACCCAGTGAGTAAAAGCACTCTGCACTGTAACCAGTTTCTTCCTCTAACTCTCGTTGAGCACAGGTGAGTGGATCTTCATTGGCCTCTTTGGTGCCCGCCGGAAGTTCCAACAGCCATTTTTTTAACGAAGGGCGATACTGATTGATCAGCACAATTTCGCCTGACGCCGTGACGGGCAAAATGACCGCTGCGCCGGGATGTTGGATGGTGGTATGACAGACAGATTTGCCGTTAGGTAGGGCAATATTTTCTTCAACCAGGGCGATGTTTTTCCATTTATGTATGATTTTTCTCATGTCAAAACGACTTTCCTAGTTAACAGATTTGTAAAAAATTCTGCAGACAAGATACGCACTAACCAAGCCAAAAAAAAGCAATAATTATGTAAACGCTGCTTTATCGATTGCGCAATCAGTGATTTGCGCCCCATAAATGCAATCTTTGTTTACCCGTTGTCAAGCGAAAGCGACTTCTGATATAAGGGCTTCTCCGCACAAAATACACTTGTAACAAAGTGATAACAAATGTATAAAAGTACGTGTAATCGAATCGATCTGAATCAGGAGTAACGTAATGATTCGCCCCTCTTTTGCGTCAAACGCAGACAAAGCGTTACTTTCCGAAAGAATTAACAAACTCTCTTTAGCGCTGGCTGATGGCGTTTATGAACGTGAATATACCATCAAACTCTGTTTATTGGCCGCTTTGGCTGGTGAAAGCGTGTTTCTTCTTGGCCCTCCGGGTATTGCTAAGAGTTTGATTGCAAAGCGCCTTATCCAAGCATTTGACAACAGCAGCTATTTTGAATACCTGATGACGCGTTTTTCCACGCCAGAAGAAGTGTTTGGGCCGCTGAGCATTCAAGAACTGAAAGACAATGGCCGTTATGTGCGCTTAACTCAAGGCTATCTGCCGACGGCGCAAGTGGTGTTTTTGGATGAAATCTGGAAAGCAGGGCCAGCGATTCTCAACACGCTTCTTACCGTCGTCAATGAAAAGACCTTTAAAAATGGCAGCGATATCGAGCGTGTACCGATGCGTCTGCTGATTTCTGCGTCTAACGAATTACCGGATGAAGACAGTGGTCTTGAAGCCTTGTACGATCGGATGTTGGTGCGTGTCTTCGTCAATCGAATCCAGAACAAGCAAAATTTCAAATCGATGCTGACAGTCGGTACGCCAGAAGAGGCGCGCATTCCTGAGGGTTTGGCGATCACTGATGAAGAGTATCATCATTGGCAGCAGGTGCTCGAGTCACTCAAACTCAACGATAAAGTGTTTGAAAAACTCTATCAGCTCAAATCGATGCTGGAAGAGAAAGTGGAAGCTCAAGGCTATGATGCGGCTGACATGGATCTCTATGTCTCTGACCGTCGCTGGAAAAAGGCGGTGCGCCTTCTCAAAGCGAGCGCCTTTTTCAATGGTCGTGACGAGATCAATCCACTGGATCTGCTGTTACTGCAAGACTGCTTGTGGAATAGCCCTGACTCTCGTGACGTGGTCACTTCTGTCATCCAAGAGTTTGCCCTTAGCTATGCGTTTGATCAAAAGAACGTACAGCACCAAATAGACCATTGTCGCGAAGAGCTGGCGGATATTCAGCAGGAGCTGGAAGAGCAGTACGGCATTGTCTTGTCGATGGAATCCTCGGCGGGTCTTTTGCGTAAAGGGAAAGAGGTACACCATTTTGATACTTCAGAAGCGCGCATTTACAGCGTTGGGCCAACGCGTAATCTGGTCAAACTGGTGCTACTACAAAGCAACATGTCAGTCTCTGAATCTGAACGAGGCGATAGCCGCTGGGTATATGTGCAAAAAGATGAGTTGGATCGCCTGATCAAAGAAGGTCAAGGTGACCTCTATGGTTTTGTCAATCAAAATACCAACTTGTGTCGTCTCAAGTTCGATTTAGATGCCTCAAATAACTTAGTCGTTCGCGATATTGCCAACCGCGCTGTGCTGGTCAGTTTGGTGACGAAAGAGGGGCTTAACCAAGAACACTACCAAAAATGGGTAGAAAAATGTGACAGCGCTTTTAGCAAACTCACCGAGGCTGAACACCACTTACGCAAAGCGCGCAGCGATTTTCATGGTGCCTTGCCACACAACTTCATTGATCCGGAACTGCCTCGTTTAATGGAAGCAACGCTGCAACAGGTCAATCACACGCTGGAAACCACCAAAAGCGAAAGTGAGAAAACCATGTTCCGCATTAAGCATCTCAACGAGTACTTTTCGTAAGGAGCCGCCATGCTGGGAGCCGATAGCCTTAACCTCGCGTTAATGATTGCAGACTCAGGCATTGTTGAGTCTGCGGTGAATGATTTAATGGCCCGATCGCAACTCATGGTGATGGCGGAAAACCAAGGTGTCAAATCCTCGGTAAAAAACCACCTGCTCAAATGGCGCGGTAGCGTTAAGCGACGTATTACCAAAGTGTGCGAAACGGAGCGCTTCCAGCAAGAGTTGTCGCTCTATCAAAGTGTTATTCACCTCAGTGAGCGCGAGTTTTTCGAGCAGATCGACGAGGTAGTGAAGAAACTGGAGTGGCATTCCGCGTTTTACATGCAGGCGCGTAGGCTGCTGGAAAGAAACAAAGGGGTGTTTAACCCTATGTTTCCACACTACTTCTGTGACCAGTGGTATCAGAGTTTAAGCGACGCGGTCAAACAAGCGCAGCTTACTGAGCTGGAAGCGAACAAAGAGAAAATGCTCACCGACATGTATCAGCGCATGGAAACCATGAAAAGCATGGACAAAGTGACCGACGGTGGCGATGAAGGCAGTGTGGGGCGTCTGTGGGACATGGCGGCAGCTAAGCTGAGCAAGACGGACGTTTCTGTGATGAAACGTTACGCCGAATTTCTTAAAAAGAACAAAGGTTTACAAGAGATAGCCGAGCAGCTTGGCCGCATGGCGAATGAGGTGGATGATCCGGATCTCTATCGCACACCAGCGGAAGAGCTGCAGATGGTGGAAGAGAAAAGCGATGAAGCCACCGATGACATTGTCGGCATTCACGAGAGTGATGATCTCAACAAACTGCTGCCGAATGAAACCATGTTTCTCGCCTATCCGGAGCTGGAAGTGGTGTTTTACAAGCATTTGGCCGATAAACGTTTAATGAACTATCGAGTCAAAGGCAAATCGCGCACTCTGCGTAAAGTAAAAGCGCATAAACCAGATAACCAGCAAGTTGAGATTGAAAAAGGGCCGTTTGTTATTTGTGTTGACGCATCTGGCTCGATGAGTGGTTTTCCAGAGCAAAGCGCTAAAGCGATGGCCTACGCGCTGATGCAGATTGCATTGGCAGAAGAGCGTGATTGTTATGTGATCTTATTCTCCACCGAGCAGATCACCTATGAATTGACACGCCAAGATGGCTTGCGTGAAGCAGCGGACTTCCTCACTTATACCTTTCATGGCGGCACTGCGTTTGAGCCCGTATTGCTTAAATCGATTGAGCTGATGAGCGGCGAGAAGTATCGCAACGCGGATCTGGTCGTGCTGTCAGATTTTATCGCGCCGAGACAGTCGGAAGAGATGCTGGCGAAGGTCGAGCAGCTTAAGTTGCAACAAAACCGTTTTCACGCGGTAAGCTTGTCCAAATATGGCAACCCTGAGTTGATGTCGATGTTTGATCACTGCTGGACTTACCACCCAAGTTTGGTCGGCCGCCTAATGAAAAAATGGTAACGAGAAAAACCAAAAGAGCCGTGAGTGCTCTTTTTTTATGTGCGGCTTCACAACACGCTATTTCTAATGCTTAACTTATCATTAATCAGTGGCATCTTATGATGCAACGGATTTCCTTGGTGGAGAGAGTGATGACGATCAACGAGTTACAGCAATACCTAGACACCTTCAACTGCGCGCAAAGTGATTTTCCTTTTGGTCCAGATGCTCTGGTTTATAAGGTCAAAGAGAAAATGTTTGCTATTTTGGCCACGCGCGAGGGAAAAGAGTACGTCACGCTCAAAGCCAAACCAGAAGATGGCGAAGTGCTCTGTGCACAATTTAGCGCCATCACACCGGGTTACCATACGAATAAACGCCACTGGATCACGGTCTATTTTGCTGGTGACGTCGAGGATGGCTTGATCGAAGATTTGTGTCAGCGCTCGTACGACTTAGTGGTGGCCAAACTGCCCAAGTCACAGCGGCCACTTTAGCGCAATCAGGAGGGGGAGGCGATGCGTACCTTGACTCAGTGGCTTGACGCTTACGGGCAAAGCCATCAACACCCGATCAATCAGCGTATCCACACCATTGCAGTGCCGGGGATTTTTTTCTCTGTGGTGGCGCTGATCTGGTCCATTCCCCCCATTACTTTGTCTGGCATGACACTCAATTGGGTCTGGCTCGCAGCCTTACCGGTGTGGGTATTTTATTTTCGCCTTTCACTGAGTGTCTTCTTGCTGATGCTCGGTTATACCTTGTCTTGCATCGCGCTGGCTTGGAGCTTAGCACTTTTGCAACTGCCCGTTTTTACTCTCGCCTTGGCGCTGTTTGTCTGCTTGTGGCTGTTGCAGTTCATTGGCCATAAAATTGAAGGTAAAAAGCCGTCCTTTTTTGAAGACTTGCAGTTTCTCCTCATCGGGCCGATCTGGGTGTTTAGAAAGCGCTAACGGCTCCTTAGCTAAAAAACAACCAGATGCCGACGCCGACCATCAAGCTGCCTGCAATTCGGTTGAGCGTCCGCACATTTTGTGATTTGCCAAGAATGCGTTTTAGCCCCTTACCGCCGGTGGCGTAGAGCGTCATACAGACAAACTCCGAGATGAGAATAATGCCGACTAACAGTATTAGTTGTGGGGTGAGTGGCGCCGATTGATCGATAAAAGGCGGCAACAGCGAAATCATAAACGCCCAACCTTTGGGGTTCGCAATGGCGGTGATAAAGCCTTGTATCACCAAATTCCAGTTACCACCGACCATGACGGGGCTGCCATCGCCTGATAATGCTAACTTGCCTTTCGAACGCCACATCTGCACGCCAAGGTAGATCAAATAGAGTGCGCCTAACACCTTGAAACTGACAAACAGCATCGGGTAGTTGAGCATGATAGCCGCAATGCCAATCACCGCCGACACCGAAACCAACGCCACTCCGGCGAGTTCACCGATCATCATCCATAAAGTGCGTTTGTAGCCAATACTCATGCCCAAGCTCAGTGCCAGCGTCATGCACATGCCGGGCGTAATCGAGACAAAGAAGAAAGTTGGGATAAAAGCAGAAAGCAATGCAAGGTTCATAGGGCGAAGATTTCCTGAAACAAAACGTGACCAGCAAGAGCATTTGTTAACAATTTGCTCGACATAGAATACTGGTTTCGTGAATTTTGTCGAAATTTATTTGTGATCGATTGCGCTGTTTTTTTACCACTAGCTGGTCTTTGCAAGATCGTTATCACAGATTGAGTGGGGAGCAATAGCAAATTATACCGCGCGATATACTATCTCATCGAAACGTTTCGATGATGATTTTCCGACGAGGATACTCGGATTTTTCCAACGTACCGAGAGAGACACAATGAAAAAAAGTACCCTGATAAACTCTGACCTTTCTTATCTGGTGGCCACTTTGGGACACACCGATGAGATCACCATTTGTGATGCGGGTTTGCCCATTCCCGATCAAGTGACACGCATTGATTTGGCGCTGACTCATGGCGTCCCCAGCTTTATAGAAACGGTTGGCGTTTTCTTGTCAGAATCGCAGATTGAAGGGGTGGTGATGGCGGAGGAATTTGCTCAAGTTAGCCCAGAGCTTCATCAGGCGCTGCTTGTTCAATTGCAGCAAGAGCAAGAATGCACTGGCAAGAGCATCGCCATTTCCTATGTGTCTCATCAAGAGTTTAAGCAACGTACTCAGCAAAGCAAAGCGGTGGTGAGAAACGGGCGAATGTACGCCTTATGCCAACGTTATTTTTCAGGCCGGTGTGGTTTTTTAAGCGGCGAGAACGTGAGGGTAAAGTATGAGTGAGGCGATACTGCAACTGAACAACATTGAGAAAGCATTTCCGGGTGTCAAAGCGCTGGATAAAGCATCACTCAATGTCTATCCCGGCCGAGTGATGGCGCTAATGGGGGAAAATGGCGCGGGCAAGTCCACCTTAATGAAAGTGCTGACGGGGATTTACCACAAAGACGCTGGCAGCATCCTCTATCAAGGCCGTGAAACCACATTTAAAGGTCCGCGAGACTCCCAGCAAGCGGGTATCAGTATTATTCACCAAGAATTGAATCTGATACCGCAATTGACTATTGCGGAAAACATCTTTCTTGGCCGTGAAATAACCACCAAATTTGGTCGCATTGACTGGGCCAAAATGTACCAGATGGCGGATAAATTACTGGCCCGCTTGAAAGTAAAGCACAGCGCGAAAACGCGACTCGGTGAACTGAGTTTGGGCGAGCAGCAGATGGTGGAAATCGCCAAAGCGCTCTCGTTTGAGTCGCGTGTCATCATCATGGATGAGCCAACCGACGCTTTGACGGACACGGAAACGCAAGCCTTGTTTGGCGTGATCAACGAACTGCGCGATCAAGGCTGTGGCATCGTCTATATCTCTCACCGTCTCAAAGAGATCTTCGAGATCTGCGACGACATTACCGTGCTGCGCGACGGAAAATTCATTGCTCAATGTGCTGTAGCGGAGACGGATGAAGAGGGGCTGATCGAGATGATGGTTGGCCGTAAGCTGGAAGAGCAGTACCCACGCATTGACGTCAAACATGGTGAGACCTGTTTGCAAGTGGTGGGGCTCACAGGATCTGGTGTTCATGATGTCAGCTTTAGCCTAAAACGTGGCGAGATCCTCGGCATTTCCGGTTTGATGGGCGCAGGGCGCACCGAATTGATGAAGGTGATTTACGGTGCGCTGCCGAGTGAGCGCGGAGTGATAAACCTTGAACAGAAAACCATTAATCCGGTGAGCCCGCAAGATGGCCTAGCCAACGGCATCGCCTACATTTCCGAGGATCGCAAAGGCGATGGCTTGGTATTAGGGCTGTCGGTGAAAGAGAATATGACACTCTGCGCGCTGGATAAACTGAGCAAAGGGATGCAAATCCAGCATGGCGATGAAGTGACGGCGGTGGATGACTTTATCCAGCTATTCAATATCAAAACGCCAAGCCGCGAACAAATCATTGGCAATTTATCGGGTGGTAATCAGCAAAAAGTGGCGATTGCCAAAGGGTTGATGACGCGGCCTAAAGTACTGATCCTCGATGAGCCGACACGTGGTGTGGATGTCGGGGCAAAAAAAGAGATTTATCAATTAATCAATAAGTTCAAAGCCGAGGGGATGAGCATCATTTTGGTGTCATCGGAAATGCCTGAGGTGCTTGGTATGAGTGATCGCATCTTAGTCATGCACGAAGGACGCATCACCGGAGAATTTGATGCAAAAGACGCGAATCAGGAAAAACTGATGGCGTGTGCAGTCGGTAAAACGCTATCTGAGGAAGCCGCATGAACAGTAAAACCATGAGTAAGCCGAGCAATACAGGCGGCAAAAAACTGCTGAGTAAAGAGTGGTTGATTGAACAGAAATCACTGATTGCATTGCTGTTTTTGATCGTTGTTGTCTCATTTTTGAATCCAAATTTTTTCACCATCGACAACATTTTGAACATTTTGCGCCAGACATCCGTTAACGCGATTATTGCAGTGGGTATGACTCTAGTCATTCTTACCGCGGGGATCGATTTGAGTGTTGGCTCGGTGTTGGCCTTGTGTGGCGCTTTTGCGGCCAGTTTGGTCGCAATGGAAGTACCGGTGCTTATTGCCATTCCTACCGCTTTGGTGGCTGGTGCTGCGTTAGGTGCGATCAGCGGCATCATCATCGCCAAAGGCAAAGTACAGGCATTTATCGCCACGCTGGTAACCATGACGCTGCTGCGCGGTGTAACCATGGTTTATACCGATGGTCGTCCTATTTCAACCGGATTTAGTGATGCTTCTGATGCGTTTGCTTGGTTCGGTACCGGCTATGCGTTAGGCATTCCGGTGCCAGTTTGGTTGATGGTGGTGGTGTTTGCCGCGGCATGGTATCTGCTCAATCACACCCGTTTTGGTCGCTACGTCTACGCCTTAGGAGGCAATGAATCGGCAACTCGCCTCTCTGGTATCAATGTTGATCGCGTCAAGATTGGCGTGTACGCCATCTGTGGTCTGTTGGCGGCGCTGGCTGGCATCATCGTTACATCGCGTCTTTCGTCCGCACAGCCCACCGCTGGTATGGGGTACGAATTGGATGCGATTGCGGCCGTGGTGCTCGGCGGAACCAGCTTAATGGGCGGCAAAGGGCGAATCATGGGCACCTTGATTGGCGCACTGATCATCGGATTCTTGAATAACGCACTGAATCTATTGGATGTTTCCTCTTACTACCAGATGATTGCAAAAGCAGCGGTGATTCTGCTGGCCGTCATGGTGGACAACAAGAATAAGTAACCAACGAGCGGAAGGACCACTCTGCTCCCCCTACACAACAATAAGGACAATAACATGAACAAACTGGCCACTTTAATTTCTGCTGCGCTGCTGAGCTCCACGGTTTCTGTTGCTGCACAGGCGCAAGATACGATGGCAATCGTACTTTCAACGCTAAACAATCCGTTCTTTGTCACCATGAAAGACGGCGCGGAAAGTAAAGCGAAAGAACTGGGTTACGACTTGATCGTACTCGATTCGCAAAACGACCCAAGCAAAGAGCTTTCTAATGTGGAAGACCTGACCATTCGTGGTGTGAAAGCTATTTTGATCAACCCGACGGATTCGGATGCCGTGTCTAACGCTATTCGCATGGCTAATCAGGCGAAGATCCCTGTGTTGACACTCGATCGCGGTGCGAGCCGTGGTGAAGTCGTCAGCCACATCGCTTCTGATAACGTGATCGGCGGTGAAATGGCGGGTAGCTACATCATTGAAAAAGTGGGTGAAAAAGCCAAAGTTATTCAACTTGAAGGCATCGCTGGCACTTCCGCTGCTCGTGAGCGTGGTGAAGGTTTTATGAACGCGGTGAAAGAGAGTGGCATGCAAGTGCTTGCCAGTCAGCCTGCCGATTTTGACCGCACCAAAGGGTTGAACGTAATGGAAAACCTGCTGGCGGCCAATCCTGATGTGCAAGCGGTTTTCGCGCAAAACGATGAGATGGCGCTAGGCGCACTGCGCGCAGTACAAGCATCTGGAAAACAGGTTGTAATCGTCGGCTTTGATGGCACAGAAGACGGTATTGCGGCGGTGAATCGTGGCAAGTTGGCGGCGACTATTGCCCAGCAACCTGATCTGATTGGTGCATTGGGCATCGAAACGGCCGACAAAGTCCTTAAAGGTGGTGAAGTCGAAGAGTACATTCCTGTACCACTCAAAGTCGTGACTAAGTAAGTTTAAACCTCTGGTTCCCGGCATTAGATGGCTCAGGCTGGGAGCCAGATTTTTTGGGCACTTGCCTGACGATGGTTGTGCGTTTTTCTCAAGAGCGCAAACCCATCGGTTACATTCAAAAGTAAGCTCATCAGAGCTGAGGATTCCCTATGAATAAGTTAGTGGTATTAGGCAGTGTTAACGCTGACCATGTCCTTCAAGTGCCTTCTTTTCCACGTCCAGGCGAAACCTTACATGGGCGCAATTATCAAGTGATCCCGGGTGGAAAAGGAGCCAATCAGGCCGTCGCCGCGGCTCGCTTGGGCGCAGATACAGGCTTTATTGCCTGTGTTGGGGATGATGCTTTTGGTATCAATATTCGCGAAAGTTTCAAAATGGATGGCATCAACACTGTCGGTGTAAAAATGCAGCCGAATTGTCCAACGGGCATTGCCATGATCCAAGTGGCCGACAGTGGTGAAAACAGCATTTGTATCTCCGCAGAAGCAAACGCGAAGTTAAGCGCACAAGCCATAGAATCAGATTTGGACAGGATCCGCGCGGCGCGCTTTTTGTTGATGCAACTGGAAACGCCCATTTGTGGCATTGAACGCGCGGCAAGTGTGGCAAAAGCAGCAAAAACCAATGTAATTTTAAATCCAGCGCCCGCCAGAATGTTGTCGGATGAACTGCTAGCATGCGTGGCGATGATTACCCCGAATGAAACCGAAGCTGAGCTGCTGACAGGTGTCACAGTCACCGACGATGAGAGTGCGCAGCTAGCGGCCAACAAGTTACACGCCAAAGGGGTAGAAATGGTGTTGATTACTCTCGGAGCAAAAGGCGTTTGGCTGAGCGAAAATGGTCGAGGTCAGTTAATCGCGGGGTTCAAAGTGGACGCTGTTGATACAACCGCCGCAGGAGATACGTTTAATGGGGCCTTGGTCACTGGTTTATTGGAAGATATGCCATTAGAATCAGCCATCAAATTTGCTCATGCTGCGGCGGCCATTTCCGTCACCCGCTTTGGGGCACAAACTTCTATCCCAACCCGTAAAGAAGTTGACGCCTTTCTCGCTGAGCACCTCTAGCCGTATATCAAGGAGAACGACATGGCAACCATGAAAGATATCGCCCGACTTGCCGGGGTTTCTACCTCAACGGTTAGCCATGTTATCAACAAAACCCGATTTGTCAGCGAAGAGATTGCTGAGCGCGTCAATAACGCTGCCAAAGAGCTCCACTATTTCGCACCCTCGGCACTCGCTCGTAGCCTAAAAGTCAATCGCACTAACACACTTGGCATGCTTGTGACCACCTCAACCAATCCCTTTTTTGGTGAGGTGGTTAAGGGAGTAGAGCGCAGTTGTTTCCTCCAAGGTTACAACTTGATTCTTTGCAACACTGAAGGCGATAACGAGCGCATGAAGTCTTCGATTAATACGCTATTACAAAAGCGAGTCGATGGATTGATCTTGATGTGCTCCTCGCTCGAAGGGGAAAGGTTAGACGTGTTTGAACAGTATCCTGACATCCCTGTCGTGGTGATGGACTGGGGCCCAATGCTGTTTCAAAGTGACAAGATTCAAGACAACTCTTTACGTGGCGGCTATTTAGCTGCCAAGCATCTTATTGATTCTGGACACACGCAAATAGGCTGCATTACAGGGCCACTAATTAAGCATCAAGCACAGATGCGTTATGAAGGCTATAAGCGAGCTCTGAATGAAGCGGGCTTAGCCTTCAATGCCAACTGGATAATTGAAGCGGATTTTGAGTGCGAAGGTGGCTATCAAGCATTCAAGAAAATGCATTCTTCAGGCTCACTACCCAGTGCCATTTTCGTCTGCAATGACATGATGGCAATGGGAGTGATTAATGCAGCCAATGAGTTAGGGATCGTGATTCCTCAGTCGCTTTCGATTGTCGGTTATGACGATATCCACATTGCCAAGTTTATGACCCCATCACTGACCACCATCCATCAACCAAAATACCGTTTAGGCAAAGCGGCGGTAGAAACGCTACTGAAGAAAATCAAAAAGCAGACTCAGGAAGTGCAAGTCGTCCAATTGGAACCTACACTGGTTGAGAGAAACAGTGTGATCCCTCTATCGTAAGCGGTCACTTGGCAGACCCCATTGAATCCAGGCTATTCAATAAGTTGTTTGTAACTAAGCTCATTTCTGCAAGCTCGTTCATGCTAATGATGCTATAAAATTAGCTTATATTCATGATATAAAAAGTGTTTTATAGAGAAGCAAAACGTGTGATTTCTTGCCCAAAAAGCTCAGTAATTAATTGTATCTTTACAAATAGTGTGGTTTTATTGAGCTGTTAAATTATTAATCTAATAAAGAATGAGAAGAGATGATTGGTGCCAAATATGCGGTTTTTTCAGTCAAGCACCCTTGGTTGCATCGACTGAACTTATTGATTGTACTTTCGATATCCTTGGTAAGCGGCTATCAACTGCTCGTTAATGAGCAACTGATTTACAGTATTGGAGCTTTGATTACTCTATTGTCGATTATCGTGTTTGCCTCGGCTTCCGACTTTAAGCGCAAGTATGTGCACATCGAATAGCGCATTAAGGTAAATCCCCAAAGCGTCATGGTCCGGTTTCGAGTGTTTTGCTCAAACCGGACTTTGTCATTGTATCCCGTCATTATTGTTGTTTTTACCAAGATTTTTATTGGTCAATATGCAGTGCAATCTATTGCTTTTTGTGTGGTTTAATTGCAAAACTTCTACAAACTCGGCAAACAGTGACTATTATTGATGTTAGAGTAGCGTCTGCCATAGAAAGTATTCGCTTACGGCACTTTTAGCGAATTATTTGAACTGCTAAGAAGTTTGCCGATTTACAAATAGGGCCTAAGCAGTAAAAATAAACTAATAAATAATAAAGACGACGCAATGTTTGCGGCGCTTTCACTACCTGAAGTATGTAAAGACATGAGCCATCCAAGTAGTACAATTTTGACAGAAAGTGGGACCAATGAACTTGAGATTATTGAGTTTCACTTAGAAAAAACGTTACCCGACGGCAGAACGAAAACCTGCTATTACGGGATTAACGTCGCGAAGGTGCGTGAAGTTATTCAGGTGCCAGAAACCACAGACTATCCGAATGCCCAGCCTCACATGATCGGCGTTTTCTCCTCTCGAGATGTATTAACTCCGCTGGTGGATCTTGCAGGGTGGTTGGGTGTGCCAACCCGCCAAGATCTGGCGCGTAAGTTTGTGATCGTAACTGATTTCAACAAGATGACTAACGGCTTTCTGATCGATAGCATTAGCCGTATCCACCGTATTTCATGGAACGACGTCGAATCGCCCAGCCAGTTTTTGGAAGCGGGTGAGCAAGATTGTGTCGTCGCTGTCGTGCGTAAAGATGGCAACCTCATCATGATCTTAGATTTCGAGAAGATCATCGCCGACATTAACCCTGAACTAAGTATGGAAAAATACGATGTTAAGGTGGATCGCTCGGTCGATCTTAACCAGCGTATGGTCTCTAAGCGCAACGCGAAAACGGTCATGGTGGTCGATGACTCAGCGTTTATCCGTTCACTGATCCAAGATACCCTCAGCTCTGCGGGCTACAACATCATTGCTTGTAAAGATGGCGGCGAAGCGTTTGAGAAGTTAATGAGCCTCATCCAAGTCGCAAAAGAAGAAGGGTTGCCAGTCAGCGAATTGATTGATGCGGTGGTAACCGATGTAGAAATGCCTCGTATGGATGGCATGCATTTGGTGAAGCGTCTGCGGGAAACGGCAGAGTACAATTCGATGCCGATCGTCATGTTCTCTTCGTTGATGAGTGAAGACAACCGAGCAAAAGCGTTGGCTTTAGGGGCGAATGACACTATTACTAAACCAGAGATTGGCCGGATGGTGGCAATGATGGACAAGTACGTCCTGAAGATTTAATGCGGCTTGTCGACAAAATCAGGGCTCCAAACGGAGCCCTGATTTTTTATATACTACAGGTTATGCGTACGCTTCGACGAATTGATTCCACAAGCGATAACGCTCAGCGAGGTCGGCTTTAAGCTGTTTATAACGAATGGTGAGTAGTGCGTTTTCATACTTCTGCGCCGCATTTTGGCGCTTACTTTCAAGTAACTGCTTCTTCGCTTCGTAGTACTCCTTCATGAGCGCGGTTAAGCTATCAAATTCCCTCTGCAATTGCTCATGCAATGAAGCCGCTTCTGCTCGCTCTTCCAACTTCATTTTGGCCATTTTAAAAATTTGCGCCGCTTTTGCAGTATCGATTTTCAGTTGCGGAGTTACGCGCAGTCTTTTCGTCAACCCAATCCAAGAACAGCTTTTGATCAGCCATTTAGTCGGATCGTACTGCCACCAATAGATGCCATTGCGATAATCGTTTTCAAAAATATGGTGGAAATTATGATAGCCCTCGCCGAAGGTGAAGATAGCGAGTATCCCATTATCCCGAGCGCTGTTCTTATCGGTAAACGGTTGCGAACCCCAAATGTGGGCGAGTGAGTTAATGAAGAATGTACTGTGATGGCTGACGACTAAACGCAGCGCGCCAACCACGAGCAACATACCAACATAGTCCTGATAAAATGCTCCAAGCATAAGAGGAATAGCTAAGTTGGTGGCTATCGCTAAAGGCACGTAGTAGCGATGTTGCCACATCACGATGGGGTCTTTTTGTAAATCACGGCAGTTAGTGTAGTCAGAATAACTCTCTTGGTTGTAGTGACGTAGCATCCAGCCAATATGTGAAAACCAGAATCCGCGTGACGCTGAGTAGGGATCTTTATCAAAATCATCGACATGACGATGATGGCGTCGGTGATCCGACGACCAATGCAAAATGCTGTTTTGCAGTGAAAAAGCGCCGCCTATGGCGAAAAGCACTCGAAGCAGCGAATGTGCTTCATAAGTCTTGTGACTCCATAGTCGATGATAGCCCGCAGTAATCGAAAGGTTGGTGAAACTAAAGGCAACAAAAAACCAAAGCACATGCCAGACGGTCAGCCCATGCTCCCAGGCATACCAAGGAGTTGCTACCAATGCTAACAAAAGTGAAAAGCTGAAAATAAAGATATTCAACCAGATGAGTGGTGGTTTTTGCGTCTCCACAGGACACCTCGTTTTTTTGAGCTAACAATTGTTCGCTAGATTATCAGCGTACACGTGTAAGTCAAATTAATTGATAGATAATGTGAACGACATGTTTTGCTTTGCTGATAAGAGGATGTAGTATTAATACTCTATAAATGGATTTCTGGTAGATGGACGGACTGTTAAATGGAATTTATAACGGCAGAATATGTGGATTATGAAAGAGTCGCTTATTTGCATGCGACTAGCTTAAAGCGGCATTACAGCAAGATTCTCAGTAGACGTTATTTGCAAAACGATGTGCAAACGGAAAAGCTGCTTCTTTGGCAAACTCGTTTAACCAACCCGCCTTTTAGCCAACATGTAATTTTGGCTGAAGAAGGTGGTTTGTTGTTGGGCTTTGCCTGCGTTTTTGGTAATCACGATTTTGAACTCGGAACCTTTATTGATTCTCTGCATGTAGACGGTGATTTTCAGCGACGTGGCATTGGTAAGAAATTATTGCAAGAAGTTGCCAACTGGCAGCAGCACTATTTTTCTGATCGCGGACTCTATCTGGAAGTGAATATCAGCAATCGAGACGCGATCGAGTTTTATCAAAGCATTGGCGGCACACTGACAGAGTGTCGAAAGCGACAAGCTTCCGATGGTACCGAGATGATTGAGCAGGTCATCACTTGGCCGTCGGCAGAAAAGCTCTCCTCTGGGCTATTGGCCGCCGTAGTTTTTAGTTGAGCGACAAGCTCCCATAAAGGATAAATGAACAGGCCGTAACAAACGCGGCCTTGTCTTTTGTGCGGTATGTTGTTTTGTATAATCAGAAAAATCTTGCACTTAGCTGCGTTTTGCAGCTTTTCTTTGTTTACCATATCTCATAAGGATATATACTAACCAGTAATCGGGTGACTACCTGAAAAAATACCTATAAATAACAAGGCTTATGCAAGATTGCACTAACGCAATCTATGACATTAACCACTATTGGCTAGTAGTGACATGGAATCGATTCGCAAGGTTTATCAATATGCTAACCCTAACTTGACGCTTGTCGGCTGGATGGGGTTTCTCGGCTTTCCGACCTACTACTGGGTTTGGACGCATCTTTTTCCTCAGTCTTACGAGAATCTTCCGCTCAGGCTACTTTGTTCAGCTTTATTCTTGCTGCTGGTTTTGCGAGAGCGGTTACCCATGCCGATCCGCACGCGTATGCCCATCGTCTATTTGATAGTGATAACAACCTGTTTGCCATTTTTCTTCTTTTTTATGCTGTTGATGAATGAATGGTCGAACGTTTGGGTCATGTCCTTTATGGCAGCGATTTTCTTACACATCCTGTTAGTCCATATGACTAAGGTAATGTTTAGTCAAACATTTATCGGCGTTGGCATGGCGGTACTTGCCGCGTATGTGTGTAATGACTACCATCTGGTGATTTCCGTCGACTGGCGTCATGTGCCGATATTTCTCTTTATCTATCTGTTTGGCAACTTATTCTATTTTCGCAATCAAGTTGAACATGAATCACGGATCTCGATCGCCAAAGCGTTTGGTGCAGGAATCGCCCATGAAATGCGTAATCCGCTAAGTGGCTTGGTTGCTTCTATCGATGTGATCCAGTCGGTGATTCCCAACGATAAAGTTGAAAAACGCAGCAGCTACGCGCTAAGTGCCAAAGACGTCGCTCTACTACGAGAAGTGAGTGAAGAAGCAATGAAGATTATCCATTCGGGCAATGAGACGATTGATCTGCTTTTAACCTCGATTGATGAAAATCGTGTATCTCGTTCAACCTTTAAGCGACATTCGGCCAATGAAGTGGTCAAAAATGCCATTGAAAGCTTTAGCTATAAAAAATCGGCGGACAGGCAATGCATTCGCTACCACGAAGAAGGGAACTTTGACTTTTTTGGCAGCCACACGCTACTGAAGTACGTTATCTATAACCTTGTTAAAAATGCGTTTAACTATCGCAATCCTGAGGTGTTCACCATTGATATTACGATAAGTCGCGATGATACGGAGAACATGGTTGTCGTGCGAGACAACGGTCAGGGAATTGCGCCATCGTCGATGGAACATATTTTTAAGGATTTCTATACCACTGGGAAAAGTAGTAACTATGGTTTGGGACTGCCATTTTGTAAAAAGGTGATGCGATCCTTTGGCGGTAGCATTGCTTGTCAATCGGCGCAAGGGCAATGGACGGAGTTTACGCTGACGTTTCCGTTGGTAAAATCTAAAGTAGTTGGTGAAATCAAGTATGAGCTGATGAAACTCAAGTCGGTCTTTTTTATCAGTGAGCAAGAGATTCTGTGTAAAAAAATGGCGGAATCAGCTCGCTCAAGCGGTTTCGCCCTCACGGTAAAAACGGCCGAGCAAGCGTGCTTAATGGCCGAACATGAGTTTGAATATGATCTTATCTTTCTGGATTTGAGTTCGGTCGACTTAAAAAACAGTCAGTTAGACAGGCTAGAATCTTTACTGCATTTTACCGAAGCGCGCATTGTTTACTTGTATCAAGATGCGATAGTCAATCGCCGCAACCAAAGTACATTGCCGGTATTGTGGGTTGAAACGCAATCTTGGTTACTCAATACAGCGCAGATTATCGACAGACTCATGTTTGACGCAAACTTTGATGCGTACATGCCCGCTCCGGTCAGAAAATCCGACGATGGCAAACGGGTGATAATGGTGGTTGACGATAATGATTCGCTGCGAAAATTCACCTCTTTATTATTGGAGAAACAGGGTTTCGAAGTGATTCAAAGAGAAGATGGTCGGGAAGCGCTTCATGCGTTGGAAAAACATCATGTTGATCTCATTTTGATGGATATTGAAATGCCGATATTAGACGGTATAGAAGCGTCAATTCAGATCCGTCAGTCAAATAAAAAATATGCTCATGTTCCAATTATCGCCCATACTGGTGACAGTACTCCCGTAACACTAGAGAGAATTAATCAGTCAGGAATGTCTGATTATTTAGTTAAACCCGCCGATAAAAATAAACTACTAGATAAAATATCACATTGGATGTAAGAAGAGCCCTTAGGGCTCTTCTTTATTTATAGTGGCTTCTAAACAAAAATAAATTGTCCAGACTGATAGGCCGAGCGGCATACCTCTATTGTTTTTTCTATATCTTGTTCGTCAAGTGATGCATTAATAGAAAATCGGATGATATTCTTATTTTTTCCTGTCGCTGGACGACAAAATACAGAGCCAAAAATACCGTTGTCCTCTAAATAGTCTCGTACATGCTCGGTGTTCCGCTCATCGGCCGTTTCAATGGCGACAATTTGAGATTGACTGCGAACTTGAAAACCGATCTGCTTGAGCCCTAGACGAAGCTGTTTTGCCAAGCGTTCGACTTGGGATCTTTTTTCATCACTTCCTCGGACAATTTCCAGTGTTTTCTCTAATCTGTCGATTTCGAATGGCAGCAAAGCAGAGCTGAATATCGCCGGGTAGGCAACAAACGGTAGAGTTTGTGAAATGAGATCGTGGCCAAGAATCGCCCCGGCCCGATAAGCAAACGACTTGGCTAGGCTGACAGTAATAAAGTCAACTTTATCGGTCAGTTTCTAGCTCTTTGACCAATCCCGCGCCCTGTGGGCCGTGTGTCCCCAACGAGTGAGACTCATCAACGATAATTGCGCATCCATACCTTTCGGCGATGTCACACAGCTCCTTGAGCGGTGCGACGGTGCCAATTGTGCTGTAGACAGAATCAACGATGATGATCCCAGCACCGTAGCGTTCAACCTGCTTAATCAGGTGATTCAGGTTGTTATGCATAAAAGGATGGATGGCCGCATCTGCGATACGTGCCCCTTCCCAAAGTGACATATGGGTAAAAAAGTCAATATAGACCGGGGTTGTAGGGGCGCAGATCGTTTGCAAAAGACCAATATTGGCTGCCCAGCCGGATTGAGACAGCAGACAAGATGACATTCCAGTATAGTTGGCGAGCTGCTTTTCAAAATTGGGTTTGCTCTTTTCGCTTTGTAAAAAAATAGCCGACATCATAACACTGGCATCGCATTTATTTATTGCATCAGTATGAACCTGTTTGATTTCAGGATGATTGGCAATTGATAAATAATCATTGCTTTGCATGATAATTGAGTCATTTTCTGGGACTTTTCCCATGACTAAATGTGTTTTGCTCTTGTTACTATGAATCAGGTCTTCTACCTGAAATAATAAGCGATTTGATATAAATTCAGGTAGTTGTTTAGGAAACATGTTATTCATAATTTTATTCTCTATAAAAATACACAGACAAGCGCCAGCTGACGAGTAATTTATCGCTCAGTATTCAACGAATGTCATTGGTGAATAATTATATTTTTGTGAGAAGTAGCAAATATAGTTGTTCCTTATTTGATACTTTTAATCTTTATCTACCCTTAGGGAGTATAAAATAAATAGAATTATTAGCTTATTGATTATAAAAGGCTAAAAAAGAGGGACGTAAAATACGTCCCTGAAAAATGAGGTGATGATAGGAAGAACAGGCTTTTTTGGATCAGCGTTTGTTCTTGAGGTAGCGTTTTCTACGTTCCTCTTTTTGCTTGGCTTTTTCTTCCGCGCGGCGTGCGGCTTCGATTTCAACTTCGATCAGTTCTTGAGTGATCATCTCTGGTCTCTCAAGCGTTATCTGCCCTAAAGTACCATTACGTAGCTCATGCAGTAGGATCTCACTGGCTTTATGTAAGTCCACTCGGCCACCAGAGCGCAATGCCCCCCGATTGCGCCCGATTTCTTCCATCAGCTCTACATCGGATTCTGGAAGCTCGTCTATCTGATAGCGATCTTTGAGTTTTTGCGGGTAGTGTTTGGCGAGATACTCGACGGTGTAAAAAGCCACTTCATCGTATTCCATGGCGGTATCTTTAACGGCTCCGGTGGCGGCAAGGCGAAAGCCACTGTGCGGGTTTTCAACTTTAGGCCACAAGATCCCTGGAGTATCAGAGAGCACAATCCCGTTTTGCAGATTGATACGTTGCTGACGGCGAGTCACGGCAGGTTGGTTACCTGTTTGAGCGATGGCTCGTCCAGCCAGCGTGTTGATGATGGTTGATTTGCCAACGTTCGGGATGCCCATAATCATGGTACGAATGTTTTTGCCGATCTCTTCTCGATGCGGGGCCAGCTTGCGGCAGAGCTCCATGATCTTGTGCACTTCCTGCGTTTGAGAGGTGGTGATCGCCATCGCTTTCACGTTTTGCTCTTTTTCAAGATGTTCGATCCACAACTGAGTCAGTTTCTGGGTCGGCCAAATCGCGTTTGTTCAGGACCTTAACCACAGGTTTTTCTCCACGAATTTTAGAAATAAGCGGATTTTCACTGCTAAAAGGAATACGTGCATCAAGCACTTCAATAATTACGTCGACTTGTGGAATGGCTTCTTCGATCTCTTTGCGGGCTTTGTGCATGTGCCCAGGAAACCATTGAATTGAGTTGTTCACCATTGGGAATATAAATCCTTAACTTTATCGATTTTTATGTGACACCTTGCGGTTCACATAAAAAGAAATGCTTTGCGCAAATTGGATATGGGGCATTGTACTTGAGATTGGCTGCGGTATCCATTTTGCTTAGGTTTATTGCACATTTTGCTTAAGCTTATTGCAAAATCTTGCGGAAAAATGGAAGGACGATAGAAAGGCACGGCCAGTGAATTGTTCGAACCATAACGCTTAGAATCTACGGTAAATAATGCAAAAACAGTGAAATAACTGGACGAAAGATTGCGCTGAGACAACAATCAGTCACTTAAAACTTACTTGCCAGCGGGATGCTTGATGGAATCACTTTTAGCTCAGTTACAGTTTTCCTTGTCGGTCACTGGCCCTATCTGTCTGATGTTGCTGCTGGGGGTGTTTTTTAAACGTATCGGATTGATCAACGAGCCTTTTATCGAAGTAGGCTCCAAACTGGTGTTCCAGGTTACTTTGCCCACCATGCTGTTTCTCAGTCTGGTCAGCGCCGAACACGACTTTTCCGCCGCCAGTCATTTTGTCAATTTTGGCATTGTTGCCAACATCGTTTTTTTTGTTTTTACCTTCATCTCTGTCAAACTGCTGTTTAAATCATCCCCAGACCAAGGGGTGGTGATTCAAGGTGGTTTTCGCGCCAATACGGGCATTATTGGTATCGCTTATGTGGCCAACGCCTATGGCTCTCAGGGTGTCGCGCTGGCTGCGATCTATGTTGCGGTGACCACTTTTATCTACAACGTTCAAGCAGTGATCTGCTTGTCGCCGAAAGGTAAAAACAGCGGTGACAAAGCGCTCAAAGTGGTGTTTAAAACCCTAACCAAAAATCCGCTGATCATCGCTATCCTCTCTGGCGTCGCATTTTACTTGTTGTCTATTCCCGTTCCGCAAGTCGCAATAGATGCCGGTAATTATCTGTCTAAGATGACACTACCTTTGGCGCTTTTGTGTACGGGCGGCTCACTTAATTTCAGTTTGCTCAAGAATGAAAGTCGCCCCACTTGGTTTGCCAGCAGCTACAAGTTGGTTTTGGCACCAGTGCTTGTGACCGGCACCGCCTATCTGCTCGGATTTCGCGGTATAGAACTGGGTATTCTATTTTTTATGAATGCTTCGCCTGTCGCTGCGGCAAGTTATGTGATGGCGCGCTCGATGGGAGGCAATGCCACATTAGCGGCAAACATTATTGCCTTGACCACGGTGCTTTCAACCATCACCTGTACGATTGGGTTGGTGCTTTTAAAAGCCTACCAATTGGTGTAACGAACTTTATGCGAAGAGAAGTATTTGGCGAAACGGTGAGTGTGTATTGGCTTGATTATTTTGCTTGATTCTGGTGTTTTCTCTGAGCATGAGAGTTTTGTCACAAGGTGACGAATTCCATACGCCATACTGCCTGTATAAATCACCACTATATTGTTGTGTCTTAGATGTTAATTTATATTTATATCATAAATATTTTGCGGCGGTTTCGTTGGTTGCCGTTTGGTTTAAAACCCCAGTGAAGGAAAATGACGTAAATGAGTAGTATAAACTGGGCACCTCTGTTCTTTCATTCTAGGCGATTGGCGATTTTGATACTGACCGCTTTGTGCTCGACTTCTCTTTTTGCTCAGCCACTACGTCTATCCGATTACTTCTCTGAAACTTGGAGTTCAAATCAGGGGTTACCCCACAATAGCATTAATGCCATTGTTCAGACCCAAGATGGCTACTTGTGGTTTGCTACTTGGGAAGGGGTTGCTCGTTACAATGGTCTCAATTTCAAACGTTTTGATCGGAATCCGCACACGCATATGCTCGATTCTGGCACGCGCTCGCTGACGGCAGACAGTGCCAATCGTTTGTGGGTGGGCGGTGCACGCGGTAGTTTAGCACTTCGTCAAGGTTATACTTGGCATGAGCAACCCCCGCTTGCCGGGCTGGTCAATTATATTTTTGTCGATTTACAGCAAAACTTATGGTTTGCCATTGAAGGTAAAGGGGTAGTGTTTCGCCCGCATCTTAATGATGGTCGTTATGGCGAAGATCAATGGCGATTAACCAATATAAGCGCTTATCGCCTTGCTCAGGATGCGAATGGAGCGATTATTGCGGCAACGGATGCCGGGCTCTACCGCCTAACCGAGAACGCGGCACAAAAACTCTCTTCGACTCAATTTGAGCGTGTCTCTTATGTCTCATCAGCGCCTAACGGCGATATTCTACTGGGTACAAACCGTGGCGCTTGGCGCTGGGACGGGCAAATCCTCAGCCCTTTAGAGAATGCACTGTTAAACACCGTGGTTACGGTGGTTGAGCAAGACAGAGCGGGCAGTATTTGGTTTGGCACTATCAATCGAGGTGTGGCACGCTTGAGTTCGCATGGGTTGGAATGGCTAGACGTTCGTCAAGGGCTGCCAAATAACCGCGTGCTCTCTTGGCTTGAAGATCAGCAAGGTAACATCTGGATCGGCACCAATGGCGGGATTATCCGTTTACGAGAAGCTCCCTTTGTTTCTGTGACTCAAGAACAAGGTTTGATAGGCAACTATGTCCGCACTCTGCTGGAGATAGCTGACGATAATCTGCTAATCGGTAGCAGCAATGGCCTGAGTGTGCTGGATAGCTCAGGGGCGCGAGCGGTACGGAGTCACGGTGAGAATCTCTCCGTGCTGAGCTTGGCAAAGCGAAGCGCAGACAGCGCTTGGGTTGGCACCTACCAACATGGCCTGATGGTGTTCCAATCTGGGCAGCTAAGCTTATTTCTTAGTGAAAATAGTGGCTTACCGACTAATGAAATTCGCGCTTTGCTTCAAGATAGTCAGAATAATTTATGGATAGGAACGCCTGCGGGGTTAGTGAAACGCTCACCAGACGGTGTTTTGAGCTATTTCAGTAAAGAAAATGGCGAGCTGGTTGATAACTATGTGATGGCACTGGCGGAAGATGAGTTCGGTAAAATTTGGGTGGGAACTGGGCTTGGTGTCAGCGTTCTCTCTGGTGAGCATTTTTCTCGCCTCAATTTAGACAAGCTGGAAGCTGCTCAATACGCTTTCGGTTTTTATATCGAGCCGGGCTATGTGTGGATCGCCACAGATCGTGGTGTGGTGCGCTATCGGCAACGGGATAAAACCACAGCGCTTGTTGGGCGTCCGCAGGGGTTGCCCATCGACAAATTTTTCCAAGTGGTTAACGATGGCCAAGGTCACTTCTGGTTGTCAAGTAACCGAGGTATTTGGCGCATTGGCTACGAGCAAGCACATCGGGTTGCAGACGGCATGTATGCCAGTTTAGAGTTTGAGCATTACGACGAAAATGATGGTATGGCCAGTAGCCAGGCAAACGGTGGCTCCAATCCGGCCGCGATAATCAGCCGTTCAGGGCGTCTCTATTTCGCCACAGCAAAAGGCGTTGCTTCGATTCATCCCGATAGTTTGACGCACAATGAGGCCCATCTGTTACCCGTTGTGCTCGAATCAGTAAAATTTGACGCCGCCAGCATGAATGTCGACGTGCAAGGCCAAGTTCCTTCGGGCACGACGCGTATCTCTTTCTCTTACGTTGGGCTGGGCTTTGTGATGTCTGAACGTTTGCAATACCGGACCAAACTGGAAGGGTTTGACAACGATTGGTCGTATCGCGGTAATGCGACCACGGTGGAATACACCTATCTGCCGCCTGGGGAATACCGTTTGTGCATCAGCGCACGCTCGCCGTACGGTGAGTGGCATGATGCGCAGCATGTTTACCAATTTACTGTCTACCCCTCTTTTTGGCAGCGTACGGAAGTTCGTATTGCCGTTGCACTGGCAGCACTGATCCTGCTCGTGGCTGCGATTCGCTGGCGGCTAAGCGCGCTTAAACGCAATGAGCTTCAATTGAAAAAACAAGTGGCACTGCAAACGCAAGAGATCCGAGCGCAAGCGGAGAAGTATGAAAGATTGTCAAAAGAAGATGTATTAACTGGCTTGGCGAATCGCCGCGCCTTTGATAACGAGATCAAAGCGACTTTCAATCACGCTAAGGAAAATCAGCAGCGTTTCTTTGTCGCGATCTTGGATATCGATTTCTTTAAGCGAATCAATGATAAATATTCCCATCTGGCTGGTGACAAAGCGATTGTCGCCATCGCTCACATTTTACGAGATTATGCGCAATCACCTGAAAAAACCGCAAGATGGGGCGGGGAAGAGTTCACCCTGTTGTACCAAGGCGACCAGCCGTACGCCTATTTTGAGCAGTTGAGAGAGCGTATCGAGCAGAGCCGTTTTGATGATATCGATCCGGATCTCACTATCACCGCCAGCATTGGTTTTGCCGATAGCGATAATGCGCAGAGCTATGAAGAAGTGCTTAAACGCGCCGATCACGCACTGCTCAAAGCCAAACGCAACGGGCGAAACCGCACGGAGTGCTAAGTCTAATGCTAGCCATCAATAAGTATGAGTTTGTGGGCGTTTCGCCCATTTATTGCCCTTTCAATCACTTCGGATGTCAATTTCACCGCTTGATACGATGAAATGGCCGATTTTTCAGGCTATGCTATCGCCTGAAAAACGTGGCATTCCGTCATACGTTCGTTGGTGTAAGTGACAATCCATGAAGTTTATTCATACCTCTGACTGGCATCTAGGCCGCCAGTTTCACAACGTCTCTCTGTTGGAAGACCAAAGCTCCGTTCTTGATCAACTGATTGAATACATCGCGCAGCATCCGGTCGACGCCGTTGTCGTGGCGGGGGATATTTTCGATCGCTCTGTACCACCAACCGCCGCGGTAGAAACTGCTCGACCAAACCGTTACGCGCGTTTGCGGCGAGCTGAACACGCCGATGATCATCATTCCCGGCAATCATGATGGCGCGCAGCGACTCGGTTTTGGTGCTTCGCAAATGAAACAAGCCGGGTTACACATCATCAGTAACTTCAAGCAAATGCTGACTCCTGTGGTAGTGGAAAGTGAGCAAGCGGGTCAGGTGGCTTTTTATTGCATGCCCTATAGCGATCCAGAGCAGGTGCGTTTTGCCTTTGACGCTGATGTGAAAGACTACGACCAAGCGCACAAAGTATTGGTTGAAGAGATTAAGGCCCGTTTGCAACACGTGCAGAAAAGCGTGCTGCTGAGCCACTGTTTTGTGGATGGCGGAGAGAGTAGTGATTCGGAGCGGCCGCTCTCCATTGGCGGTTCGGATCGAGTTAGTGCGGACCATTTTCGCTGCTTTGACTACGTTGCGCTTGGCCATCTGCATCAGCCGCAGCAGCGCAGTGAAGCCCACATCCGATATAGTGGCTCGTTGATGAAATACAGCTTTTCCGAGCAGCACCAAAAGAAAGGGTTTACGCTGGTAACGCTCGATGAAAACGGATTTGCTAACGCTGAGCATGTCGCGCTCAAAGCACCGCGAGAAATGCGCGTGCTGGAGGGGGAGCTGGATGACATCATTACGCGTGGCAAAACAGATCCTAATGCGGACGATTACCTATTGGTGCGCTTGCTGGATAAGCACGCGATCCTTAATCCGATGGACAAGCTTCGTGCGGTCTATCCGAACGTTTTGCATTTAGAGAAACCGGGCATGTTGATTGGCGTAGAACAACAAATGGCGCAAGCAAAACTGGCGCGCAGTGAAGTGGATATGTTCCGTGATTTTTTCCGCGAAGCGCAAGAGAGCGAATTGAGCAGCGCGCAAGATCAGGCGCTCAGCGCCATTGTCAAAGATTTGTTGAAACAGTAAGGGCGAGAGAGCATGAAACCCATCAAACTCACCATGCAAGCATTCGGCCCTTTTGCTGGCCGTGAAGAGATCGACTTTACCTTACTCGGATCTAACCCACTGTTTTTGATCAACGGGCCAACGGGATCAGGGAAAACCTCGATATTGGACGCCATCTGCTACGCTTTGTATGGCGAAACCACGGGTAATGAGCGGCAGGGCACGCAGATGCGTTGTGATCTCGCCGATGTGAAAACTCCGACCGAAGTCACTCTCGAATTCGTCTTACACGGCAGACGTTACCGCGTTCAACGTTCGCCAGAGCAAGAAGCGGCCAAGGCGCGTGGAGAAGGGACGACGGTAAAAAAACACACTGCGTCGCTCTATTTACTCGATGACGAAGAAAAACTGATCACCGCCAAAACCAACGAAGTGAAAGGCAAAGTCGCTGAGTTGATTGGTCTAAGCGAGACTCAGTTTCGCCAAGTGATGGTGCTCCCACAAGGGAAATTTCGCGAACTGTTGCTTGCGAGTTCCAAAGAGCGTGAAGAGATATTTGGCCAGCTGTTCCAAACGGAAATATACAAACGCATCGAATTTGCCCTGAAAGAGAAAGCACAGGCGATCAGCAGCGCCAAAGAGAAGTTTGATGAGCAGATCCGTGGGGCGCTGGATGTGGCTGAGGTCAGTGATGAATCGTCTCTGACAGAGACATTGAAAGAGCAGCAAAGCGTGCTCACTGAGTTGAACCTGCAAGAACAACAGCACTTAGGCCGCTACAACGACGCCAAACAAGCTCTCCTTACGGCCAAATCCTTGCTGGAAGAGTTTAATAAACAGGCGGCAGCGAAAAGTGCGCTCGATACTCATCTGGGCAAAAAGGAGTCGATGCAAGCTTTAGCGCTGCAGCTAGAGCATGCCCGCCAAGCGCAGCAACTCGATGGGCCCTATCATCAGTGGAAGAGTATCCTTAACGATATTGTTCAACAGCAAAGCAAAATTGATGAGCTTAATGCTTCACTAAGCAGTGCAACACAGCAAGCGAATGAGTTAGAGCAGCAGCATACCCAGGCCCAGCAGCAAGCTGAACGCATTCCTGAGCTACAGCAAGAAAAGTTTGCCTTAGAAATCGCCAAGGCCAAGCTGATGCAAAAAGCGCAATTTGAACAAGAGATTGTCCATTTAGGCGCAGAAGTTGAAAAGCTGGAGCATCAATTGCAGCGCGTGCAAGCGCACAAAACGGTGATGCAGCAAGAGTTGCAATCGGCCACCAGCGTCTTTGACCAAGGCAAGCAGGCACTGGCGGAGCAGCCAAAGCTTGAAGCGCGTGAAGGGGAACTGAAACGCCAGATCAACGACTACACGCACCACCTGAAACTTCAGCAAGGTTTGCAAGATTTGCACTCGCAGACACAAGCCAAGCAGCAGGCGCAACAACAGGCAAAGCAGCACTGGTTAAACGCTCAGCAAAGTGCCGATCGGGTTGAGCTGAGCTGGCACAATGAACAAGCGGCGATCCTTGCTGAACGTCTTAGTCAAGGCGACCCTTGCCCGGTCTGTGGCAGCCGAGATCATCCCGCAAAAGCGAGCTTTGCGGGAGAGCCGGTCAGTAAAGTGCAAGTGGAGCAGGCGCGCGAGCGGGAGAAAAACGCGCTCGCCGTTTTTAACCAGAGCGAGAATGCGCTGGCGTTACACCTGTCTAAAATCACTCAACAGCAAGAAGCAGTGGCACAAAGCGCAGCACTGATGGGCGCCTTGTTGGATACCTCAATTGAGGCGCTGCAAGCCCAGCTGCTGGAGCTGCAAGCCGAGCTCAAAAAAATGCAAGCGATCAACCTCGCTCAGTTGGAGAGTCATGTCCAGCAACTGAGCGAGCGCTGTGGCAAAGGTGATGCCATGGAGAAAGATCTCACCCAACAACTCACTTCTGCCTCTGCGACGTTAAAAGAAAAGCGTGAACAGCTAAGCAAATTTAGTCAGCAGATCGCCAGCGAATGGAGTGACGTGACTTTGGTTGAGCAGAAAATTGCCACGCTCAGCCGACAGATCGAAACATGGCAACAAGCCAAAGAGCTCAGTCAAAAACGCCTTGATGAGATCAAACAAACGCTATCGGCACAGCGTAGTGAACTAAAAGTGCACAGCGACATGTTGTCGCAAATAGAGCATCGGAGTGAACAACATCATTTGGCTTGGCGTGAGGCTCTCGACGCGTCAGCCTTTAGCGACGAGCAGCACTACTTGGCGCAGCGGGCAGAGCCCAGCCAGTTGGACCAATGGAAGCAAGAACTGGAGCAGTTCCAACAGCAGACCACCCGTTTGCAGCAGACTTATCAGGATTTCCAGCAGCGATTGCAAGATAAACAGCCACCAGATCTAGCGCAGCAAGAGCTGGCGGTGACAGAGTCCGAACAGCGCTATCTGCAAGTCAAAAATGAGCGAGATAGTGTGCGCTCTTTGGTCACCAAACTGGAAAGTGTGCAGCGCAAGATCGCCGAGTTACATCAGCTCAATCATCGCCTTGAAGAGGAATACAAGATTTATGGTACGCTTTACGATGTCGCCAGTGGTAAAACGGGCAGCCGAATCAGCTTACATCGCTTTGTGCTGGGCGTGTTGCTGGATGATGTGTTGATCCAAGCGTCGCAACGTTTGAGCTTAATGAGTCGTGGACGATATATCCTCAGCCGCAAAACCGAAGGCTTTAAAGGCGTGGCGGGGCGTGGCTTAGATCTGGTGGTGGAAGACAGTTACACCGGCAAATCGCGCGATGTTGCCACCTTGTCTGGCGGAGAATCCTTCATGGCGGCACTCTCTTTAGCGCTCGGTTTGTCGGATGTGGTGCAATCTTACAGTGGTGGTATTCGCCTTGATACGCTGTTTATCGATGAAGGATTCGGCAGCTTGGATCCGGAGTCGCTCGATCTGGCGGTGCAAACGCTGGTGGATTTACAACAGAGCGGGCGAATGATCGGGGTGATTTCCCACGTAGCGGAAATGAAAGAGCAAATGGCGCAGCGTATTGATGTTGTGCCGTCGCGAAGCGGTTCCGCGATTTCTGTTAAGGGGGCACTGTATTGAGACGGTTGAGAGTCGCGAAAAGATGGGCTCTGCATTCGTGCGGGTAAAGAAGTCGCGCACGTCACGTCAGGTGGGCCAAGATGTCCACTTACAACTTCGGTGTAAATATTAACAACTCAATCATTTAGCGTGTTTAAACTGTTGGGTTGGTGGAGTAAAAAAGGAGTCAGCGTATAATGACGCTGACTTCTAATAAGTACTTGTTTTTCTTGCCTAAGATGCCTTAAGGTGCGATGAAGTCACATCACAAAGAGAGCTCTTTTACCGTGCTTGATACCAGATCCGCGTCTGCGGTTATCTCCTCAATTACTTCTTTGATTTGCTCAGCTTGTGTTTCTCCGGAAGAGGCTTTCTCAAACACGGTTTGAATGGTTTTATCAATGTTCTGTGTAATACTGGAGTTTGCATTAATCACCTCTGCTATTTCTGAGGTCGATTGCGATGTTCGTGCCGCTAGCTGCCTCACTTCATCGGCGACCACAGCAAAGCCTCTGCCTTGCTCGCCCGCCCGAGCCGCTTCAATTGCAGCATTGAGTGCCAGTAGGTTGGTTTGGTCGGCAATCGAGCTGATAGTGGAAACAATCGCTTCCACATTTTTCGATTGGCCATTGAGTTGGGCGATTTGATTACTGACATCTTGCACCGATTGATTAATGGCTTTCGAGTTAGTTAATAAACTCAAAATGCTGGCTTTGCCGTTAGCGGCGGAGTTGACGGTGTCTTGTGCGATTTTCTGCGCCGTTTTCGCTGCTTCTTGCACTTGCATCGATTTTTCCACACGTTCGGAGATATCACTGGCGAGTTTGATGATCTTCACGACTTGGCCAGCATGATTGTAAATTGGGTTATAGGTAGCTTCTAGCCAGATATGTTTACCATATTTGTCTAAACGCATGAAAAGACCGCTCTGAATTTTTCCCGCAGCAAGATCTTGCCAAAATCGAGGATTTTGCTGATAAAACGTCTCTTCGCAGAAAGCGCGATGATGTTTTCCGATCACTTCGTGCAATGAATAACCAAAGCATCTTAAGAAATTATCATTGGCAGCGAGCACGGTGCCATCCGGGGTAAAATCAATCACCGCAAGCGACTTGTCCATGGCTTTAAGCAAAGCTTGGTTACGTTCTAACTCCATTTGTGCTTTGGTGACATCGGACGCCACTTTGGCAATGTATTCCACTTTTCCTTGATTCATAATTGGAAAATAGGTGGCAGCCACCCATACGGCATTGCCGTTTTTGTGCTGGCGAATAAAACGATCGCTGCGCGGTTTGCCTTTGGCTAAGTCATCCCAAAGTTGGCGATATGTAGAGGTAGAGACATCTTCAGGAAAGCACAACATGCGATGATGTTGATTTACAAGCTCCTCAAGGGTATAGCCCACCACATTGAGAAATTGTTGATTGGCGAAGCGTATTTCACCGGCTGGGGTGAATTCTATATAAGGGACGGATTGCTTTAGTGACTCTCTGAAAGCTTGGCATTGGGTTACCTCGTTTTCCAAATGAGACACTTTGTCGGTGTAAGAACGTTTTGAAACGAACATCTCAAGCTCCTGAATAGTCAAACCAACGTGAGAGAGGGAAAGTGAATGTTATGTTGTAATTCTTTAGTTTGTCTCAATATATAGTCGATACTTTACTGCTGTACAATGTAACCGCTGAAGGTCGGGTTTTCTGTTGAAACGAGTGCCTCTCATATACTTGCAAGATTGTCTTCAAAGATTGCGTTGCGGGAGTTCTAACCGTGTTGGGTTATCGAACAGTTGTTGAGACAAAACTCTTTCTAGGCCAATGAATGTATTGACGAATAAGAAAACAAGAAAGTTTATTGATAGAAATGTATTTGTTAATCAAAGCATTAAAAAAATAGATTAATGAAATTAATTGATATGCTTATTTGCACCTATACTGTAAAAAAAGAGCTCAGTTGGGGGGCCGTATGAAAAAGCATCATCACATTGTTGACGAAGAGGTTAAGTTTGGAAAAGAGATGGAGTTAGTCTCGACGACAGACACAAGAGGGGTGATTACTTATGCCAATGACGCATTTTGTCAGGTCGCTGGTTACGAGCGTGACGAAATGATTGGCAAGAACCATAATATGGTGCGACACCCTGATATGCCCAAAGAGGCATTCAAAGATCTGTGGGAACATCTTAAGCAGCGTACGGCTTGGCGGGGGGCAGTTAAAAATCGTTGTAAAGATGGCCGCTATTACTGGGTCGACGCCTTTGTCACGCCTATTTATGAACATGAGCAATTAGTTGGTTATCAATCAGTAAGGCGTCAGCTCGATCCGAAAGTACGTGCGAGGGCAGAAATGGCCTATCAAGCACTGCGTCAAAGCAAACCCGTCAAATCCCGTTTGGTAATGAGTAATCAGCTCAAGCTTGCGCTTGTAGCACTCTGCTCTGTGGCGATCACAGCTGGCACTATTCTGTACAGCGCTTATCTCAGTATTTTGTTTCCTGTGCTTTTCTTCACCCTGTTTTACCACGAATTAGTGGTTTATCCGAACTTTAACCAACAACTTCAGCGTCAATACGACAGTGTGTCTCGTTGGATTTTCTGTACTAATCCGTCCAATCAAGCCGAGTTTCATTTACTGATGGATGAAGGACGCAATCAAACCATTCTCGGACGAGTCTTGGACGCCAGTCGGGATTTGCTCACTCGAGTCAAAACACTGGAGCAAATCTCCGGCAGGACAAGTAACAGCATTCGTATTCAGAATGAGGATCTCGAATCCATCGCGACCGCGGTTGAAGAGATGGTGGCGACCATTTCTGAAGTGGCGAGAAACAGTGCAATGTCATCGGAACAAGTGCATCTTGCTGCTCAACTTTGCCAGCGCTCAAATGAGAAAGTGATTGCCGCAGAAAATCAGGTTTCTATGTTAGCCAAAGAAGTGAATGCCTCGGCGCAAAACACCGAGCTGATGGCGAGCAAAATCTCTGCGATTGATAATGTGATGTCTGAAATCCAAGGCGTTGCGGAACAAACCAACTTGTTGGCGCTAAATGCTGCAATTGAAGCGGCGCGAGCTGGCGAGCAGGGAAGGGGTTTTGCGGTGGTGGCGGACGAAGTGCGAGTACTGAGTCAAAGAACCCAAAAAGCAGTCGAAGGAATACAAAGCTCAATGCAAGAGATCTTCGACGCGTTGCATCTTTTGAAGTCAACCATGCAAAGTGGCACTGACGTCGCGCAATCTTGCATTGAATCGACTCGGGAAGCGCGCGCTGAGATAGAATCGTTAAATCAAGCGGTCGAAGCAATCGATGATTCCGCCATCCATATTTCTACCGCCGCTGAGCAACAAAGCGTGGTGGCTAAAGAGATCAGCCAGAGTCTGACCAATATCAAAACCGCGTCAAACTCGAATGCGCGAGATGTGGATGAGTTGGCGGGTCAAGCGCAGGATGTGCGTGGAATGGCCGATAAGATGGCCGCCTTGGGTCTTTCATTTCGTGTTTAATCGAGATCGCGATGTAATTGATGACCCATCAAGGTGAATATTGAGCGTCCAGTCGCTGAAAAAAGAACCCTACGACTACGTAGGGTTTCTTGCGGGTGCAGTGTCAATTACATGGGCCCTGACGAGGGCTCCTAGAATCTGACTTACTTAGGATCTAGGCCTAGTTTTCTTAGCACTAGCATAAAGTTGTCACGGCGTTCCTTGACGTTGTGCACATCGCCAGTAGAGCAGGTCAAATTGGGACAGCCACGGTTAACGATACCTGACACATCATCGATAAATTGAGAACCTTTTAGGCCACCCTCAACGTATTTCTTCAGTTCGTTATGGTAGTCCCAATCTGCGTATGGGCCGCCTTCATTCGAGTATGCTTGTACTGAGGTTACCCAATAGAATAAGCCAGCGATCCATTTGATCTCTTTGCTCTTTTCAGAGCTACAGATAAGTCCTGGGTTAGAACAGAAATCAAGTTCAGCATATAGAGGATTCGCTGGTGGCGCTTCAACGGTTACGCCATCAATCGTTTTACCGATGGTCTCCGGATCAACGTGTGAACGACCTAGGTAGTGGTTTAGCGTACCAAAGTTTTGGCGACCAGTTGTTTGAATGACACCTCGGCCCCACCAGCCACAACCTTCGACACTTTCTTGGCTGCTTCCATCCCAAACAAAGCTACCTGCTTTTTGGCCCACATAAACTTTACAATCGTCACGTTCCCAAACTTGCTTAGAAGTATCGATAGTCTCGTTTGCGCCACCGTTACAGTGACCTTGATTGGTCCAACGACCTACACTGCCGTTAACCAACAGACCGCGCTCTTCAAGCACTGAGTCTGGAGCAGCAAATACTGGCGCTGGAGCACCATACCATTGAGCGTGAGTTAATGCGCTCACTTCCATTTTGTTATCTCGAGGACAAGAATAAGCATGGTCTAAACCAGAAGTTGGGTTAACACCGTAGTCAGCATATTTTTGACCTAGTTGACCGCAACTTGCTGACATTGGGTAGTCAGTCGGAGCCCCCCAGCGAATTTCAGACCAGTTGTTCTCATCACACGCGTTGTACCGAATCGTCTCTTGCATACTTTGTGCAAGGAACGCTGCAATTGCAACTTTGGCATACACAATGTTAGTGGCATCGTCAGCGCCATCATCCATGAGCCAGAACTTGTTATCGGCCACGCCAATGTTATGCATGGCATTTAAGCCATCAAGGAAGTCAGCCCACTTGTAAACTGTTGATGGAATCCATTGAGAATTGGGCGTTTCATATAGAAATGCTTCATTATTCATTACATTTTCAGCGCTCTCCAACTCTTGATTTAATGCTTCGATACGTGTGAGTTTACCTTTCTCTAACGTTTTCCCTACATAGTAAAGCGGGACTTTATGCTGTTGATAACGCTTAATTTTAGACATTAGTTCGTCTGTGTCTTGGTCAAACAAAATTGCAAAGATATTACTGTAAGCGGCTTTTCGAATTTGTGGCTTTCCTTGACTATCACCCATAAAGTAACCAGCTGTTTGATCTGTCGGCATATTTGCTAACATTACTGGCGCTAGTACGAAGTCAGAAACTTGCTTAACATACTCCAATGCGTTGTGCCATTGCTCGCTTGTAAGTGCGTTTGTTTCGCCAGATTTGGTAAAAACAACAAAGTCCGCTTTGTTCGTTGAATCTGTTTTGTAAAGTTCGAATTTATCTAGCATATCTGCTGTAAATACTGACGCTTTATCCCATATTGACTGGCGGCCAGAGTGTACGTCGTAAGCAAAATTACCGATAGATAATGACCAACCAAAGGTTGCTTGTGGTGCTAGGGTTGAAAGAATCAAATTGTGTGCCTGCGCCCAACCTTTCGCATCGTTGCTTAGCGCATTGATAGCATCGTCATCAATGTGGCTACCCGTAAATGCGACGGCGTTTTTCAGAGTATTTTTAACATCGACCACACCGATAGACTCCCCTGCATCCGCTACTGCTAGATCCAGTACATCGTTGCGGATCACAATAGAAGCACCATCCGCTTGCTCTGCTTGTAGAATGAAAGTAATGAACGCTTGAGTTAACGCTTTGCTATCAGTCAGTGCTGCACTGTTGATGGTATCAATGGTGAGTGTTACCGGTGCTTCAATGGAAGGGCTAGCTACAACAAAAGTATTCGGCCAGCCAGTGAGTTCTAGACGTAGTGGATCCATCGGGTTTTGCAGTGACAATTTTGGTTTCGCCCCTGGCTCTGTGCCATCACATTTAACGTGCAATGCCCACGAACTATCGCTGCCGGGAATTGAGCTTGTCCACCAGTTCGCTGAGTAAGCAATGTTGTTGTGCACCATGATGTCTCCACCTATTGCGTGGTCGCTACGGGTCCAATCAGGATAAACGTTGAAGTCTTCACATAATTCGCCCGCAGGTGGCGGCTCTACCATTTCTTTTTCGACGGCAATTTGAACCTGTGCCGATGCAGTAAGATCTTGAGCATCAGTTGCAATCGCTTTTAGCGTCACATTCCCCGTTGTGGTTGGTTGCCAATTACAATCAAAAGATTGAGAGTTTGCTATGCTGAATGTACAAATTTGAGTGTTGTTTGCCTGAACGACCACTTGAGAAAGGTCATCATCAATGTCAGTTGCATTTACTGAAATCGCAATAGTCTCACCTTCATTGAAGGTTGTCCCATTTTTTGGTGCTGTGAAATGTACTACAGGGGCAGTGAAGTCACTACCTCCTTGCTCTTGTACGGTTACCGCTACGTTTTTTTCCTCTAGTGCTTGGCTATTGTTATCTAGCACTACCACTTTAAGTGTTACTGCACCTGGTGCTGTAGGTGTCCAACTAAAGGAGTATGTAGTTTGACTTTGGCTTACAGCTTGTGTCGCTAGTTTAGTGCTTCCCGCCCAAAACTCAACTTTGGCAGCAGATTGACCTTCAATATTGGTGTTGAACGCAACCACTTTTCCTTGTATCACTGTCTGACCTGAAACGGGTGAAACGATCGAAAGTTTGATTTCTTCAGGGTTAGGTTCGATTGAACACTGCGTTACATCCCAGAAACCAAGAGCCTGAGCTTGGGGTTTCCCAAACTCCAGGATTGTTCTTAGCGATAAAGCACTGGTCACCATAGGAAACTACATCCCCGTTTTTGACCTGAGTCTGGCCAGGAATAAATGCGATAATATCGCTAGGGTCTGGGATTGGATCTGGATTCGGCTCAGGTTCTGGCTCCGGATTGACGTCACCGGAACACTCATCTAAATCCCAAAACCAAGAATTCGCCTTTGGAGTTTCCCATACACCAGGATTATTTTTTGCAATAAAGCACTCTCCGTTATACGAAACCATTTGGCCATTCTGTACTTTTGTCTCCCCGGGAACAAAGACAGTAACATCCGATGAAGTGGTGTTTGCAGCGTGCAAATAACCACTAAACATCACACTGGTCAGTGTGAGGGTTATTCCATTGAGTTTATTCATAGTTTAAGTTTTCCACGTCAGGCTAATTGATCGTCCAAGATGCATATAGTGGTGGGGTTGAAAGCTCAGCAGTCTAAATTTATGAGTAAAATAAAGTGGTAGATCTGAGTTCCCGTTACCGTATCTATGCAGGTTAACGCTTGGATTTTTCGGGATAAAATGCCTAAAAGCCACATTTTATTTGTTGTTACTTCATGTTTTGGGATGTTACTTCATATATTGTGGTTGCAAACCTTCGGATTCATCAGCCTATTAGTGAGGTGCTGTCCAATTAATAATCAAGGAAAAATAAGTGTGAGAGGCTGTACTTTAATGCGCGTTGTTGAATAAGCAGGCTAGAGTGCCACCCTTTGCTGTATCCTGCGAGAGCTCATATTCGAAACATAGTTTTTGAGAAAATTCGATTGAGGACAACCGATTTCGGTTACCAGCTAGTCGGCTTGTTCTATCAGGTGTATCTATTTTTCATTTCTCTCTAAATATGTCTAAAGTGTTATTTCTAATTTAGTATTTTCTATATTAACGGTGTCACTTACATCACATCTTTGTTTCCAATTGAGAAGAGAAAATAACCAAGTCAAAAATAAACATAAACATAAACATAGATCCATTAGTAGGCTCTCATGTAATTACATGTTGTTTTTTTGGTTGGTAATTAATCTGTTTCATATCAATTTATTTTAATTCGTGAAATAAATTAACATAAAAATCATGCCAACATTTATTTTACTGCTCGAACTATTTTTCAAATTCGTGATACCAATAGATTATTATCAAACACATCGCTATGGAACGTTCCCACTCGTGACGGTGATCACTTAATAAATATGAATGGTGAATGTATGATGCAAGCGCTTCCGGTCGTGTAAATCTTACAACGCAGTGATCGTTCGGGAGCCACATTGAAGTCAGTCGACTTTGATGTGTAGGGATTAAGGGCAGCAACATCGCCCTAAATATGATTTGATAATTACAAATGATATAAATCATTGGAGAAAACCAATAATGAACACTCTTGTAAAACTTTCGCTTGCCTCTGTACTTGTATCTGCTGCTATTAATGCCCAAGCGGGCGTTTCTATTGAAAACGATATGGGTGCATTCTCTATCGGTGGTGATGTGGAATTTGACCTTAACTACACCGACAAAAATGCAACAGATAAACAAGAATTCAGTCAAACTGGTCGTGTTTTGGTGCAAGTTGCCGCTGAGCACACGGTTTCTGGCGATCGCTACATCAAGATGCAAGCGCAGCCGCTGCTGAAAACTTCGGGCGACGTAGAATTAGATGACGCTTGGTTTGCGATGGGTAAAAAAGCCGATTGGGAACTAAAAGTAGGTCGTTTCGAAGCGTATGATCTTTTCCCTGTAGGCCAAGATACTATGCTAGCATATGCGGGTGATGAACCATACCGTGCCAATGCCGCGCGTGGTCGTGGTGACAACGGTCAAGTTGCCTTCTCAAAAACGTTCGATAGTGTGTACATCGAAGTGGGTTCTTTATTCAAAGAAGCGTCCAATGCAGACAACAACGCTGTGTTCCTACGTCCAGTTGTTTCGTTCCAAGCGACAGATTCTTTCCGCGTAGCGGGTGGTCTGGAAGCCAACGTGACGGCTGACAAGAAAGATACTGACAACGATTTCATGGGCTACGGCGTAACAGCGAACTACTCTGCTGACGCAGTTAGTGTAAACCTTAACTACGCGTTCCGTGATTTTGATAGCCAAACTAAAGAGCAATCAACCATTGGCGCCAACCTGTTGGTCAGCGGTTTTGGTCTAGGTCACGTTTATTCACAAGACGAAACCAATGCGACAAAAACGAAGCTAAACACCACTTACGCATCTTACGAAATCGCAAATGTATGGGATGTTGATGCACTAAACATCTACTTGGGTACTTACTACTCAAAACAAAGCGACAGCGATAATAAAGATCTAGGCGCTCGTGTTCGCTTCAAATACTTCTTCTAATTAAACCATCACGATCAACTGCTTTTTTGCCCACCACTTGCTGGTGGGCCTTTTTTTATGTGCAACTCGGATAGAACGTTTTTACTCTTTTCCTAAGCGATAAACCAAGTAATAGAAACAAGTGGTAGAAAAAAGGCGAGCCAATAATTGGCTCGCCTTAATGTGTATTGATATGGAACTACTCGGCGTAATTATCAATGCTCGGGCAAGAGCAAATCAAATTACGGTCGCCGTAGACGTTATCCACGCGATTAACCGTTGGCCAGTATTTGGACTTCTTGGTTGCAGTTGAAGGGAAACACGCCAATTCACGTGGGTATGGGTGTGTCCACTCTTCAGCCATCAGATCGACTTGAGTATGCGGCGCATTGACCAGCGGGTTGTCTTCAAGTGGCCATGCCCCTTCTTTCACTGCGGTGATTTCTTGACGAATCGCGATCATCGCGTCACAGAAACGATCAAGCTCCGCCAGATCTTCCGATTCAGTTGGCTCAACCATCAAGGTGCCAGCCACTGGGAAAGACATGGTTGGCGCATGGAAACCGTAGTCCATCAAACGCTTAGCGATATCTTCCTCGCTGATGCCTGTCTCTTCTTTGAGCGGACGGATGTCGATAATGCACTCGTGCGCGACACGGCCGTTCTTACCGCGGTAAAGCACAGGGTAGTGCGGGCGTAGACGCTCCATCACGTAGTTTGCGTTGAGGATAGCTACTTTCGTCGCTTCTGCTAAGCCGTCGGCACCCATCATAGCGATGTAGGCCCAAGAAATTGGCAGGATAGACGCACTGCCGAGATCGGCAGCCGAAACCGCGAACTCTTTGCCTTGCACACCGTTTTCGATGTGACCAGGTAGGAAAGGCGCAAGGTGCGATTTCACACCGATAGGACCCATGCCCGGGCCGCCGCCGCCATGTGGAATACAGAAGGTTTTGTGCAGGTTAAGGTGCGATACGTCTGAACCAATAAAGCCCGGAGAGGTTAAGCCAACCTGCGCGTTCATGTTGGCACCATCAAGGTAAACCTGACCGCCAGCGGCATGAACCATTTCACACACTTCTTTCACTTGCTCTTCATACACGCCATGCGTTGAAGGGTAAGTGATCATGATGCTAGAGAGATTGTCTTTATGCTTCTCGATTTTTTCTGCCAAATCAATCAGATCAACGTTGCCGTTTTCATCGCATTTCACCACCACCACTTTCATCGACACCATAGAGGCCGTCGCTGGGTTTCGTGCCGTGGGCCGAGCTTGGGATCAAGCAGACGTTACGATGACCTTCACCACGGCTTTCATGGTAGCGTTGAATCGCCACTAGGCCGGCGTATTCGCCAGATGCGCCCGAGTTGGGTTGCAGTGAGAACGCGTCATAACCCGTAATTTCACACAGCTTAGCTTTGAGATCTTCGGCAAGTGCAGTGTAACCCGCGGCTTGTTCAATCGGCGCAAATGGGTGCAGAGCCCCAAATTCTGGCCAAGTGACCGGAATCATCTCTGCCGCCGCGTTGAGCTTCATCGTACAACTGCCCAGTGGGATCATGCCGTGTGTTAGCGAGAAGTCTTTGTTTTCAAGCTTTTTCAGGTAACGCATCATTTGCGTTTCGCTGTGGTAGGTATTGAACACTGGGTGGGTCAAATACTCACTCGTACGACGACAGTTTTCTGGAATCGCGGCAAATTCGTTGCTGGCAATGTCACTTGAAAGAGCGTTGACAGCTTCATTCACGCCGAAGATAGCAAAGAGTGCTTCGACGTCAGCAACCGTGGTGGTTTCGTCAAAGCTGATACCAATCTGGCCCTCAAGCAAACGTAGGTTGATGTCGGCGGCTTGCGCTTTAGCGTAAAGCGCTTGAGTCTGATCACCGGTGTTAATAGTGATGGTGTCAAAGAAAGCGTTGTGCGCTAGTTCAAAACCAGTTTTAGTCAGGCCAGCGGCTAAAATCGCAGTCATGTGGTGTGTGCGGCGAGCGATGGTGCGAAGGCCTTGCGCGCCGTGATAAACGGCATAGAAAGAGGCCATGTTGGCAAGTAACGCCTGAGCTGTACAGATGTTTGACGTCGCTTTCTCGCGGCGAATGTGTTGCTCACGTGTTTGCATCGCCATACGCAGAGCTTGGTTGCCTTTGGCATCGATAGAAACGCCAATCACACGGCCCGGCATGGTGCGTTTGTGTTGCTCGCGCGTCGCCATAAACGCTGCGTGCGGACCGCCGTAGCCCATAGGAACGCCGAAACGCTGTGCGCTGCCGATCACCACGTCTGCACCCATTTCGCCAGCTGGCTTGAGTAGGGTAGACGCGAGTAAATCAGTGGCAACAGCAACTAATGTTTTGTTCGCTTGCGCTTTAGTAATGATCTCGGTGAGATCGCGAACTTCACCGGTTGTGCCCGGGTATTGCAGTAGTGCGCCGAACGCTTCAGTTTGAGGCAGAGCATCTAGCGCGCCGATGACTACATCAAAACCAAAGTATTTGGCCCGCGTTTTAACCACTTCGAGGGTTTGTGGGTGAACGTCGTCGGCGACGAAGAACACTTTACTCTTGCTCTTACCCGCACGTTGACAAAGGGTCATCGCTTCGGCCGCCGCGGTGGCTTCATCAAGCAGCGATGCGTTCGCAATGTCCATGCCGGTTAGGTCCATCACCATCTGTTGATAGTTCAACAGCGATTCCAATCGACCTTGAGAAATTTCTGGTTGGTATGGCGTGTAGGCAGTGTACCAACCCGGATTTTCCAGTACGTTACGCAAAATGACATTCGGTGTCAGCGTGTTGTAGTAACCCTGGCCAATGAAGGTACGTTTCACTTGGTTTAGGTTGGCGAACTGTTTCATCGCCAGTAGCATGTCTGCTTCGCTTTTCGCTTGCGCAAGCTGCATCGGTTTTTCCAAGCGAATTTGCGCAGGAACGGTTTGTTCGATCAAAGCGTCGAGGCTTGTGACGTTGATCGCTTGCAGCATTTTTTGCTGGTCAGATTGATTCGGTCCGTTGTGGCGAGCAACGAACTCATGTTGTGTGTTGAGGCTTTGAAGTAATTCAGTCATGGTCCTTTACCTTCAAATAAGCTGTGTGTCCTCTGCGTTTCTTAGCATGCGCTTTGGGTCGTTCAGCCTTGAAAAAAAGCTGCCCACGGTGCAGGCAGCTTTATGTCGAAATGTCTTGATTAATCTTCTTCGATAGAGCTTAGATACTCTTCTGCATCTTTGAGATTATCCAGTTCAGATGGGTCAGCCATCTTGATCTTCGCAATCCAGCCACCCTCATAAGGTTCTTCGTTGATTAGCTCTGGACTGTCAGAAAGCTCTTCGTTGACTTCAACAATCTCACCAGTGACTGGCGCATAAATGTCAGAAGCGGCTTTCACGGATTCAACCAGTGAGAAGCTATCGCCTGCATCGAATTCGGCTTCCAACTCTGGTAAGTCGACGAATACCACATCGCCCAGCAACTCCTGTGCGTGCTCAGAGATACCGATAGTTACAGTACCATCACCGTTGTCACGTACCCACTCGTGGCTATCTGTAAACTTCAGTGTTTTGTCCATTGCTTAATCTCCAAAATATCTTACTAGGATTTAAAATCGGTTTATTGGTAAAGAGGGAAGCGGCCGCACAGTGCTTTCACTTCTTTGCGCACGCGTTGCTCTACTTCAGCGTTGCCTTCAGGGTTGTCAATCAATCCATCCAGTACATCGCCAATCCAATGACCAATGAGTTTGAATTCTTCTGCGCCAAAGCCTCGGCTGGTGCCTGCTGGCGTACCCAAACGGATACCCGATGTAATCATAGGTTTTTCCGTGTCGAATGGGATGCCATTTTTGTTACATGTGATCCCTGCACGCTCTAGTGCTTCTTCTGCTTTGTTACCTTTTAGTCCTTTCGGACGCAGGTCCACCAGCATCAAGTGCGTGTCTGTTCCGCCAGTCACAATGTCACAGCCGCGAGTTTGCAACACTTCGGCCAGAACTTTTGCGTTATTGATCACCGAATCGATATAAGTGTTGAACTCAGGGCCAAGCGCCTCACCAAACGCCACCGCTTTAGCCGCAATAACGTGCATCAGTGGTCCGCCTTGCAAACCGGGGAAAACCGCAGAATTGATTTTTTTGCTGATCTCTTCGTGATTGGTCAAGATCATACCGCCGCGAGGGCCGCGCAGAGTTTTGTGCGTTGTTGTGGTGACTACATGAGCATGCGGTAGTGGGCTAGGGTGAGCGCCGGTGGCGACCAAGCCAGCAATGTGCGCCATATCGACCATTAGCAGCGCGCCAACTTCATCGGCAATTGTACGGAACTTGGCAAAATCGATGGTGCGTGGAATAGCACTGCCGCCTGCGATGATCATCTTCGGTTGATGCTCAAGCGCTAAAGCACGAACGTCATCGTAATTAATCTCGAGTGTTTGGCTATCCACCCCGTATTGCACCGCGTTGAACCATTTGCCTGAAAGCGCAGGGCGAGCGCCGTGGGTAAGATGGCCACCCGCGTCAAGCGACATACCTAAAATGGTGTCACCTGGTTGAAGGAGAGCGAGCTTAACAGCCCCGTTGGCTTGTGCGCCAGAGTGGGGTTGAACGTTTGCGTACTCACAACGAAAAAGTTTTTTCGCGCGCTCAATAGCAATCGCTTCGACGGTATCAACGTGTTCACAACCACCGTAATAGCGGCGACCGGGATAACCTTCTGCGTATTTGTTGGTCAGGCAGGTGCCTTGGGCTTGCATTACCGCTTTCGAGACAATGTTCTCAGAAGCGATGAGCTCAATCTGATCGTTTTGGCGGGTGAATTCGGCTTGGATACCAGCAAATACCGCATCGTCGGTTGCTGACAGGTTAGTGGAGAAAAAATTTTCCAAGCTGTGGTTTTGGTAAGTGCTGTTCATGGTAGATAACCTTTCAATCATCTGTCGAATCTGTGTACCGTCGTTCTCTGATCCGACAGTCCTTTGTAATAGCTGAACTGGCTAGGTATTAACCGTGCTGTTCAGAGCGAAATCCATCCCAAATGGGTACAAAAGGCCGCAGATTGACGTCACTTCCTTCGGTCAATGCGTGCGGAAAAAGCATCTCTTCAACTAACAAGTTGGTAACATACTCGTTGTTAACTGAACAATCAACCGAAAATTTCCTATAGGAAACATGAATGCGTTTTTTGTTAACAAGAGCACGCTTTATTTACCCTGCTGCACTTTTCTCCACTTTAGGCTTCATGCACAATGATTTGTGAACAGGAAGCGAAGAATAAAAATGAGGGAAATATGTCGGAAGATTTCTATGATGAGTACCCATCTCTGACACTGGCGAAAGAGTCACAAGAGCAAAATATCGAGCCGCTTAAACTCGGTCAGCGGATTAAAGAGGTGCGCGCCAAGTTGGGAATCACCCTTGAAGAGGCGAGTCAGCGCACGGGTTTAGCACGTTCAACTTTAAGCAAAATTGAGAACGAACAGATCTCGCCGACCTTTCAGGCGATGCAGAAATTGGCTCACGGCCTGAAGATTGACATGCCGCAACTCTTTGAGCCGCCAAGAAAAAAGGTGGCTACTGGCCGCCGGGATATCACCATGAAAGGGCTGGGTAAGCCACACCCAACCCAAACCTACGAGCATGAGTTATTAGCAACCCAACTTTCCAATAAGAAAATGATGCCATTCAAAAGCGTGGTTCATGCACGTAGTTTTGATGAATATGGGGATTGGGTTCGCCACGACGGGGAAGAGTTCCTGTTGATTCTTTCAGGGCGGTACAGTTCTTCTCAGAGTTTTACGAAACCTGTGGTGCTGAGCGAAGGAGACAGTGTCTATTACGATGCCAATATGGGGCACATGTTGGTGTCGGTTAGCGACGAAGATGCACACATTTTGTGGGTGACTGCCAAATAGTGCTAACAAGATGTAAATTTCCTATAGTGAAGGCAAACGTTTGCTTTTGCGAAAATCTTAATTACAATAGCGCCGCTTTGCTGATAAAACCCGCATTTCGGCGTTTTTTCTGCCTATTTCCGCTGTGAATAAATTGTTAAATGTCACATTTTGAACGGTTCTAAACGAGTTGATCGTGCAAAACGCCTTAGCTCGTGTTTATTATAGGAAACAAAATTTTCCCTTGGTGGAAAACTGCTCAACTTAATTGCTGATAGATCGCTGTGCTGGGTCTAGCTAATGGAGACGAAAATGACTCAAGAACACTCTGACCAAGAATTACTGACAACACCGCTTCACGCGCTGCACATTGAAGTGGGCGCCAAAATGGTGCCGTTTGCTGGTTACGATATGCCAGTTCAATATCCGCTAGGCGTAAAGAAAGAGCACCTGCATACGCGCGACGCAGCGGGTTTGTTTGATGTTTCTCATATGGGACAGCTCAGACTACACGGTGAAGGTGCAGCGGCGTTTCTTGAGTCTTTGGTTCCAGTCGACATTATCGATCTTGCGCAAGGTAAGCAGCGTTATGCTTTCTTTACCAATGAGCAGGGCGGCATCATGGATGACCTGATGGTGGCAAACCTTGGCGATCATTTGTTCGTTGTGGTGAACGCGGCTTGTAAAGAGCAGGACATTAACCATCTGCAAGCGCACATTCCTTCGGATGTTGAGCTGGAAGTGATTGATGATCGCGCTCTATTAGCAATTCAAGGCCCGAAAGCCGCTGAAGTCCTCGCGCGTTTTCAACCTGCGGTGGCTGAAATGCTATTTATGGATGTGCAGAAACTCGAATTACTGGGCGAAGAATGCATCATCTCTCGCAGCGGCTATACTGGAGAAGACGGCTACGAAATCTCGGTTCCCGCCGACAAAGCAGAAGCGCTGGCTCGTGCACTGACAGCAGAGCAAGAAGTGGAATGGATTGGCCTTGGTGCGCGTGATTCTCTCCGTTTGGAGTGTGGTTTGTGTCTCTATGGTCACGATCTCGATGAAACCACCACGCCAGTGGAAGCAAGCCTGCTTTGGGGAATTCAGAAAGTGCGTCGCACAGGCGGTGAGCGCGAGGGTGGCTTTCCTGGCGCAGAGATCATTCTAAAGCAGATTGAAAGTAAAGATGTATCCCGCAAACGTGTTGGTTTGGTGGGTTTAACCAAAGCTCCCGTTCGAGAAGGAGCTGAACTTTTCGACGCAGATGGTAATAAAGTGGGTGTAGTAACCAGTGGTACCGCAGGTCCGAATGCAGGTAAACCAGTTTCTATGGCGTACTTACGCGCAGACCTTACTGAGATTGGCACCGAAGTGTTTGCCGAAGTTTCGCGGCAAGCTGCTACCGATGGCGGTAGAGAAAATGCCTTTTGTACCGCAACGCTACTACCGTGGTTAACGAAGCGTTGTGCTGAATCTCTAAGCAAGTGATCTTGCTTTCTCCAATCAACACCGCGCTTCTATTTGGGGGCGCGGTGTTATGTTTTCTATCATTTCTTTATCCCGTTGTTCGCTGCTTGCCGCAACCATGCTGGCATCGGCGCTGCTGTCCGCACAATCTTTACCGCAAACTCGTGTGGTCAATGGCAGTGTCGTAAGTGTTTCCGATTACCCTTCGATTGCCAGTCTTTACTACGACTCGCTCGAATATAACGGTATCTATTATTCAGGCCCCTATTGCGGAGCGAGTATTCTCGATCCTTTGCATGTATTAACCGCAGCGCACTGCGTGACGGGTTCGGCGTCACTGCCTTTATTTATGGTGGTGGTGCCACAACTGCAAGATGAGAGACAGTATCCCTTCGGCAATATTCAACGGCTACGGGTGAGTGAGATCTACTACCCAGACAGTTTTATCGACAGCTCGCAAGTGCTGTTTCCTGATGACATCGCGGTGTTGAAACTGGCTACAGCGATGAATATCGATGCGATTAATGATGTGATAGTGCGACCAAGCGATGAATCGTATCGAAGTGCCGACCAGCCATTTTTCACTGTCGGCCATGGTAATACCCAAACCAATGATGATAGTGAGACGCGCCTCTTAGCCGCTTCACTCAACTATGTTGCCAACGATCTTTGCGCTGCGACATTTTCTGCGGGTCGTTACCTTACCTCAAAGCAGATCTGTTTCGATGGCAACTATAGCAGCGTATCGCAGTTGAAAAACAGCACCTGTCATGGCGATTCTGGTGGCCCTGTTTACTGGAATAACAACGGTACGCTTGTCCAAGTGGGCCTGACCAGTTTTGGCCCGCAGATCTGTGGCGATCCGCAGTGGCCCGTCACGTCGGTATTTACTGAAATTCAAGACTACTCGACTTGGATCGACCGTGTGCTAAGTGGTAAAGAGACGGCCAAAATAGTGATCACAGAACAGATGCGTGTCGATTATCTCAACGGTGATTATGTGCCTGAGGGAGCGAATACCACCGCGGGATTAGACGCCGCATTGGCTTCACAGAGAAAAGGGGGGGCTTTGGGTGTTGGTTTGCTGGTTTGCTTACTTCTGTGCTGGTTGCGAAACGTCACGGCTTGGCGACGACGTTTCGCGCCATTTTCATTGTGAGGGTTGACTGAGGCGGCAAGCCACTTCAATTACAATCTCATCCAGTTTGCTGGGGTGGATCATTTTGTCCTGATGAATATTGAGTTGTCTAGCGATCTGCTGGTTAAACAGTTCCCAATGTTTGAGCAAAAGCGTATCGGCGTCACTGATGTCCGGCCAGGTTTCGCCAAGAAATGGCGTTAAACTGCATGCGCCATGGGCATGCAGTAACATTTGCCATTTCATTTCCCACATGCAGATCGGTTTTTCAGGATGGCGTAAATTGTATTGGGTGTAAAGCGGCTCAAACGCGGCAGCGAACTCGTCTTTGGAACGTAGGAAATACTCCAATAGCGCGTTGTCGTCTTGGCGAACCGCATCGGCAATCAGCTGGATTGGCTGTTTGTGTACTAACGTAAACGCACACATGCGCACCAAAAATTGGTAAATTTGCTGCGCACAATCGCTATTCTGCTGCGAAATCTCCCCAATCAACTCGGTAATGTAGGTTTGTAGATAGTCATCCAAAGCGTCACTGATCTCTTGCCAAATTTTCTCTTTGCTACCGAAATGATGGCGGATCAGGCTGTGCGAGACCCCCGCTCGCTCGCTGATATTGCGTAACGAAACGCGCTCAAAGCCGAGGGTTGCAAACATATCTGCCGCGATTTTGAGGATCTCGCATTTGGTTTGCTCTGCCGCTTCAGCGCTACGACGACCTTGTTTTCTTTCTGACATAACCGAGCATTTTTCCCCTTTTGCAAAAAACGCCTTAGTGTAACCACAAGGGCGTCGATTGACTAATTTTTTTATTGCACGCATGGAAAATATATTGATCGTTTCTTGAATCTCAATATACTGCACGTCTGTGTAATAAATGGATGATTGGAGAAGCGACTGTGCGAAAACCTTTGATAAAACGCACTTTGCTCAATAGCAGTGTGCTTTTAGCTACGATTGGCTTGCTTGTTGGGTGTAATCAGGCTGTTTCTGAAACGACGGCGTTGACGGTGAAACCTGTAAAACTTTTGTCGGTGAACGATTTGATGACAAGTTCGGCGGACAGTTTTCTTGCGCAAATTGATGCGACCAAACGAGCGCAACTCTCTTTTCAAGTTGCGGGTCAAATTGATGCATTGACTGTGCGTATGGGCGATGAAGTACAACAAGGAGAGCTGTTAGCCAGATTGGATCAAGCCGATCTGCAGTTGCAGTTGGATGCGGCGAGTGCGCAATACGCACTGGCGCAAACACAGTGGCAAAGAGCACAAAGCTTGTATCACAAAAAGCTCATTAGTACTGATGTTTATGATCAAGCGGAAACCGCATTTACCGCGGCGAGAGCAGCCTATGAACAGGCAAAAACGGATCTCAGCTATGCGATGTTGAAAGCGCCTTTTAATGGCGTGGTTTCCTATACCTATGTCAAACCCAATCAGGTGGTCGCGGCCAAGCAGCAAATCCTTAACTTGATCGACAACAGTTCGTTAGACGTTTCGTTTACCATTCCTGTTTCCTATGTTGAGGAAAATGGCCTAGACAAGCTGAAAAACCTGCCGATGTGGGTGACGATGGACAGCGAACCCGATAAACCTATCCCGGCTCAATTCAAAGAGATCACCACGCGACCTGATGCTGACACCAACAGCTACACGGCGATTGTGACCATGACTCGCCCGCAAGATAGGAACTTGCTCAGTGGGATGACAGGGCAAGTTTCGATTGGTAAAGCGAATATCACTCCGTACTTAACTTTGCCAGAAGCGGCTTGGGTGTCAAAGAAAGGCTCGCAAGGTGACGTTTGGCTGGTGGATGCAGAGAACCAACAATTGAAAAAGGTGACATTGTCACTCAACGCAAACGGGGATGTCATTTCGGGGTTGAACCGTCAAGATCGCGTGGTGATTGCGGGAGTGGAAAATCTTGCCGAAGGGCAGGTTGTCAAAGCGTGGCAACGTGAGGAAGGGATCTAATGAAAAAATCGTTAGTCACGCTGACCCTGCTTTCAGTATTGGGTTTAGCTGGGTGCCAAGAACAGGTTTCAGACCAGCAAAGTGATCTGCTGACCGTTTCGACTTACCAAGTCGGGACGCCAGTGAAAACGCAATATCGTGTGTTTAAAGGGCAAGTGGTGGCCGCAGAGCAGACGCCGATCGCCTTTCGTACCTCAGGCGAAATTTTACAAGTGTTGGTGCGTGCGGGCGACCGGGTGAAGCAAGGCCAATTGCTGGTCAAACTTGATGACAGCAAACAGAAACAAGTGCTGGAAGACACCAAGGCGAAACACGCGTTAGCGCTTAAGCAGCACGAACGCGGCAAAGAGCTGTTTGAGCGAGCGATGATCTCGCAGGCGGAGCTTGATGAACTCATGGCCAATCGTCAGCTTGCCAATGCGGAGTATCAGTTGGCTAAAAATCAAATGGAATACACTCGTTTGCTGGCGCCGTTTACGGGTACGGTTACCGATGTGTTCAAAGAGCGTTATGAACGCCCAGAACTGGGTGAACCCATTCTGAGTCTCTATCAGGATGATAAGGTCTACGTGCAAATTGAGCTATCCGATAACGTACTCGCCAAAGTAAATCCTGATCGTCAGTTAGTGACATATCAGCCGAAAGCGCGCTTCTCTGGCGTTGAGGGCGAGTTTTCTGTGCACTATTTGGAGTACACCAGTGAACCGGATCCTCAGTCTCGCAGCTATACCATGTGGTTAGCGATGGATCAGATCTCACCGCCGATCTTGCCGGGAACCAGTGCCAGTATTGGAGTGGATATGCAAGCTGCGGGTATCACCTCGGTAGACGGTTATCAATTGCCAATGACCAGCTTGGATGCCGGACGTGAGTCTGGCGAATTCTTTGTCTGGAAGCTTTATCAAGGGCAGGTGACGCGAGTGGCGGTTAAGGTTAGTCAAATCAATGGTCAAGGGGCGATTATCTCTTCAGGTATTACGTCAGGGGATGTGGTAGTGAATTCCAATCTGCGCAAATTGCGTGAAGGAAAAACCGTCAAAATGGTGGAGAGCAATCAATAATGAATATCGCAGAATACTCCATCAAGAACCGGGTCATTAGCTGGCTGTTTATTATTATTCTAGCCATTGGCGGCGTAACCTCTTTCCTTAATCTCGGCCGCTTGGAAGATCCCGCTTTTACCATTAAAGATGCAATGATTATTGCAACTTATCCCGGCGCGACCTCAAAAGAGGTGGAAGAGGAACTGACTTATCCACTGGAGAAAGAGATCCGCCAGCTTCCATATATAGACCATATTACTTCGACGTCATCGAATGGCATGTCGCAAATCATGGTAAGTATGAAGATGGATTATGGTCCCGATGAGCTGCCACAGATTTGGGATGAAATGCGGCGCAAGATCAATGATCTCAAGCCCGCATTACCTTCGGGAGTCCAGTCTTTGCAGATCATTGATGATTTCGGTGATGTGTACGGTGTGATGATCATGCTCAGTGGCGATGGCTACGATTATGTAGAGCTCAAACGTTACGCCGATCACCTGACCCGTGAGTTGGAATTGATTAACGGTGTGGGTAAGGTTGCGATTGCTGGCGATCAGCAAGAGATGTTGTTTGTCGAGATCTCGCTTGATCGTCTGGCGGCTTTAAACCTAGACATGAATACCGTTGCTGGACTGCTTAACCAACAGAATAATGTGGTGGCCTCTGGTGAAGTGATGGTGAACGGTGAAAGCCTGACTATTCGCCCGAGTGGCACTTTAACGTCAGTCGAAGCGCTGGAAAATCTAATCATTCATGGCCGTGACACGGGCAACCTGATCCGCCTCAAAGATGTCGCTACTATTCGCAGAGATATCCAAGAGAAGCCGACCAACGTTGTCACGTTCAACGGCAAGCCAGCAATCAGTTTAGGGATCTCCTTTGCCTCAGGTGTCAACGTGGTGGAAGTCGGGCAGAAAGTCAGCCAAGAGTTAGCGTTGCTTGAATCGATAAAACCCGCCGGCGTTGAACTGAACTATTTCTACAATCAAGCCGCCGAAGTCGATACCTCGGTGCAAGATTTTATCGTCAGCCTCGCGCAGGCCGTTGCCATCGTGATCATCGTTTTGCTGTTTGCCATGGGTATGCGCAGTGGCATCATCATCGGTTTTGTGCTGCTTCTTACCGTGTTTGGTACTTTTATCTTGATGGATTACAACAAGATAGAACTTCACCGTATTTCGCTCGGCGCGTTGATCATCGCACTGGGTATGCTGGTGGATAACGCCATTGTGGTGGTGGAAGGGATACTGGTTGGTCTGAAGAAAGGGCGAACTAAAGTGCAGGCGGCGGTTGATATCGTCAAGCAAACACAATGGCCACTGCTTGGGGCAACGGTGATCGCGATTACCGCTTTTGCTCCGATTGGCTTGTCGCAAGACGCGACAGGGGAGTTTATGGGATCGCTGTTTTGGGTGTTGTGTTACTCCCTATTCCTCAGTTGGGTGACCGCGTTAACCATTACGCCATTTTTAGCCGATTTGCTGCTCAAAGAGGAAGAAAAAGGCAGTGACACAGAGGAAGACCCTTATAAGGGCGCGTTGTTTGTAATTTTCTCTGCGATGCTCAAATTTGCTCTGCGCTTCCGTTGGCTGACCGTCACCGCCATGGTAGGGCTATTGGTTGCGGCGGTGCTTGCTTTTGGCATTGTGAAGCAGTCTTTCTTCCCGCCGTCGAATACGCCGATGTTTTACGTCGACATGTGGATGCCGCAAGGAACCGATATCCGTCAAACGGTGCTGCAGACCGAAAAGGTCGAGCGTTTTATTCGCCAGCACAAGCAAGTGGAGTTTGTGTCGACGTCCATTGGTCAGGGGATGCAGCGTTTTGCTTTGACCTATCAACCGGAAAAGAGCTATGAAGCGTATGCGCAATTGCAGGTGCGTGCCCTCGACAGAGAGAGCATGTTTGCCCTGTTGGATGAACTGGCGCAAGCGCTGCCGAGCCAGTTTGAGAAGCCGACGTTCCAGTTTAAATTGATGGAATTTGGCCCATCGCCGGCATCTAAGATAGAAGCGCGTATTTCAGGCCCTGATCCACAAATATTGCGAGATATAGCAAAGCAAGTTGAGGATGTGCTACACACTGATCCGGGAGCGAGAAACATTCGTCACGACTGGCGTGAACGCACCAAAGAATTAGTGCCGCAATTTAACGAGTCGAAAGCGCGTCGTTTGGGTATCTCCAAAGAAGATCTGTCGAACACACTGCAAATGGCGTTTGGCGGAAATACCATGGGGTTACTGAGAGATGGGACACATATTTTGCCGATCGTCGGTCGCTTACCCGAAGCAGAGCGGGTCGATTTTTCATCGATGCAGAATGTGAAGATCTGGAGCCCGTCGCTACAGACTTACGTTCCGGTAGACCAGGTCATCGATGGGGTGACACTTGATTGGGCGGAGCCTTTGATTCAGCGTCGTGACCGTAAACGCACCCTAACAGTGCTGGCCGACCACGACATTTTGAGTGACGATACACCAGCCAGTCTTTTCGCGCGTATCCAGCCGAAAGTGATGGCACTGCCTCTACCCGATGGCTACAGCATCACTTGGGGTGGTGAGTATGAGTCGTCGAAAGATGCTCAGCAAGCGCTGTTTGGCTCGCTTCCTATGGGTTACTTGCTGATGTTTGTTATTACTATTTTGCTGTTTAACTCGCTGAAAAAACCGCTGGTAATTTGGTTTACCGTGCCACTTTCGATCATTGGTGTTTCGTTTGGCTTGTTAAGCACCAATATGCCGTTTAGCTTTACTGCCTTTTTGGGGCTACTGAGCTTAAGTGGCATGATTTTGAAAAATGGCATTGTGCTGCTGGATCAAATCAATATTGAGCTTGCGTCGGGGAAAGATCCTTATCAGGCGATTATTGACAGTGCGGTGAGCCGGGTGCGCCCTGTTAGCATGGCCGCATTGACAACGATTTTGGGTATGATCCCACTGATGTTTGATGCCTTTTTCGGCTCAATGGCAATCACAATTATGGCAGGGCTAGGTTTCGCCACGGTTCTGACGCTGATTGTCGTCCCTGTGATGTTTGCCATTTTGTTTGGCATAAAGCCCAATATGGCTCGTTAAACCAAGTCCGTTAATGCATTGATAAAAATCCCCATTGAAACATCAATGGGGATTTTTACGCACTTAGCAAAAAGGTTGCCAAAGCAACCTTTGTTCTTGGAGTTGGTCCACAGATTAGAATTTGTAGTTAGCACCGACGTAGAATGTGCCGATTGTCACCGTTACATCTTCACGTACGCCAAAGTATCCATAGTTTCCTCGCACCTCTTGATTAAATCCATCCACTTCATATGCAACGCGTAAACTCAAGTTCTTGAGCTCTTTTGGTGAATATTCACCGCCGACGCCCATATGGAATGATGTTTCATTATCCGATCTAATAGAAGATTTGATTTTGGTTTTGCCAAAGCCAATCGTACCAAAAGGACGCCAGCCACTGTCAAAGGTATAACCTAGATTGGCCATCACCGAGAAATTCTCGGGTGTCGCGTAGATACGAGGGTCAGTGTTCTTAGAATAAATGTCGCCGTAGCGGGTATATTGTGTTTCGATGCCGACGATACGGTTGATCTGGTAACCCGCAATCAATTTATACGCATTGTCGTTTGAATCTAGGTTTAAGTCAAAGAACGTACTGTTGTCATCAGCAGTTGTAACGCCGAAACCACCGCCTAGGTAAAAACCAGAAACATCGTTAGTTGTTGTGCTTTGGTCGTTCGCTTGCGCGAAAGCAGAAATGACAGCAAGCGAAAGAAGTCGTTTTTTCATTATGTTGTTATCCATTTTGTCATTTGTAATAAAACGCTGTTCATTTTATGAAAAATGAAATGCCATGCAAGTATTGATTTGTCAGAGAAATGTAATGTCTCAAGTTTGAGTCACTTCTAAGCATTGGCTGGGCTGCAAGTCAAATGGTTGGTCATTTATCTATAAGTGAGACCTATGAAAGCGGAGTGGTGGAGATTCTAGAAGTAAAAAAACACCTCCCACGATGGGGAGGTGTGAAAGGCCAAATCGGGGGATTTAGCGCATCAAGGTTCAAGCGTTGGATGGTGCGGTTGCTGCATCTTTTTGTTCAGCACGGTTTTTAAGAAACGCGTAGCCAAAGCCGGTCAGAGCTGTACCTGCAGCAATCGCGACTAAGTACATCAGTACCGGTGTGATCGCGTTAGGGATCAGTAGAACAAACAAGCCGCCGTGCGGTGCCATCAGTTTCGCGCCAAACAGCATAGAAAGAGCTCCCGTCAGCGCGCCGCCAGCCATACAAGCAGGAATGACACGCATTGGATCTTTCGCTGCAAATGGAATCGCACCTTCAGAGATAAAACAGAGGCCAAGTACAAACGAGGCTTTACCCGCCTCACGCTCACTTGGCTCAAATTTGTCACGAGCAAGGAAGGTCGCCAAGCCCATACCCAGCGCTGGCACCATGCCTGCCGCCATAATGGCCGCCATTGGCGCGTAAGTTTGTGAAGCCAGTAGACCGACACCAAAAGTGTATGCCGCTTTGTTCACTGGGCCACCTAGGTCGAAACACATCATCGCGCCAAGGATAACACCCAGTAATACCGCGTTTGCTGAGCCCATGTTATTGAGGAACTCAGTCATGGCACTCATGATGCCAGAGACAGGGCCGCCGACGATATAGATCATGGTGAGGCCGGTGATTAAGCTGGCGATAAACGGGATGATTAAAATGGGTTTCAGCGCTTCCATCGACTGTGGCAACTGAACTTTGTCGGCAATGAATTTCGCCGAGTAACCGGCAATAAAGCCAGCTGCAATACCACCAAGGAAGCCTGCGCCTGTTGAGCTTGCCAGCATACCACCGATAAGACCGGGTGCAAGCCCTGGGCGGTCAGCGATTGAGAAAGCGATAAAGCCCGCCAACACTGGGATCATCAGAGCGAAAGCGGAGCCACCACCAATCGTCATCAGCGCTGCGGCTAAGGTGCCTTCTTCTTTAAATGCTTCGATACCAAAGACGAAAGAGAGGGCGATGATCAAACCACCCGCGACAACTACAGGCAGCATGTGCGACACGCCAGTCATCAGGTGTTTGTACACGCCTTTTTTCTCTTCTGTCTCAGAAGAGGCGTTGGCGGAACCAGAATGTTGATAAACGGTGGCTTGAGCAAACGCTTTGTCCATCTCTTCGCCAGTTTTCTTCAGCGCTGGGCCCGTTTTCGTACGGTACATTTTCTTACCGTTGAAACGCTCCAGTGGCACTTCGATATCGGCGGCGATGATCACCAGATCCGCTTCTGCAATCTCTTGCGCGGTAAGTTGGTTTTTCGCACCGACAGAGCCGCGAGTTTCTACTTTGATTTGGTGACCACGGCGTTTGCCTTCTTCTTCTAACGCTTCTGCCGCCATGAACGTATGAGCGACGCCAGTTGGGCAAGCGGTGATGGCAACAATTTTCTTCGCTGCTGCGGGTGCTGCTTGACTGATGGTGGCCGACGCTTTTTCCAGTAACTGAGCTTGACTGGCAGCGGTTTGTAGAAAGCCACTCGCATCGCTGGTGACTTGATCTATCGAAGCGCGATAGACTTTTTTACCAACGAAACGGCTCTCATCCACCTCCGTATTGGCGGCGATAACCACCACTTCCGCGGCGGCGATTTGCTGCTCGGTCAGTGTAGGGGAGTCCATTACCGTTGATTGGCATTCAATGCTAGCGTCCCAGTTCAGGGCTTTAGCCGCTTTTTCTAGCAATCCGGCAGCGATGATGCTGTTTGCGACGCCACTAGGGCAGGCAGTGATAATTGCAATTTTCATACTGTTAACCTTCTTGTCTCGTAGCTTGCACTGGCGTTAGTTCGTTTCAGTACAGAGCAGTTGAACTTGCGTTCTTTGTTGTATGTTTTCCAACTCTTGCTGGCTGGTTAATCCCACGCCAACCTGCGTGACCGCCATAGCGGACAGCGCGGTGGCAAACTTCAATAATTCGGCTTTTGGCATCTGTTGCATGTGGCCCCAGCAGAGCCCTGCAACTAGGGTATCGCCCGCACCAACGGTGCTGACCACGGCCATTTTCGGTGGCTGGGCGCATAACCATTGCTGGTCATTCAGCCACATCACACCTTCTGCACCCATCGACACCACCACGTTGGCGATGCCTTTTGTAGCCAAGCTTTGCGCCGCGTTTTGGCACGCTTCTCGGCTAGTCAATGGTTGACCGACAAACTCGCTGAGCTCTTCATCGTTGGGTTTGATCAGCCAAGGTTTTGCTTCTAGGCCGGCTTTTAAGGCCGCGCGGCTGCTGTCAAACAGGACGTTTTTGCCTTCGCTTTGCAGTAGTGCAATCCACTTAGCGCACTGCTCTGGGCTGACGCCTTGTGGCAAGCTTCCAGCAAAAACAAAGTACTGATGGTCGGCCATCAAGCGCTGCAATGTCTGCTCGAACGCTAAAATGTCTGCGCTGCTGACGGTGACGCCCGGGAAATTGATGTCATTCACGCGGCCATCCGCTTCCACCAACTTGACATTGATACGTGTCGCGCCGTTGACATAGACAAACTTATCGTGCGCGCCAATGTCACTGAACAACTGATGAAACATTTCTGGGTTATCTTTGCCAAGAAACCCGGTTACCGTAACTTTCGCGCCAAGATCACTCAGCACTTTCGCCACATTGACCCCTTTGCCGGCAGCGTGCAGGCTGCTCTGGTTAACCAAGCTCACCGAACCGATATTCAATGCTGCTAGGCTGCCAGTGAGATCAAGCGCTGGATTGAGGGTAATGGTGACAACGTTATTGGTCTTGTTACTCATGCTCGCCACCTTTTAGCCTTCACCCAAGCCTGATGAGATAGCGACACCAATCGCTTCTAGTGCTTGCGGTGCGTCTGGGCCTTCGGCGGTGAACTGCAACTGGTGGCCGTGTTTGACACCCAGCGCAATCACTTTCATTAAGCTCTTGGCGTTAACGATAGAACCGTCACCGTTGAGGTTCGATACTTTGATAGTGGATTCAAACTTCTTCGCTTCAGCCACCAACATTGCACCTGGTCTGGCATGCAGGCCGTGAGCATTTTTGATTTTAAACACCGCGACATTGTCAGCGCTGGCCGCGTTGCTTTCTTCGCCTTTCAACAGCGCGATGACTTGCTCTGCGCTGGCGCTTAGCAGAGTCGATTGTTGTTTGTCGAACACAAGCTGGGTAAGATTGGCCAGAATGGGTTGGTGTGCATCGTTACAGGCAGAAAACGCCAGCAGACCTTTAACTGGCAGGTTGCTGTATTCACAGTGATTGGCTGTGGTGACAAAAGAAACCGCAGTACGAGAGACACCGACATGGCTGCCGACCAACCACAAACCGCCACCAAGGTGGGTTGGTGTTTTGGTGACTAAATCCGCAACAAAACTGGCATCGCTGCAACCACTGTTTTTCAGTAAACCGCCAGCCACTGCACTCATCTGCACCATATCGCTGGCAGGGAATTGCAACTGGATAGATGCGGCGTCAAATTCCGCTTCAAGTTGCACTTCACCATTTAATAGCGCGATGATCTCTTTGGCGCTGGAGGCTTGCTTTAAACGCGCTTCAACACCATCTGCGCTCAGCACTTTGGTGAGTTGCTTCAAAATGCCTAAGTGTTCGTCGGATTTGGCAGCAATCCCAATCGCTAGATAAGCGGTGTTACCATCACCCCAGTCGACTCCTTGTGGGAAGTGGTAAACCGCCACTCCAGTCTGTTTGACCAAATCACGTGTATCGGTGGTGCCATGTGGAATGGCGATGCCGTTACCGAGAAATGTCGAGTTTTGTCCTTCACGATTGAGCATGCCTTGTACATACCCTTCGGCAACAAGGCCTTTGTTGGTTAAAGCCGCTGCAATGTGGCGGATGGCGTCCAGTTTGTTTTCGGCACTCTGTTGTAGAGTGATATCTGATTCATTGAGTTTAAGCATGTTGCCTCTTAGCCTTTGTTTGGCACTCGTTCATGGTTCGGTTCTTAGTCTAGTGCTGTATCTTCAGCTGAACCGATTCAGCAAATTGTTTAAAAAAATTCAGCAAAGAGTACTTTTCCTATGAATACCCATGCTGTGCACTTTGTTGTCAAGTTAAGCTTGAGTTAAGACAACTTTCAAAGTTTGCTGAATCCTTTCAGCTTTTATACTGAATCGATTCAGCGTATAATTCAACCGAGTTTAAGATCAAGAAGCGGATTCTATGATCCGGCGCACAGATTAAGGTGAGAACAATGACCCTAGATGAAATCGCCAAGTTGGCTGGTGTATCTAAGACCACAGCCAGCTATGTCATTAATGGCAAAGCGCAGAAATATCGGATCAGCGAAAAGACGCAAATGAAAGTGATGGCGGTGGTGGAAGAGTACAATTTTCGCCCCGATCATGCGGCATCGTCCCTAAGAGCAGGGAACTCGCGATCCTTTGGTTTGATTATTCCCGATCTCGAAAACACCAGTTATGCGCGGCTGGCGAAACTGCTTGAGCAAAACTCGCGCAAAGCGGGCTACCAAATTTTGATTGGCTGTTCTGACGATGACCCCGACACCGAACAAAAAGTGGCCGAAGCGCTGGTGAGTCGACGCATTGATGCACTGTTTGTCGCGACCAGTATGCCGGATGCTAATGACTACTACCTCAAGATGCAGAAAGCGGGAACGCCAGTGATCGCGCTCGACCGTCCTTTAGACGATGAGCACTTCAGTTGCGTTGTGAGTGAAGATTTTGGCGCGGCATTCGAGCTCACCAGTTCATTAGTGAGTGATGAGATACACACCATAGGTTTGCTGGGTGCTTTGCCCGAGTTGACCATTTCGCGCGAGCGTCACCAGGGGTATGAATCGGCGCTGCGCAAGTGGGGGAAAGCGGCGCAATCTGCCTATGGAGAGCATTTTCATCGCGATGAGGGTTATCGAATCATGCGCTTATGGATAGCGCAAAATCGCGTTCCCGACGCCATCATCACAACCTCTTACACACTTTTAGAAGGTGTATTGGATGTGCTTCTCGAAGAACCGGAGTTGATTGGCTCGTTAAAACTGGCCACCTTTGGTGACAATCGCTTGTTGGATTTTCTGCCGTTTAAAGTGAACTCATTACCACAACAGTTTGAGTTGATTGCCGACAGCGCACTGGAACTGGCACTCAACGCCTCGGCCAAACGCTACAAACCGGGAGTTGAGCTGATCCCACGTAAAATCGTGCGCAGGATGTAGGGTTGGTAACATCAAAGCAATGACAAGGTGACAGAGACAAATGCGTGGTCGCTGGCGAACTGGTCATCAGCAAAGTTGGGGCTGACTAAATGCTGATCCCAAACGGAAACTTGGCTTACGTTGGCGATTTTCTCGGCGTTGCTGGGGAAAAATTCTTCAGAAAGCAAAATGTAGTCAATCGTCAGTCCAAACTCTCCATGATAGTGGGTCGGCGGCCAAGTTTGGGTGCCTGAAGAAGAGACAAGCTGACGAATATCTTGCATGAGCGGCGTTTGGCTGGTGTCGAGCAAAGGGCGTAGCTCGATACTGTTTAAGTGCGTGTTAAAATCGCCCAGTACTGCCATCGGCTGAGCGAAACTCAGGTAAATTTCAACCAGATATTGACGCAGTAATAGCGCTTCCCAACCTCTTTGTATGGTGGACAACCAGCTTCCAGCAACCTGCATCTGAGCATCCTCTGACCCATTTTGCAGCAAAGTAGGGCGTTGAGACTTAAAATGCACCACGATAAAGTGGCATGGCCCAATATGGGGCAAGTCGACAACCGCATGCAGTGGCGTGCGGCTAAAAGTAAACTCACCATTTGCACCCAACTGTGTCAACTGCTGGCTTTCGGGCACCACAGGATCAACCGAAAGCAGCGGATAGCGTGAAGCCAGTGCTAATACAGGGGAAGTATAAATAAATTCGTCGCTGACATCGGGCTTATCAACCACAGCAAAATGGCTGTAACCCAGTGTCTGGCACAACTGTTGTAACTCGTCCGGACTGAAGACTTCCTGAAACGCGAGCACATCGGCATTTATCTCCAGCAGTTTTTGTTTTAACCAAGTCTGCTTTTTTTGCCACTCTTCTAAGGTCAGAATATTACTGAAATCGTAAAAAGCCCCCGGGGAGCTAAATAATTCAAAAGGTTACAAGTTGCCAGTGTGATCAAGGACAAACCACTCCTCAAGATAGGCGTTAATCGGTGTAGGTGCGAATCACCTGCTCGACCACGCCAGCTTGTTGTAGGTCGAGTAATATTCGGTCAAATTGTGCCACAAACTTTTCCTTGTAGGGAAAATCTTCCGCGTAGGCGGTGTAACCGAGATAGCCATATTCTGTGCTCACGATTGCAGCAAGTTGAAAATACTCGCTTTTGCCAATGCGCCCAGATTGCTTCAGGCGTTTTATCTCCCAAGCGATGGAGAGTTTATCATTGATGTAGCAATCGATGCGTTTGGCCCGCATCTTCAGAATGTTTTCTTGATTATCCTTGGCTTCTTCGACGCGCAGTTTGCCATCGCGATCTGCCTGCCAGAAAGCCTCTCCGCCGATGGAGAAAGCGGCATTAATTCCGATAGTCTTACCGTAAAAGTCTTGTGGCCAACGCGTCAACTCTAGCCCATTGGGAAGCTTGACGTCGTTGTGACAGTACACCACCACCTCTTCTTTCAATATCGGCGTTGAATAAGGGTTTACGTACAGACGGCGATTTGGATATTTGTAGGGAGGAAACAAAGCAAAACCTTTGCCGGTTTCCAGCAAGCGTAAACCGCGCTTGAATGGCACGGGTTTAATGATGACGGTAAACTCTGGCATTTTTTCAAAGACTTGGCGCAAAATATCGGGATAGATGCCGGTTGCTTTACCCTGAATTTGATAACTGTAAGGCGGGTAGGCGTCGTCACTGTAGATGATCACTTGGGTGGAATGCGCGTGCGAGGTCGTTGCCAGTGTGCTCAGCCCGATCAACAGTTGCCAGCCTATCTTATTGGATTTCCGCATAATCCCTCTTCATCTGCCCGAGTTTTATTTAACTTTAGCTCATTACGTCTCTTAGCATGGGAATTTCATTTCTGGAAGATCGACGATGAACAAGGCCGCGAGTTGGTTTCAGCTATTTCGTTTGAGGTTGGCAGGTTATCAGTTTAAACTGCGGCAAATTCTGTAACGAGATAAACACATGACTCAAGACTACCCTTATGACGATGCCGATTGCGCTGAAGAGATAGAAATAGAAGCGATTGGTATTGAAGTCTCCAGTCAACCGATTGAACTGTATAAAGTGTTCAAAATTGCCAACTTGGTGAGCGGTGGCGGTGAAGCGAAACATGTGATCGCCGAAGGCTATGTGGCAGTGAACGGCGAATTGGAAACGCGTAAACGCCGCAAAATGTACGATGGGGATTTTTTTGAGTTCAATCAGGAATACTACGTGGTAGTGTGCGATGCGCCTGTGATTGAACCAGAAGCGATGGAGCAAGAAGCAGAAAAGCCGCTAGCCACTGCACGTAAAGAAAAGTCTCGTCAAAATAAAGCGGCTAAACCCAAAGGGACGGGCCCCAAATCCACAGGCCGCAAAGCGGCGCACAAAGAACGAAAAGCGCAGAAGAACGCGCTTTCTCAAGCGGCGGGTAAAGGGAAGAAAACAGAGAAACCACAAGCGACGCGCGATCCAAGCAGTGGTCGCAATTCGATTGATTTTTTCTAACCTTATAAAAAGCCCGCTAGCGGGCTTTTTTGTACACGAAATAGTGTCTCATTGATTTGCCGACAAATAATGCCATCGAAGAACTAAGCAATTGCCGCCGTTAGGATCTGTTTTACTTCAGTTGGTGTCACGGATTGGTTCTCCGTTAATGCCACCATGCCGTGGTTGTTCAGTTGGTTGATCACCGCATCAATCGCAGCTTCTTTGTCGTCACCATGTTCGGTAAGTTGAGTGGCAATGCCCATGCTGTGGTAGAAGGCTTCAATCGCATCAATCGTGCGCTCTGCCAACTGTTCATCGCCTTGTAAGGCAAACACTTCACGACCCATCTGTTCCAGTTTCGCGCGTTTGAACTCGATCTGGTTACGTAGCAGAGAAGGCTGAACAATGGCCAGAGAAACGAGCGTGGTCAACATGCCACAGCGCGGTCAGTTCATGACCAATCATGTGCGTTGCCCAATCCTGTGGTACACCACTGCCGATCAAACCGTTCAGAGCTTGGTTGGCCGCCCACATCAGGTTGGCGCGCCATTCATCGCTGTCGCGATCGGCAAAGCGCTCACCAAGCTTTTTCAATGTTTTGAGAAGCGCTTCGGCGTATGCGTCTTGCACCATCGCTCCGCTTGGGCGAGTGATGTACTGCTCACACACGTGTACCCACGCATCGACAATGCCGTTCAGAAGCTGTTTTTCAGGCAGCGTTTTCATCACATCAGGATCCATGACCGCAAATTTAGGCTGCACGTAAGGGCTAAGGAAAGCCAGCTTATCTTGCGTTTCGGCTTTGGTGATCACCGCGCCGGAGTTGGATTCAGAGCCCGTTGCAGGCAAGGTTAGTACCGCGCCCAGTGGCGTTGCACTGTTCACCTGATGCTTGCCCGTCAAAATGTCCCAGCCATCGCCCTCGTATTTTGCTGCCGCCGCCACGTACTTAGAACCGTCAATTACTGAACCACCGCCCACGGCCAGAATAAAGTTGATCTGCTGCTGTTTCACAATGTGAACCGCTTTGTCCAAGGTTTCCTTGGTCGGATTGGGTTCGACACCCGAAAACTCCACCCAGTCAAATCCCTCTAGGGCACTGGCCACTTGGTCATAAACGCCGTTCTTCTTAATAGATCCGCCACCGTAGATCACCAGAACTTTCGCTTGCGGGTCCAGCGCGCGAGTGATAGCGCTAATTTGCCCTTGACCAAAAAAAATCTGAGTTGGGTTGGAGTAAGAAAACTTCATGCTTCACCTCTTGCTTGGTTTGACTTGTCTTGCTTTTGTTGTTGCATAATAGTCCAGAGTGTTGGATATTTGCAGGCCTAAAACTCGAATTATTTTGCCTATTACTACAAAAATTGTGTGGAGGGGATGAATGAAAACATTGGCAGAGATAATGCAGAGCTATGTGGAGTGCCGTGGCTTAAGCAGCTTGGAAGGGATCACACAGACGCCAATCCCCGGCGTGTGGTTTTATCGCAGTAGCCGAGGAAATTCGCGCCAGCCATTTGTTTATCAGTCTGGAATCATAGTGCTTGGTCAGGGATGCAAAAATATCCACATTGGTGATACGCCAGTTTGCTATGGACCGAATGATTATTTGGTGGTGGGCGTGCCGATGCCTTTGGAGTGTGAGGCGTTTGCTTCCGAGCATCAGCCACTGCTGGGTATTTCAGTCGATATTCCTTTGCCCTTGCTGCAAAAAATGGTGCATAAACTGGAAAGCCTCAACTACCGTACTGGCGTACCTGTGAGTCAAGAAGCTTGCGGTTTGAAGTCAGTCAAGATGGATGATCGGATGCTGGATGTTTGTAAACGCCTCATGCGCGCACTTTGTGATGATGTTGAAAGTGAAATGCTCGGTGAATCTTTGCTTGAAGAGATCGTATTTCGCGCTTTGCTTAGCCAAGAAGGGTACGTGTTGTTTGAACTAGCTCAAAAAGAGGGCTTCTACTCAAAAATTGCCCGTGTGCTGGAAAAAGTACATCAGGATTACCCCAACGCAATGACGGTTCAAGGTTTGGCGGCCGAAGCCAACATGAGCGTTTCTGCTTTCCATAACGCTTTTCGCTCCGTTACTTTAGAGTCGCCAATTCAGTACATCAAAAAGGTGCGGCTTAATAAGGCGCGTGAACTGATTAAACTTGAAGGGCGTCGGGTCAACGATGCGGCGAGAATGGTCGGCTATACCAGCACTTCTCAATTTAGCCGCGAATACAAAAGACACTTCAATGAAACGCCGAGTGGCAGCGTTGCAGCATAGAAATGTGTCATCCCAATGACCGCGTTTTATCTGATATGCAGCACCTATAAAACATATTGCACAATAATGTATTAGTGATGGGCTTATTCATAGAGAGATATACTCAAAAGCGCGTTTTAGGAACGATTTTTCCAGATTATTTAAGTGTACGAAATTAATCAGAAATTAGTTGTCGGTACAAAATAAGATCGATCCTGTTGCACGTTTGCACTGCTTTCTTGCGAGTCAATTTATAAATATCGCAATTAATAGGTGTGAAAATTCCATCTTGTACTTAAGTTATTTCACGATGAAATATAAGTCGTCGAAACGAAAATTCGCTGACAGATTCACGTTGAAACAATCACTTAAGGAAAAGCAAGTATGCGCTTAAAGAATGGAAAAGCCGCCAAGAGTGTCTTTACACTCAGTACCCTAACGGCTTCATGTTTGATGGCCTTCAACAGCTACGCCGCCGTTGACTGCTCGCCATTGCAAGAATGGAACTCTGCAACGGTTTATACCGGAGGCGATAAAGTACAGCACCAAGGGCAAGCTTACGAGGCCCGCTACTGGACACAAAATAATGACCCTGCCGAATTTTCAGGCGACTGGGCGCAGTGGAAAGCGCTTGGCGCGTGTGATGGCGGCCCGGTTGATCCCGTAAACCAAGCTCCAACGACCTCATTGACCTCACCACTCTCTACTGATGTGGTGAAAGAGGGTGATGTGGTTGTATTGTCAGCCAACGCAGCAGATCAAGATGGCTTGGTGGCAAAAGTGGCGTTTTTCGTCGATGGAGTGGTTGTTGGTCAAGACAGCTCTGCGCCTTTCTCTGCAACCTGGACGGCGACAGCTGGCGCGCACACGTTCAGCTCAGTCGCTTATGATGATAAAGGCGCCGCTAGCCAGCCAAGCAAAGTTACGTTGACGGTCGAATCGACGCAACCGGGCAACAATGCGCCAACGGTTGAGCTGGCTCTGTCTGCAACGACAGTTGAGCAAGGTGCTGTGGTGACCTTAACGTCAAATGCCGCAGACAGCGATGGTACGGTTGAGAAAGTTGACTTTTTTGTTGGCGGCGTGCTGGTCGGTACGGCGGCGACTGCTCCTTATTCTCTCGACTACACCACTACTCAAGCGGGATCCCTGTCTGTGTTCGCTCGTGCGACCGATAATCTTGGCGCAACGACTGACTCTGCGGCGCAAACGCTCAAAGTAAACGGTGCGGCGACCGTGGCATCGTGTCGTCCGGATGGTTTGTACCAGACCGAGGGGGTTAACGTACCTTACTGTACTGTGTATGACGAGGAAGGCCGCGAAAAAATGGGCGCCGATCATCCTCGCCGTGTGATTGGTTACTTCACCAGTTGGCGTAGTGGCGACGATCCGCAAGCCGCTTATCTGGTCAAAGACATTCCGTGGGAACAACTGACGCACATCAACTATGCGTTTGTCAGCATTGGCTCTGATGGCAAAGTCAATGTTGGTAACGTCAATGATCCCAATAACGCCGCGGTGGGTAAAGAGTGGCCGGGTGTCGAAATTGATCCAACCTTGGGCTTTAAAGGCCATTTTGGTGCACTGGCTACCTACAAACAGAAATATGGTGTTAAGACGCTGATTTCAATTGGTGGTTGGGCCGAAACCGGCGGTCACTTCGCTGAAGATGGCAGTCGTGTGGCCGATGGCGGTTTCTACAGCATGACGACGAATGCGGATGGTTCGATTAACCACGCAGGTATCGAGAAATTCGCTGCGTCCGCCGTCGAAATGATCCGCAAGTACAAGTTTGATGGTGTGGACATCGATTACGAATACCCAACCTCCATGGCTGGTGCGGGTAACCCAGACGATAAAGCCTTTATGGAACCACGTCGTAAGTATCTCTGGGCCTCTTACCAAGAGTTGATGCGAGTACTGCGTGAAAAACTCGATCAAGCCTCGGCGCAAGATGGTCACCACTACATGTTGACCATCGCGGCACCTTCATCGGGTTATCTGCTGCGCGGTATGGAAACGTTCGATGTCACCAAGTATCTCGACTACGTCAACATCATGTCTTATGACCTGCATGGTGCGTGGAACGATCACGTTGGCCACAACGCGGCGCTGTTTGACACAGGCGAAGACTCTGAGTTGGCACAGTGGAATGTGTATGGCACGGCGCAGTACGGCGGTATTGGTTACCTTAACACTGACTGGGCTTACCACTATTTCCGCGGCTCCATGCCAGCAGGACGCATTAACATTGGTGTGCCGTACTACACGCGCGGCTGGCAGGGTGTGAAGGGCGGAACCAACGGTCTGTGGGGACGTGCAGCGTTGCCAAATCAGTCTGAATGTGCGCCGGGAACAGGCGAAGGTGAGAAGAACAACTGTGGCTATGGTGCAACCGGAATCGATAACATGTGGCATGATGTCAACGCTGCAGGTGATGAGATGGGGGCGGGGTCCAACCCAATGTGGCACGCGAAAAACCTAGAGAACGGCATTTTCGGCTCGTACGCATCTGCCTATGAGCTTGACCCTACCAATGATCCACAAGACAAGCTGGTCGGCAACTACGTCCGTCACTATGACAGTGTCGCGGTCGCACCTTGGTTGTGGAACGCGGAAAAATCGGTCTTCCTCTCCACGGAAGATAAAGCCTCGATTAATGTCAAAGCGGATTACGTGATCGACAAAGAGATTGGCGGCATTATGTTCTGGGAACTGGCGGGCGACTACAGCTGTTATGTGTTTGATGAAAACGGTAAGCGCACCACGATCGACGAGACGGAACAAGCTTGTGCCTCGGGCAATGGTGAATACCACATGGGTAATACCATGACCAAAGCGATTTACGATAAGTTCAAGTCAGCAACGCCTTACGGCAATGCCGTCGCAACCAGTGCGGTTCCCGCGCAAACAGTGGATATCGCGGTTTCTGTGGGCGGCTTTAAAGTCGGCGATCAGAACTACCCAATCAACCCGAAAGTGACCTTTACCAATAACACTGGCACCGCGATCCCCGGTGGAACGGAGTTCCAATTCGACATTCCTGTTTCCGCGCCAGATAACGCAAAAGATCAGTCTGGTGGCGGTTTGAAAGTGATTGCCTCTGGTCATACTCGCGCTAACAATATCGGCGGTCTGGATGGTGTGATGCACCGTGTGGCTTTCTCTCTTCCGGCTTGGAAAGAGTTGCCTGCGGGGGAACCTATGAACTGGACATGGTCTACTACTTGCCGATTTCTGGCCCAGCGAACTACAGTGTGAACATCAACGGAGTCGACTACGCGTTCAAATTTGAGCAGCCAGACTTACCGCTTGCGGATCTCAGCAGTGGCAACACAGGCGGAGATACTGGTGGAAACACAGGCTCGGGTGAGGTTATTCAATGGCAACCGGGTGTAACGCAAGCGAAAAGCGGCGATACCGTCATCTATAACGGTAAGTGCTTCGTGGCGAAAAACAACCCGGGCGTGTGGGAGTCACCAACACAATCGAACTGGTTCTGGGATGAAGTAACGTGTCCATAACCAGTTATCAATAGCCCAAAAAGGCAACCCCCCGTCTGATATTCAGACGGGGGTTTTTTAATACATGTAGGAGGGAGGTTAAAATTGATAGCTCTCAGGAACAACAACGACACCACTTTCTGAGATTTTGAATCGTTTGGCGTCTTCGAAGCGGTTGATACCTATCTGAGTGTAAGGGGGGATTTTCACATGTTTGTCGATAATGCAGTTAACCAGTTGGCATCCTTCGCCGACCTCGACCGCATCGAAAATAATGCTGTCAACTACAGTGGCACCGTCATTAATACGCACGTTGGAAGAGACAATCGAGTGCTGAACTGAGCCACCTGAGTTAATCACACCGTTAGCAATGATGGAGTTGATAAATATCCCTTCATTGCCTGTGCCTGAAGAGACCGTACGCGCAGGGGGAAACTGCGGTTCATAGGTTCTTATCGCCCAGTTTTTCTGGTAAAGATTCATTGGTGGAATGGGTTCTAACAGGTCCATATTGGCTTGATAGAAAGAGTCAATCGTCCCGACATCTCGCCAGTAGCAGTCGCGATCAACTCGCCCTTTTGCTCCGCAGAAACTGATACGCATAAACCCCTTCGGTTTCAATCAGTTTAGGGATGATGTCCTTACCGAAGTCATGCGATGATTGTTCATTCTCAGCATCCTGCAACAGAACATTCTTTAGCGTTTCCATTTCAAATACGTAGATGCCCATGGACACGAGACTACGATTTTCATTGCCGGGCATATGTGGTGGATTTTCTGGCTTTTCAATAAATGAGTGAACACGGTTTTGATCATCAACCCCCATAACACCAAACGCGGACGCTTCGTTACAGGCAACATCCATACAAGCAACGGTTAATTTGGCTTGATTGGCCAAATGTTCTTCAACCATCGCGGCATAGTCCATTCGGTAGATGTGATCGCCTGAAAGGACAACAACATGTTTTGCGTCATTTCGGTTTAGCAACCAAAGGTTGTGATAAATCGCATCGGCAGTGCCTTCATACCATTTGCCGCCTTTGCGCATTTGTGGTGGGACGGCCGTGATGTATTCCCCAAGTTCGGGATTAAAAATCGACCAACCGTCGCGTAAATGTTTGTGTAAAGAGTGAGACTTATACTGCGTCAGCACCAGAATTTTACGCAGACCGGAATGAAGGCAGTTGGTCAGCGTAAAATCAATAATGCGATATTTTCCACCAAACGGTACGGCTGGTTTGGCCCGATTGTCGGTTAACGGACTCAAACGCGATCCCACACCGCCGGCAAGTATCACAGCGAGGATATCTTGCATATATTTTCTCCCTGAATTAGTGCATCCCTAATCAGATTAGTACAAGAATTACGCCACAATTTAATCGCCCCAAAAAGCTCAGCTTTTTGTTAGATAATCTATGATTCTGCACAAAAAACATGCATTCATTGAGTATTTTTGCACGATAAATGGGCATCGGGTCGATTTTGTTGATCTTTGTTCACCAAAGCAAGTGCTGTCACGCGCAGTGGAGATTAAAAGTATCTTGGAAAGTCGATCCTTTGATGCGCTTGGATGTTCAAGCGTTTAAAACTAATGTCCATGAATTATAAATCACTGATATTTAAATTAAATTAGCAGAGGTTAAATAGGCATCAAGCCAGCTTGGTGCCTATTTACACTGTAAATGTGTAGGTTTAAGTAGTTGTTTGGAGAGTTTAACTTAAGCCGACAATCTCACCATTCTCGTTGATATCCAACTGCATAAACGCTGGTTTGTCTGGCAACCCTGGCATGGTCATTACATTGCCAGTCAGAGCATAGATGAAACCCGCACCAGCGCAGAGCTTCACTTCACGTATGGTGATGGGAAAGCCACTGGGTGCGCCTTTTAGTGATGAGTCGGAAGAGATAGAGAGCGGCGTCTTCGCCATACAAACCGCGAGCGTGCCAAAGCCAAGTTCTTGGTATAGAGACAGTTGCTGCTGCGCCAAAGGAGTGAACTCCACTTCGCCGCTGCCATACCCTTTGCGACATACGGTCGTGATTTTCTCTTGCAAACTTTGCTGAGGTTGATAGAGCGAGCGAAAATTAGCCGGTTCTGCACACGCTTCAATAACCTCACGGGCGACAGCTTCCATTCCTTTACCACCTTTGGCAAAACCTTCACTCACCGCTACTCGTACATTCAGAGATAATTTCCGTACCCATTCGACAAGCTGTGAAAGCTCTTCGTCACTGTCTTGTGGAAAGCGGTTAATCGCAACCACCACAGGTAAGCCATATTTTTGCACATTGTCTATGTGCCATTTTAGGTTGCTGAAACCAGCTTCTAGGGCTTTGGCGTCACAGGTAAAAAGGGAATCTGGTAAAGACATGCCTGGCCGCAAATCGTATAGTCCTGAGTTGGCTTTCAGGCCTCTTAACGTGGCGACAATCACCACACAATCTGGCGCTTTATGCGACGTGGAAGATTTGATGTTGCACGCTTTTTCAAGCCCCATGTCGGAACCGAATCCTGCCTCTGTGACAACGTAACTGGAAAGTTTTAATGCGATCTCATCTGCAATGATCGAGGAGTTACCATGTGCGATATTAGCAAACGGGCCTGAATGGATCAGTGTAGGCACTCCCTCAAGAGTCTGCATTAACGTTGGCTTAATCGCCTCTTTTAAGGTGACCGTCATCGCTCCAGCCACTTGCAGCTGCTCGGCACTCACTGGTGCGCCATCGAGATCGTACGCCAAAACCACTTTACCGATCCGCGTGCGCATATCTTGCAAATTCTTGGATAAAGCGAGGATGGCCATTAACTCTGACGCCGCAGAAATATCAAAACCTTCTTCTCGTTCAAACCCATTAATAATTTTGCCCTCGTCATTCAAACCGACAAGAACTTTGCGCAGCGCACGATCGTTGTGATCCATCACGCGCTTCCACACCACCCGATTCGAGTCAATGCGCAGTGCCGTTAAGCCCGTGCGAGCTTCAAACGCCGCATAACCTTCGCGCTGTTCATGATAAATTCGGGCATCAATGGCGGCAGCGGCTAAATTATGCGCCGCAGTAACCGCATGAATATCCCCGGTTAAATGCAAGTTGAGTTCGTCCATCGGTGCAACTTGTGAATAACCGCCGCCAGCAGCGCCACCCTTGACACCAAAGACTGGCCCCATGGAAGGTTGGCGAATACACGCCATGACCGATTGTTCAAGTGCGCGTAAACCCTGCGCAAGACCAATGGTCGTGACTGTTTTCCCTTCGCCTAGAGGTGTCGGTGTGATCGCCGTGACTAAAACCAGCTTGCCGTTGGGTTTGTCCGCTAAGCGAGAGACGCATTTTGCCGATACTTTTGCTTTGTATTTACCGTGAGTCTCAAATTCATCTGGCAGCAAGCCAGCCTGTTGAGCAATTTTGTCTATGGAAAGGAGTGGTGTCGAGCGACAAATATCGATATCTGAAAGCATGCTGAACCTTTTGATTTTGCCAAAGCAAACGTTTGCGTGCGAATAATACGGATCTAAATATAGTAGTAAAGCAGTATATCTAACCTGATTGGGAGCAAACTAGATTATTTCGGTAAATATTGGCCGAGATCAAAAATAAAAGGCTGCCCGTTGGCAGCCACCTAGCTCAATGTCCCTACTAGCGATCCCAGTAAGCTTCTTCCAAGCTGTCTTCCCTTTCAGGAAGGGCACGTGAGAGGCGAGGAGAGTGCTGGGTAAGCACTTCATAGCTCACGCGGTTGGCGTATTTACAAATTTGTGACAGAGAAGAGTACGTTAGGCAAATATGCTGATGTTTCACTGAGTTTGGCACGTTTCGTTGGTGAAAAGCGTTGGCCGCCATATCATGCAGTAAAGCCGAGAGTGCGCCATCCCCAGCACCATTGGTATTTTTGATCTCCGCAGGCCCGCCAAGGTAAGGGCCAATGTGCGAGTAAACGCGTATTGGCGCTTTACAGTCACTGCGTCGCATCGCACGGCTAAACTCATACTGGTTAAAACCTTCGATACTATCTGGGTAGATATCATGCGTGGTTTCTCGCTTGGCATCTTCATCGGTGTAACCCGCCATGTAAAGACCATCGGGGCCGGCAGTACAAAGAACCAAATCAACCCACTGCAATGCTTTATCCGCTGCTTGTAAAGGATCTCGTTCGCCAGTCAATGCAAAGCCTTCTTCTTCATTCATCGCCACGACAGTAATGTTGTCACGCAGGTATTCTTGCCACCACTGTGGATTGCCTTCGATCACGTATTTGGTACCGAGCGTCAATACCACAGGCACTTGGTGCTTTTTCGCATATTCGATTGCTTTTTGTACCGCTTGTGGCATCGGATCTTCGGGCTTGCCGCGCATTAAATAAGAGGAGACGACCAGTGCTGACGCTTTCTCAAATACTTCTTCAGGAATGCTCTCTGGTGCCAACTGGTTCATGTGGCCTTCATTGATGGCAAAAGTGCGTTCGCCATCTTGAGAAATAAGGGTATAGCAGCGGCCGATTGGCCCATCGACGGTTTGTAAATGATTGAGGTTCATTCGCGACGATGTACGGCACAAATAGCGATAGGCGTAAGAACCGACTTGGATGTTTTTGGACATCACGCCCAACAGCACCGATTTGCTGTCGGCCAGCACAGAGTAATTGTGCAGCGTGTTACCAATGGTGTCGCCTGGGTACTGATGGGTGATTAAACCGCGTTCAATCAACTCTTCGTACAACGCATCCGCTTTGCTCTCTTCAAGAACCAGCGAGTGTCCTTTGCTCAGTTCGTATTTGGCTAAGAAATCGTCGTCCACACGCGCTTCGATATCGACAATAGTCTGTCCAACGCCAACCACGGTTGGGCGAAACATTTTTGGTGCGGCCTTTAGTTCGTTGACCAGAGGATCTCGATCGTTCGTGGGGAAGTAATGTTTAGATTTACGCTGACCAGGAAACTTCATGCTAGTTAATAACTGAGAAAAAAAGAGGCGCATGATATCACGTTTTTTTGCAATCGAGCGCCTTTTTGTTACAACTTACCCTGGCTGCTGAAGAAATGAACAGCAGAAGTGCGGATTATTGCTTGTTTGTCGAAGTCTCTTGATAAGCTTTTGTTCCCCAAAGTGGGACCGTCGATAAGCTATGTTTAAAGCTGCCGGAAGTCTCTTTGGTGGAATAGGAAACGTACATCAAGGTTTGATTTTTGGCATCAAAAATGCGACGAATCTTCATCGACTTAAAGAAGACACTTTTTGATTTCTTAAACACCACTTCGCCCGAATCGGATTTGTCGATGGCAGCGATCATCTCGGATGTGATTTCCCCAGTTTGGCGGCATGCGATCGAGCTATCACTGGGATCGGCCAAGCTAAAATCCGCCTCAATACTCGCAATATGGCAAGTTACGCCAGGCACCAAAGGATCCACCAGCGTATTGAGTTTGATGTCTTTCATAGTAAACAAGCCTAAAGAGACATCACCGACTTCGTCGCTACCGCAACCATAAAGCAGTGGCGTTGCACAAAGCAGCAGAGCTAATATCTTTGTTTTCATATACTTTTCCTATTGACCGAGCCAATGTAAACCTTGCTACCTTAGCAGCTTTTGCGTTTATTCCCAAGTTGCCCACAAATGTGCAGCGGTTTCCTTTACGTTGAGGAGTAACCATTTTTTGTTAGAACAGTCGCTATAGTGCGTGGTATGGTATAAAGCTTGCTGGGAAACATAAAACACCAAGGGAACCAGTTATGAAAGCTAAACTGATTGTCGTTGTGATCACGCTGGGGTTGCTGGCTGGCTGTAGCGCCTCGCCGAAATCTACTATCTGTACTCCGAAAATTTGCGATATTTGGGATTAATAAATGCATATTGAATCACCGCTGGTTGCGAGCAAGAATCAATGGCTCCACGACCAGGTGGAGTGTGAGTTTCCAACCAAAGAAAGCCTAGAAGGGCTGGCGCTTTATCAGCGCTCATTGAGTGAGCGCACTTTGCAACCGCTAAGCTGCTCGTTAGAGAAAAGTGGTAACGAGCTGGAACATTTTCTAGTTGATTTCCACCGTTTAACCATCCTTTTTTCCATACTGCAATCTAAGCGTTGGGCAAGTGAAGCGGAAACGAGCATTGATTGTGGAGTTTCTCACTCAGATTATTCTTGCCCCAGAGCATGCGTTGTATGTCAGCTTTTCAGCGGGCGAGCCAGTAGGAGCATTGATGCTGACACATGGCGACGACCAACTTCTGGCTTCTGACATTATTTATAGAGACAAAACCAAGTTAGAAGAAATAGAAAAATACGTCGCTGATCTTATCGCTACCGTGAGGATGGAGAGCCCTGTTCCAACGTCAATTCTGCTCGAGGTTTGATCGCGTGTCTGGCTCTTAGCGATCAACAAGGTACAATGTCAACGTTGTGACTGATTAACAAACAGTTTTCTAGTTTTCTTCCCCCAAAAGCTTGCTATCAACCTCAGGAAGTAGGGCATGCAAATTCTTTAGCTTGGCCAATAAATAGGTGATCTCTCCTAAATATTGGCAAATTAAATCGAGCCATTGTCGTCTTTTGCAGAGCGTGTCCTTTTCTCTTCATCGCCGCGTTTTATAGTAAATATCTAAGTTGCCATTTTTGGTGACAACAATATTCAAATTTGGCTGGGATAAGAGAGGGCACGATGGCGATGAGTCCAATTCGGTGCGTAATATTTGATTGTGATGGCACCTTGGTCGATAGCGAAACGCTCTGTTGCCAAGCGCTAACGCGTGTTTTTGCTCGTTTTAATGTTGAAGTGCCGCTTGATAAAGTAACGGCACAATTTAAAGGGGGTAAACTGGCGGATATTCTCGACGATGCCAGAACCATGTTCGAGTTAAATGTGTCGCTGGATGTGCTTGAACCGCTCTACCGCAGTGAAGTTAAAAAGCTCTTTTATCGCCATCTAAAAGCCATGTCGGGGGCGGTTACGCTGCTTGATTTTCTTGCAGAGTGGGGGATCGAATACTGTGTGATTTCGAATGGCCCTAAAGACAAGATTGAGTATTCTTTACAGCTTACAGGCTTACTAGAACGATTTCATGGGCGTATTTTTTCAGCATTTGATGCCAATAGTTGGAAGCCAGATCCGGACCTGGTGATGTACAGCGCTTTCAATATGGGCTTTCTACCCGAAGAATGTATTTATGTCGATGATACGGCAAAAGGAGTTAAGGCGGGTTTAAGTGCGGGGATCCGCACATATTATTTGGCCAATGGTTTTCAACCCAATCAAATCCAAGATGCTCGAGTAACGAAAATCGAGCATCTGGAAGAGTTGATAGCCTTAGTGGCGGACACGAACAAAATTAGTGACAAGCAGCACTGATAGTGTGTATATGCACAGGTTTGCGTGGATATGCAGGTATTGCTAGTGCCGATTGAACGGCGCTGAAGTTTTTGGTGTGAAACCCGCAGGCGGCACAGGTGAACTTCTCTCCATCCGATGACAGCATGTATTCATCGTTTTGGCAGAGAGGGCAGAGGATCTCATCTTTTGTGTTTATATATTTGTAAGTTGTCATTTTAGTCACCAGCAGCAAAAAATTGGCACTGATAGAATAGGTCAAATGTTTAACTTCACGACACTTTTTCATGTGAATTAACAAAAACTTGAGACGGACTTCATGCTAAATATACAACTAAGTGAGCATTTAAAAGTCTTTTTAGTGAAATCTCCCCGATAAACAAAAAGCTCCCTAGGGAGCTTTTTGAAGGCCATTCAGACTGATTCGATTTATTGGGTACGATACTGTTTGAGTATTTGCCCTAACGACGCAGAGGCTTTGGTCAGGTTCGCCACACCCAGAGAAGATTGCTCTGCAACTCGGCGGATCGCGTTTGACTGTGTACGGATATCACTGAGTTCGGCGGCGATGTCGTTGGCAACCGCACTTTGCTCTTCAGCGGACGTGGAGATTTGAATGCTCATATCCATCAAAGAGCGCGCAGAACTGGCAATAGCTTGGACATCAGAGCCAATATCGGCAATTAAATCGCTGCTGGTTTTCGCTTGATTGACTGTTTGCGCGGTGATTGAAGCGATGTTCTGACTCTCCGTTTGCAGTTTTTCAATCATCGCCTGAATTTCAACTGTAGCCGCTTGAGTGCGACTGGCGAGAGTGCGAACTTCGTCTGCAACAACCGCAAAACCTCGGCCTTGTTCGCCCGCACGAGCGGCTTCAATCGCCGCGTTCAGTGCCAGCAAGTTGGTTTGCTCTGAAATGGCGTTGATGGTGGTGATCACCTCGTTAATCTGTGTGGTGTTTTCGTTGAGCGTGGAGACCGATGTCGACGCTTTTTCAATATAGCCAGACAACTTTTCGATTTCAGCAATCGCAGATTGAACGCGTTTATGGCTGCCTTCGATGTGTTGAGCATCCAACTCCGTTTGGTGTGTGGCTTGCTGGGAAATGTTCGACACTTCTTTCGCCGAAGCGGTCATCTCTTCCATCGCGGTAGCAACGGAATCAAGAGAGGAATACTGATTATTAATCTGTACGCCACTTTGCTTCATCTCACTTTCAAACGAGGCACTGGTTTCACTAAGCGTCGTTGCGTTTTGTTTGACACTTTTTACCAACTGAGTCAGCGTATCCATCGCCTTATCGAGAGCACAACCTATAGTGCCGAACTCGTCTCGACCGGGGTGAAAACCCAAACGAGAGGTGAGGTCACCTTCAGCAATTTTTTGTGTGGTGGTGTAGAGCACCCACAAAGCCCCGCCCAAGAAGGTGGCTACCCAGTAACAGAAAATGGCAAATGGAATCGCCCACAGGTAGCTCAGCAAAAATGTCGTGAGAGTAGAAGAGCGCTGATTATTGTCGGTGTTTTTGCTATTGATTGTCAGTTGATAGTATTGCCCATCGCGACCTTGCTGCACGACACGTGTCACGCCGTCTTGGTAAACAGCCGCTTGGGCGCTGCTGACTCGTGATACCCCATTTTGGGCGAGGATCACGTTGGTATCATTGGTGGCGAGTATCCCTTTCAATTGAGATTCGGCCGCCAGTTTTGCTTGGCTTTCAATGTGCTCTAAGCTGGTTAAATAGTGGTTACCCGCAACGGCGGATAGTGCAATAATAAACAGCGCAAAAATTACCCAGATTTTGTCATTGATGGACATCTTGATAAACAAGCGATCAATGGTTCTGAATTCAACTTCTCTCATATAAACTCCGTTTAGAGATCGATTCATGACTAAAGTTATCGATATATTTGCCGAGATTATGAGATATAGATTAGAAAATCATGTAATAACAATTCATCCCATTCTTAAAATTGTGAACAATAGCTCATTGTCATGTCATTTCCATGACACATGAGCTGCTCACTTGCCGTTAAGCTTTTGTGCAACGTCACGCATTTAAATTAAAGCAAACGGTTACTTATGAGCTGTATCTCGGAGATAGAAGTTGCGTCTTTCTTGTGTTACTAATGTGGCCTATAACATCTGTTGCGACAAAGATTAAAGAGCAGAATGTATCTGCTCGACACACAAGGAGGTCTTATGTCAGACCAATATCTCAAGAATGAAGAATCTCTGGAATGGCTGGATGCGCTCGAAATCGGCTTTGACCTATCTGATTATCAAGAGCAAGAATCTGTAGCGGAAGCCGATGCATAATCTCGTGTTTAAACGCCGACATTTGCCTCCCGCATTGCATTGATTGCCCATCAAAGAATGAATTTTCTTGCTCACCTGCACCTCGCCCAGTTTGCTGGCAGTAATCTGTTGGGTAATTTGCTGGGCGATTTTGTCAAAGGTGATCCCTACCCACACTACCCGAAAGCGATTGCAGATGGTATCCGTTTGCATCGCCTGATCGACAGCTTCACTGATCAGCATGATTTACTCAGCGAGTGCAAAATGCGCTTTCCTACACAACTAAGGCGCTTTGCCCCAATTGCGTTAGATCTGTTTTGGGATCACTGCCTGGCGTCTCATTGGTCGGATTATCACCCACAAACATTGGAGGATTTTGTCGCGCTCGCGCAAAGGGCCGTCAATGACGCTCCGCAAGTTGCCTTACCAGATCGTTTTGTCTTGGTTAATGATAAAATTTGGTCAGGACGATGGCTACAGTCCTACCAGTCGATGCAAAATATTGAATTTGCTTTGTTAAGAATGTCACAGCGCAGTCCACGTATGACGCCATTAAGTGAGTGTGGTATGACGCTTGCTCGCCACTATCCATTTTTCGTCGAGCAGTTTGCGCATTTTTATCCTGAAGTGATGACGTATGCTCTCAATCAGCAGAAAGAGTTGGCTTCATCAATAGTCTAATCGACTTGGCTCTGGTAAAATCCGCGCTCATTTTTACGGGGGCCCCATGACAGCGAAATTTATTGAACTCGGTTTAGAACCAGCGTTGAGCGACACTTTATCTGAACTCGGTTTTTCAACACCCACACCCGTGCAGCAGCAAGCAATCCCGCATGTCCTTGCTGGTAGAGATGTGCTAGCTGGGGCTCAAACCGGAACAGGGAAAACTGCTGCGTATGGTTTACCGCTTATCCAAATGTTGTCAGCCAGCCATGTGAATACTGAAGAAGAAAGCGCAACGCCAAGAGCGCTGGTGGTTGTGCCTACCCGTGAACTGGCACAGCAGGTATTTGACAATTTGAGTCAATACGCCAAGCACACCTCGTTAAAAATCGTCACTGTTTACGGTGGAACCAGCATCAATGTTCAAGTGAAGAATTTAGCCTATGGCGTGGACATCTTGATCGCAACCCCGGGACGCCTGCTTGATCACCTGTTTACTAGAAAAACCACTTTAGTTAACGCGCAGTTGTTGGTGCTCGATGAAGCGGATCGCATGTTAGATATGGGCTTCTTGCCGGATATCCAGCGAATTTTAAAGCGTATGCCAGAGGCGAGACAAACACTGCTGTTTTCGGCAACATTTGACACTCGAATTAAAGCCTTGGCCTATCGCTTGTTGAAAGAGCCGGTAGAGATCCAAGTCGCGACTGCAAACAGCACCGCCGAGAAAGTACGACAGATGGTTTATCCGGTGGATAAAAAGCGTAAAAGTGAACTGTTGGCGTATTTGATCGGTTCACGTAATTGGCAGCAGGTACTGGTGTTTACCAAAACGAAGCAGGGCAGCGATCAATTGGTCAGTGAACTGAAACTTGATGGCATTAAAGCAGCTTCGATTAACGGGGATAAAGCGCAAGGCGCACGTCAGAAAGCGTTGGATGATTTTAAGAGCGGTAAAGTGAGAGCTTTGATTGCGACCGATGTTGCTGCGCGCGGGCTGGATATCGCTCAGCTTGAGCAAGTGGTTAACTATGACATGCCTTACAAAGCGGAAGATTATGTGCACCGCATTGGTCGTACCGGACGCGCCGGGCAAAGTGGTTTAGCTGTCTCTTTTATGTCCCACGATGAAGAGTATTTGCTAACAGCGATCGAGAGCTTACTTGATCAACGTCTGCCGCAAGAGTGGTTAGCCGGTTTTGAGCCGAGCCCTGCCAGCACCTTCACAGACAACAATCCAGCGGGTCAACGTAAAAGTCGTTCGGCTGATAAGCGTAAAATGAAGGCAAAACTGAAAATCCACCAAGGCCGGGGAAAGAAAAGCTGATTAAGCGTAGCAAGCTGCACTGAACAGGTGTTCTTCCGATAGCGATTTGGGCATGGCAAGCAGGTAACCCTGATACATGTCCAAATTGAGCAATTTCATCAAAGCGAGCTGATGTTCAGTTTCAATCCCTTCGATCACGGTCATCGAATTCATTTCATCTGCAAATTCAAGCGCCGCCAGAAGCAATGCCGTCTCGCCTTGCTCGTATCTTTGTAGTAAAGATCGATCGAGTTTGATGATGTTGGGTAGTACGTTTCTAGTGCGCTCATGGGTTGAGGCTTCTACGCCAAAGTCATCAATTGCCCACATAAAACCATTGCGACTGAGCGATCGAGTGGCAAACTGCAGCTCTTGCTCACAGTTAACATGCACTTCAATCAGTTCCATGACAATCTGACTGGGTCGTAAGTTAGCTTCTTGGATTGTCCTTAGCAGAAAATTGTAACTGAGCTCTTCATTGGCCAGTCGTTTCGATGGCGTGTGGCAGTACGTTCAAAAAAAGATGTTTGTCTCTGTAGCGGGAAAGGGCAAAATTACGGATATGAATAATGCGGCTCAGTCTTTCGACATTGAGTCTATCCGTTGGTGACACATCATCGCAATGAAAGAAGAGATCCGGTCGGATTGTACTACCATCAGCGCAGTCTATTCGTACCAAGGCTTCCAAACCGACCAAAGTCATGTCTTTCTTATAAATCGGCTGAAAAACACTGCGCAAAGTCATTTCTTTGTAGCAAGCAAGGAACTGTCCATCACACGAGGTGTAAATGTATTCATCCAGTTTTTCTGCTGTTAGCGTATTCATTCTAAACAAGGCTCAAAATTCAATATGGTGAAACTGGCTCACCCAAAATTAATAAAGTTGTCAAAATGACAACGTAAACTGTGCTAGCGGGTTTTGCGCCCTCATTCTTTCTACCCACAGGTTTTAGACTTAGCAAGCCCCCTTGTGGTTTTACTCAAGGATTATCGAAGCAGGTCAAACTTTGTTGTCGCCCTTGATATTCGTGCAGTTGCTTTGTTTTACCTCGGTGGCGTAATGTATGTGCACTCAGTTTTACATGATTTAATGCCACTGCAAAACAGCATAAAACTGAATATATTTGCGTATCATTTGCTGGTTCTTTGCTCGACGTAACGGGTGTCCAAATTTAAGATAGCAGGGTGAAATGTTAAAACGCCCTTCAAGGCTTTGGGTGAACTGGGAATCACAGGTGTAGAGAGAGATACCTTGTTCACTGTACTCAGTGACTTGATCTGGCAATGCACCCATCCACCAATAGAGCAGTTCACGGCTGGTTTTACTGCGGCTTATCCAATGATCGCCTACCAAAAACAGTAGATCGTTTGGCTGGATAGCATAACCATATTCACTTTGCCACTCGGTGATGGACGCCAATAGGTTATCGCGACAGGTTTTTCCTGCACTGATCATGTGATGCGACAACACCCATACTGTGCCGATATCCGACGAGATTCGGTACTGGTGAGGGAGATCGGGCTGCTCAACGGTTTCCAACGCTTCAATCACACTTTCATGGTTAAACAGTCGGAAGGTGTTTTGCATGCGACGTGCAAACGCCAAAGCGAGATGATGCTCATTCATCCCGTGATTATGCACGGCTGGGTAGTGTTTTTCGCAAAGCTTCAAACAATCATCCTGAAAGTTATTGACGCTTTTTATAACCAAATCGAGTAGCAAGTCATTTCCCTATCAAATACGTTTCACGCCGTGTGAGGTTAGCATGTTTGATTTTCTCCAACTAACATTTGCTTACAAGTTCTTGATCAAAACACCATATTTTTGCGCCTTTTAACATAGTGTTAACTCCTCTTACCTGTCATCCTATGCAACGGTGTTATCTGACTCATATTGAAAAAACTATTTATAAATCAAATGGAAAGATCTATGTGGCTCACAGTGTACTGGTATAAAAATGGCCTATTCTTCGCGTGCTCGAAGTTCCTTCGAAATTTTCGAACAAGTTGATTCATCTGGCGAGGTCGCTGATGGGTAAAAGTTGGTAAATAATTTCGTTCAGTTTGTTTAAAAAGTTATATTAAGTCCGAGACTTATGCTTATTAACTATTTCGCAATGAGTGGTGATCTACACATGAAGAAAACTCAAGTAACACAATACAATGCGCTGGCTCGGATTTTACATTGGCTCTCGGCAGTAGTGATAGTCGCCATGTTCGCTGTCGGTTTATGGATGGTCGATCTTTCTTACTACAGTGAATGGTACAAAACAGCGCCAGACTGGCACCGTTCTGTTGGCATTCTTTTGCTGCTCGCCACTGTGTTTAGACTGCTATGGAAAGCGCTTACCGCTTCTCCGCAAATAGAAGGCTCTAAGCTGGAAATTGCGGCAGCTAAAGCGGCTCATCATTCGATTTATCTTCTGATGATGGTGATTTTCATATCAGGTTATCTCATCTCTACCTCTGATGGTCGCGGGATTGAAGTGTTCGGTTGGTTTACTGTGCCGAGTTTGGGTGAGTTGTTTGCAAACCAGTCAGACATCGCCGGTACGGTCCATTTTTACGCAGCTTGGCTGCTTATCGGTTTAGCGGCACTTCACGCGCTTGCCGCCTTAAAACATCACTTTGTCAACAAGGACAATACCTTAAAAAAAATGATAGGAGCTTCAAAATGAAAAAATCACTGCTTGCTACAGGGCTTGCGTTTGCGATGGCACTGCCATTTACTGCCAACGCAGCGGACTATGTGATTGATACAAAAGGGGCACACGCGTCAGTTAACTTCAAAGTCAGCCACTTGGGTTACAGTTTTATCAAAGGCCGTTTCAATAAGTTTTCTGGTGAGTTGAGCTACGATCAAAACAATATTGCCGCTTCTAAGGTGCAGGTTGTTGTTGATACTCGCAGTCTCGATTCCAACCATGCAGAGCGTGACAAGCACATTCGCAGCAGCGATTTCATTGATGCGGGTAAATTCGATACAGCAACGTTCACCAGCACCAAAGTGGTGGACAAAGGCAACGGTAAACTCGATGTAATGGGTGATTTGACTCTGCACGGCGTTACCAAACCTATCACGATTGCTGCAGAGTTTGTCGGCGCAGGTAAAGATCCATGGGGCGGTGAGCGTGTTGGTTTCACTGGTGAAACTCGCCTAGAACTGGCCGATTTCAATATCGCAGTGATGGGTGCGTCTAGCTACGTGGACATGGAATTGCATGTTGAAGGGATCAAAAAGTAAGTTTTGATTCAACAAAAAGCAAAGCCTCCATTTTGGAGGCTTTGCTGTATTAGAGTACGTATTAAGCTCTTTCTAGTTCGCGAGACATCACTAGGTTTAGTCGCTCGCCGTAGATTGGTCGTAGCGCTGCCAGCACTTCTTTGCGCGAGACCACGCCAGCGAGTTTGCCATTTTGCAGAACAGGCAGAACGTGCGGCTTGCTGACTTTCATACTTTTCGCGCGCTCTTCCAAAGAGAGAGAAGTCATGCGAGTAGCGATGCCCATACTGCTGGTCGGATAAAGCTGCTCTTTATCAATACAAAGAAATTCCACCACGTCGACTAAGCGGTCGTTGATGTCAATCGCAATCACATCGCGGCTCATCAGATCCACTACTTTTTGCTCAGTACTTGGAATGTAATCTTGACACCATAGGTCAACCATCACATCGTGAGCGGAGAGAAAACCGACCAAGCGGCCTTCGATATCGACGACTGGAGCACTGACCAGTTGATTATCTAACAAAGTATCGAGTGCAGTGGCAATCGGCATTTCAACCCCTAGTACTACGGGCGTGTCATTCATGATGTCCTTGACGATATAAGCGTTTTTCATAGTAAATTCCTTAACTGACGTAATGTTTGTTGTTTGTGTAATTGTGTTGATGCTTGCCGTTTTCAGTGATGGACGACGGTAAAGACACCAGTTTGCTAGCCCGACCAGTACCGCACCACCGACGATGTTGCCAAACGTTACTGGGATGAGGTTTGCAGTGATAAAGTGGCCGATGTTGAGATCGGCATAGTGGCTGGCCGATACGCCGACTTGCGACCAAAATGCGTCCGGTGCAAAGTTGGCGATGACGATTCCAAGTGGCACCATAAACATGTTTGCCACACAGTGCTCAAAACCGCTGCTTACAAACATGGCCACGGGTAACATGGTCATCGCGGCCTTTGTCATCGCGTTAGCCGAGCTAAATGTCAGCCAAATTGCCAAACAGACCAACAGGTTACATAAGATGCCTAACGAAAATGCCTCAACCGTGGTGTGGTGCAGTTTGTGCTGGGCAATGTTGAGCGCATTCAATCCCCATTGACCACCATCCATTTGATACAACCCGGCAGAGGTTACCAGCAGCAGCAAGAACATCGCGCCGATAAAGTTGCCGACATACACTTTTCCCCAAATGGTGAGCATTTTGCCAAAGCTGATCTGTCGATTTGCCCAAGAGATACTGGATAGAACCGAACTGGTGAATAACTCGCCGCCGCAGATGACGATGAGAATAAGCCCCATGCTGAATGCGAGTCCGCCAGCCAGGCGGCTTAGTCCCCAGCCCGCGCTGCTGCTCCCCGTTGTTACCGTGATGTAGAAAAGAAACGCCAAGCCGATAAATGCACCAGCCATAATGGCGAGCCCAAGTGTCATGGCGCTGGTTTTATTCGCCTTACTGAGTGCGAATTTCTCTGCTTCTGCCATCATCTCTTTTGGTGAAAAGTATTGTGTGTTTTCAGAGGTAGCCACTGACATATCGACTCCTTTTTTCTGAATTCATTGTTGCTCCTTAGCTCATTTATATTTGTTAATCTAAGCCTTAAGTTATAAGCCCTGACGTTGTTAGTGAGTGCGGTGTTCCCGAACCGCACAGTCAGATTAAGGGGCGGTCATCTAGAGGTAAAATTGATAATTTTTAGAAAGCTCATCAAATTCTTTGATATGTAAAAAGAGAAGAGTAAAATGAAACCCATTGCTCATCAATTTGATGAGACGCTTGAATTTAGGGAGGAAATTTTGCGCTA